>CAJUJQ010000030.1:22302-25890 GCA_910586575.1 uncultured Clostridia bacterium | reverse complement strand
CCTCTAAATCGCCCGCGCCCAAGTCCTGCTTACGGGCGTATTCTTCCAGCTCTTCGCAGAGCTTTTCTTTCAGATCATAGATTTTTTCCATTGTTAAAGTTCCTTTCAAGCCACGCGGTCAATAATGAGATTGGGGTTGGCAAGGTTAATCGCCTGAGTGCTCACATTCTCGATGGCGACATTCAAGCAGCAGCAGCGTTCGACCTCAATGAACGCAGAAACCGCTACATTGAAATAGTTTTCGACGGCAGCGGGGGTAACGGTTGCAATCGTGCTATAAAGCGGCTCGTTTGCGATTGCAAGCGCAATAGAGATTGCGCCAGCCGTACCGCCGGTCGGAACCGCGATATTGCCGTTAAATGTAACGCGATACCGGGCGTGACACTGATTCGTGCGCCCCTTAAGGGTAAAAATACCGCTTCCCTCTCGGTGCGTGACGTTCCCGTTGCTGCATTTAACCGGCGTCTCAGTAAATGCGGCGTTTTGACCGGGAAGAATCGTCTGCACGGAATTATTGGTAAATTCAGCAGCCATTTTATCAGTCCTTTCTAAAAAACAGCGGCAGGATAGACCTACCCCGCCGCTGTTTGTCTCAAAATCGGCATAGGCCGAACATTTCCCATTTCGGAAAAAGTTGCTGTATTGCACGCGTGCGTTTATGATCACACTCGTGTGTTTTTTTTCGTGCGTTTAGCAGCCGCAGCCGTTGCCGCAGCCATTTCCGCCGAAATTGACCGTGCCGCAGCAGTTGGTCGGGAAATTAACCGGCGTGGGCGGCTGTACCACGTAGGCCGGTGTCGGGCATTCCGCGCCAGTCCGACGCAGGATGGTTGCCTCACTTGCGGAAATCATCGCCCCGATTGCCGCGTTCTGCGCCTGCTGAGACGCGGACAGTTTCAGGGACTGATTCTCACTCTCAAGCGTGCGGATGTAATTCTGGTTCAGCGCGTCCAAAATCGCGCGGGCATTGCTGTTCTGATTGTCGATGGTGTCGCGTGTGCTGTTTGCAATCGCCGTGGTTACTGCACATGTATCGGTCGCCATCTGATATTTAATGTCCGCCTGACCGGCGCGATTCTCGCAGCAGCAGTTGGCAAACTGCGCCTGGAGCGCGTTGTTGCCCTGCATCATAGCCATCTGCATAGCATTGTTGCCCTGCGTAATGGCGAGCTGAGTTGCGTTGTCGCCCTGCATCATGGCGACCTGGGTGGCGTTGAACCCCTGCTGCATGTTGTAGCCGAGATTGCACAGACCCTGATTTACGCCGTTAAAGCCCTGCATGACGTTCACGCCGAGATTGTTAATGGATCCCTGCATTGCATAGAAGCCGTCACAAATTCCCTGCTGGATTCCTCGCACGGCGTTCTGGAGGCTATTGTTATTGAACTCCTCGCACAGATCGGCGCGTGTCAGCGCACCGTTTGTGCTAATTGCGTACGGGATATAGGCAGAGCCGTTCCCGCCGTCGTTTCCGTTGCCGCCGTTGCCAAACATCCCACCGCGCCCGAACATCATCGGGAACATAAACAGGACGATCAGGGCAATCAACCATTCACCGTTCCATGCACCATTTCCGCCGCGATTGTTGCCGGAAAGCAGTGCAACATCCGAAGCGGACAGGCCGTTTTCACTACCAAGAGCCATTACTAGTTCTCCTTTTAGTATGTATTTTTAATCGTGCGCACGATTAAAGTCAGTCTTAATGCGAAAGCGTGTTTACGATGTTTTCCGCAATCCCGCGCAGCTGGTTATATTGCTGCTGGGAAATTTCGCCGTTATTGATTCTCTGCTGCAAAATTTGTGTCGGGTCGCCGACAAAATTCTGCATAAAATTCTGGAACATGGTGGATATATTCATTTGACCGCCCTGCGGTGACATAGCGCCGCCAAGCGCTTCAAAAATCGGATTAGCCATTTTCTACAGTATCCTCCTTCTGTTTTGGTGTCTTTGCGGGTCGTTTCAGGCGTTCCGCCAGAATGGTGTCAAGTTCATCCCGCGTGATGTACTGGGACAAATCGATTTGCGGCGCGGCCTGCTGTTTCTGTGGGTGAGCGGCGTTCCGTTCCGTGTAATCCAATATCCGCATAGACGGCATACCGGACATATCAGCAGATTTCAGATAAATGACTTGGTTTTCGCTGTCCCAAAGCTGGACGGTATTGCCTGGGGCTACAAGATAGGCTTTCGCGCCTGCTTCCCCCTGCACCCAAATAATGCCGCTATTATCCACCTGCTGTGGCTGCATCTGCGCGGGTTGCGCCTGCATCTGCGGCTGCATCATTGCCTGCTGCATCTGATTCTGCCGGAGCTGTGCCAGCTGGTCGGGGACGGGTTGTCCATAATACCCCGTCTGATAACCTCCGTATGGTGAATAATAGGCCATTTACGCGCCCTCCCTTTCCCAGTAGTACAGCGGCACTTCCCCGCCGGAATCCCATGTATCGTGCCATTCTCCATCCTGCACACAAACGACGTGCCCAGAAATCGCGAGAATATACGTACCGCGTGGATGCTCTGCTGCAAAATCCTCCACAGTGTAGCAATCGGGACACGTGTCTGGTAGGATGTGCCGACGGAAGCCATTTTTCCGCAGATATGCGCCCCAAACGTAGTTAGCACTTGGCATATCGCACAGTTGAAAACCTTGCAATGCAAGATCGATGTATGTTTTTTCCCAGTCCTGACCGAGCGCTTTTGAGATTGCGCGAATCGTACAATCCCCAACGCTTTTATTTGCAGGATTCGGATTATATTTTTTGAATCCCATCAGCCCAACACTTCCAAAATCTCCTCTTTAATCGAAACAAACCGTTCCAACTCAAACAATTTACCGGCCTGCGCATGAACTCTTACCGCGTCAATCGCGCGTTCTGCGGTATAGCCTATCCGTTCTAATCGCTGCTGCAATGTCAGCGGCATGTAATCACATCCTTTGATAACATGGTAACACAGAAATTCGGTTGCAAAATGCGCATAAAGTGCATGAAAAGTGCATAAAAAAACCGCTCGAAAGAGCGGTCCATCGTTAAATGGATTATATTTTGTTTTTAGTTGCGGACCGGTGAAGAGCTGTTTTTAATCATCTTGTGGTCCGCGAAAAGAAAACCGCCCCGGTTAAGGGGCGGGCTGCGCATTAAATACGATACGGACTAAAATCATCGGCGCGAACATATTTGCCGGTTGCGGCCAGCTCCATTGCCATGCGGATGGCTGCATCTCTGGCGTTTGGGCCATAGCCGGGGATTGTTTGACTAATATATCGTCTATTGCTAGCGTATTTCCGCCCGTTATCCTCCGTTTCGGTGGCCTTCAACAAAAAATTTGCTTCTGCACCGGTATTCCACTGAATGACGCGAATCAGGTGGCCTTTCAACCATTTGCTATTTCCGCTGACATTCCAGTCTGACTGAGAAAACCGTAAGTGTTTAACCTTGTCGTCTGACAGGATAACGACGATGGTTTTGCTGGCTGCGTCGTAGCTGTCGGGGACGGTTTTCGCGTCTGGATAGGTCTTTTTATAGACCCGGTATGGGACTCTCTTTTCCATTGTTTTCCTTTCTGCCCTCGTAACCTCCGGGGCGGGCTGT
>CAJUJQ010000030.1:17882-22202 GCA_910586575.1 uncultured Clostridia bacterium | reverse complement strand
GCCCTCGTAACCTCCGGGGCGGGCTGTTTGCACCAGCGGCGGCGGATGCCGTCGGCCTAGCGGGTTTATTTTCTCTCTTGCTTTCTGATATTATTATACAGTAAATTCTAAATGCTGTCAAGTGTTTTATCAATATTTTTCTAAATATTTTTCCTGCATCGCTTGACGCCATGTAAAATATGCTGTATATTATATGTATGGAGGTGATACCATGATAATGGAACAAAAAATCAAAATGGCGCTGGCCTATGCCGGAATCAGTCAGGCAGAGCTGGCGCGGAGGATCGGCATGACGCCATCAAACCTTAATCAAAAAATCAAACGCGACACCCTGACCTACGGTGAGATGGAAACAATCGCGCAGACGTTGGGCGTGTCGTGGCGCGCGGAGTTCGTTTGCCCCGATGGGCGAACGATATAAAAAATTTTCAGAAATATTCATTTTTTCATTGACAACGTTAATCGTTTGCTGTATAATATAATTACAGCAAAGGAACGGAGGAAAAATAAAATGAAGTACAATAAAAGCGAGATCATGAAAAATGCATGGAGCCTGTACCGCACGGCTCAAAATTGGGTTGAGAATCACGACTTCGCATGGGCGCTCAAAAGAGCTTGGAAGGCAGCAAAGGAAGCTGTCAAGGAAGCGGCGGAAGCAGCGCAGACCGGTCTGCGTCGGATGCACTACAGCGAGTACAAAAACAGCTACTCCGACTGCAAAACAGTCGAGGGCAGCTATGACAAACGCACAAAGACCATCGAGGTTATGACGCTGGTCAAAAAAGGCGCACGCGCAGCTGTAAAGGCTATTGTAAACGGGCTTTGCCCCCGCTGTGGGACCTACTGCTACGGCGATTGCCGCGCACATTAATAATAATAGCCTGACCTACCGGGCAGACACGGGGAGAAAGGAAGAAAAAAATGAAAATCAAGGACATCATGATGCAGAACCACACCAGCAATGTATATGAGGCGGCACGCTGGCTCAATGCCGCTGAAACCGACCGCATGGTTGAAACGTATCAATCGGCATGGGACAACGGCGAAAGCTTTACGGGTGTCTGGGGCAATTTCTGCACTGAAAAACGCGAATCTGATACCCAAGAGGAAGCCAACGCTTGCGCAAAACAGCTTTACAACGCTCTCGTGACCACACTCAAGCGCGAATGGGCAAGGAGTTTGACACATAAGCAGGCAAAGAGTGTTGTTGATGCGCTGCAAGCGGCGCGGATTACAAACATCCCGTCAATCACCATCTGCGAGGGCGTGAGCCTTTATCTTGAAGATGTACACATGCTGTGGGAAGACACACACCCGGATGAAAAGATCGATGTAGTTGATTACATCTAATATAACCGCCCCGCCCCGAAATAGGGCGGGCGCTCAATAGGAGGGGTAAAAATGGCGAAGGCCGTTGCGACGTGCACCTGTAAAACGTGTGGCGAAACATTTGAAAAATCAGTAAAACGGAGTTCTCGCCGCGAGGCGGACAACTGGATTGCATTTGCTGTGAACAATTACGACGAATGCCCCGCTTGTTATGCTAAACGCAAACGAGAAGAGGAAAAAGACGCAGGATTGAGAGCTATTTTGCGTTTGGGGAGCCCGCTGGATGATGAACCGGTTGCCTATGCCGTGCTTTTCGGTGATACATATCCCATCAAGGACAATATCAAGTCAATCGGCGCATATTACACCGACAATTACCCTGCTGATGCCGGTATACTTGGGTCGCTCGGTCTGTCTCTTGCAGCGCCCCAGAAACGGTGGGTGCTGGAAATCGGAGACGACAAAAAACTTGCAGAACTGGAAGCGCTTGGGTTTGCGATTGAGTGCCCGAGTGAGACAGATATAATAATGTGGCGCTCGGCGCACGAAATCGAGATGAAAAATAAGGCTGAAAACGACGAAATCAAAAATCAGGCTATGGATCAGATCGGGGAAATCCCTGCATGGCCTGACGAAATCAAGGCTATTTGGCCTGCCGGAACAAAATGGAACGGGAAGGTTTACGGCAAACCAGGGAATTACAACGTGTATTTTTCCGGGGATAAAGTCGAAATTACAGACGAACAAAAGGAAACGTTGGAAAAAACTCAGAAAAAGCGCGAAAGATGGCGCGAATTCAAGAAATCTGTTGACAATATAATGCAATAGGAAAAGCCGGGGAATCAACCCCGGCTCTTTTCTTCTCGAAATTCGATAGCATCTGCGATTTTCTGAAATGCGCGTTTGCGCACTGACTGAACGGTGCGAACCGTCGTGTGATTGTCCAGAGCGATTTTGACAATGCTATGCCCGTTGACCTCACGCGCGATTATGTAGCGTTCTTCGTCCGGCAGAAGCCGGAAACCGCTGATATAATACATAGCGCGTTCGCGGCTCATTCCGGATATCAGTGCGCGGATTGCCTTGTGCTGATCGTTCAACGGGGACGACGGCGGACGGGGCGCTTGGGCGCGGAGCGTGTGCGCTTTGGAGCGGTTGGCTTGGCGCGTGCTCGTTTCGGCGCTGACGGCTTACGCGGCCTGCGTGCACCGGTTTTAATGCTCTGGTGCTGTGACGCCATTATTTATCGCGTGAGGCACCTTCGCTGTAATCCTGCGTCTGCGTGTGTTCATCAAAATCCTGTCCCTGATGGATTTCTACGGGTGTAAGGTATGCAAACAGGATAAACGCCAAGAACACCAATCCGATAGCAATAAACGAGATGCAAAACGCAATATTGCGAATTTTTCTTTCGTGTTTTCTATCGGCGTTGATTTTGTCAATCTGTTCATGCAGCCGTTTGTTTTCGTCCTCTAGCGGCTGGTTCAGCTGTTTGATGCCGTCAACCATATCCGCAAAGGCCTTAATCTTCTCTTCATTGCTCATAGTGCCACTTCCTTTCTCTTAGATTTTATCGCATTTTGGAGAAAATCGCAAGTCTGTTTATTTCGTGTCCGCCAACCGTTTATACAGCGCCTGTGCGAATCGATACCCATCCAGATAGGTCATTGTATCATCAGAGAACCCAAAGCGTTCTTGCGCCCGTTTACGGTCGTCCAACGGGGTATTCCCGGATACAATGCCCAGCTGTGCCAGCACTGCCCGCGCGTAAGCCTGCCCAAAACGCCGCTGCTTGTCCGCGGTATCAGCAATCGCCCGGTCAGCGGAATCCAAGAAAAAGCCCTCACAGAGCACCGCAGGCGCTTTGACCTGCCGCACCCATCCCAGGCTGGTACTCGTTTTGATGCCCCGGCTGTTCTGCCCGATTGCCTTGACTTCCTTTTCAATGCGTTCCGCGAGCTGCCGGGCGGTCTGATTTTTGCCGCTGATGTAGACCTCGAAGCCGTCCCCGCCACCAGCGTTATTGTGAATCTCCACAGCTAAATCAGGCGCAAAGGCATTGCACTCCTTGATTTCCTCAGTCAGCCGGTCATTTTCATCGCGGGTCCGGCTGATCCCGACGGTTACGCCATGCCGTTCAAGCTCCGCTTTCATCGCAAGGGCCATAGTCAGGTTTACATCGCTCTCCCGGAGTCCGTTTGCGCACGCGCCGGGGTCGCTCCCGCCGTGCCCGACGCCGATAAATACTTTATGCATCATCTGTACCTCCATCAACCAAGTGTTCCCCGGCCTCATTGACTGCTGCCATCGTGATTGCCAGCGCCTTCCGGAAGAACGCGGGGACGGGTGCGCCCATATTAACCGCGTGCTCCAGGATGCTGCCCATTTCGGTCAGGATGTACCATACCACGACCATCGGGCAGAAAAAGACAGAATACTCAAACGGCAGTGTAACCGGCAGATTGCCCAGGATAACGCCCAGCAGCAAATCAGCCATCCCGGCGATCAGCACGGCCAGCACGCACCCGCATTTATGCCAGATGCCTGTCCGCGCCGTCGCGGAACTCCATGCGTGGTCGCGCATTGCAATCACGCTGCCGCAGATGTAGTCCACCGCCATCAGGAACACCAATGCAATCACGACCCACCCGAACCACCCCCACAGGGTGGTCAGCGCCGCCGCACACGCGGCAAGCGCGAGTTTGAATTGATTGATATTTTCCACGGTTTACACCTCCATCGCCCCGCCGAACTCCGCCGGAACCAGCTCAGGCAGCCCGCTGTCAATCAGGATTTCAGCGCATCCCGGTTTCAGTGCCCCTGGCACGCCTGCAAACGTCGTTTTGCCCAAAATAACCCTCTGCGCGAAAAACATAGCCATCATTAAAACCATCCTCTCAAAATATATTTGACACCGCCTGACAGCGGATATCATACGCCGTATACCTGCACCGCCATTTCAGCGATACAGTCCTCCAAAAATTCCTGCCG
>CAJUJQ010000030.1:0-17782 GCA_910586575.1 uncultured Clostridia bacterium | reverse complement strand
GCCCCGTCAACGTATTTGTACAGGGGGATGCCGTCGAATGTATAGAGGGGCGGGTTTTCCTCGCCGTCTGGATACACACGGAACTGATAGCCGCCCTGCTCGTTGATGCAAATAGCCTTGCTGGTATCGCGTTCATGGTTCGGCCCATCACTCCATCCGACAGTGATTGCATTATCGGCTCTAGTAATTATGTAGTGATTATTGTAGTGGATATACATTTTAATCTCCTTTACAGGTTTGCGTCTAAAATGATTTTTTTATTATCCGACCTAAGTCTTGCTTTTCCATCGATTGTCGTACATGAAAAATGAATACACACTTCAGCATTGGAAGCAAACATCACTTCACCATTTGTTGCATACGAATACGAATTTGCTTCGACGTTTGCAATTTGTATTTTTGAAAAATCACAATTCAATGATGGTCTTGCACGCATACTTGTTGGCAATGAGATTATAAATTCAGCAATTCCGTTGTTTGTTGTTCCAATTGCAATATCGTTAAATGGGCCGATAAAATTACCAATAATATCAAATTGATACCTCTGACACTTCACCAACTCCAGAGCATAGTTCGGGATTTCATTCAGCACCCACACACCGTTTTCTTGATGCGCTAGAGTTTGGATATGGCCGAGTTCAAGTTTGGCGGCGGTTATATTTACCGGATCAGTCGTTAATGGCCTAATTACCACAATATTTGCTTCGCCACCGCTCCATGATATTTGAATTTCCCCGAATGGGGTTTTTGTGACTGGATTGCTCGTAAAAGTGCCTGTAATAGAATATAATTTGCCATCTGACAAAATAGAAAACGTATATACCAGATCTTTGTTAAACCCCTCAAGGTATTGTCTGAGATCGAAATAATCTGTCATATTATTTCTTGTGATTTTGATATGAGAGTCTCTAACAATATCCAACCTTCCGGCATAAATATACCATCTATCAATCGTATACGCATTCCCTGTATACTCCGTCTGCCACCGCTGATTCACCGGATTTCCAAAATACGCGTTATCTAATAAATTGGGATTGATTATATGGCAGTCTACGTAGAGTTTGTTGGCGGCGTCAGCGTCGTGAGTAGGATATTTAACTCCCGTTATTCTAAATGATTCCGTATCGTTTATATCACCCCAATCGGATGACGAAATAATCCTGTTTTGATAAAATGCAATCGTTGGATAAGGCACAGTCATAATATTTGTGTTTTTGCCATTGTCCTCAGCTCTTGTTACCATTCCCGTTATCGTCCCACCCGACAGCGGCAAACAATTATCTGCCGCCTGCTGGGCGGCTTCTGCGGTTTGTTGGGCGGTGGTGGCGGTGGACTGGGCGGCGGTTATGCTCGGAACCAAAGAATTTATCTTTTCTTTGATTGTCTCCCACAATTCGTTTATCCGGTTTTCATCTAAAAAAATCATTTGAGAATCGCCTTCAATTCCTCAGCGGTCATAACGCGCAGCTCGCTCTTTGACCAATACTGCGACAAATCAACCTCTAAATCGCCGATTTTCTCATATTTTCCGTCAATCCACATATATTCTGTTTTGGAATTCCCGGACGCGCCGCCGTTCGGAACCAGATAAATCACGTTCGGCTGTCCAGTTTCCGGAAGCTCGTCCACCGTCTGGAATGTGATATGCGCGGCGTTTGCAATAGCGGCGGTCACATCGCTTGCGGTCATATAATCGGCAAGAGCCGTGGTAATTGCGGTCTGTACCGCCGTGTTTGTGGCGTAGCTTGTAAGCGCGGTAGCAATCGCCGTTGCTACTGCATCCGGCGTGGTGTAATCCTCCAGCGCAGACAGGTCAGCCTTGCCAGCAAGGGCGGTTTTAATCGCCGTCCAAAGCTCGGAAACGCGGCTATTATTCAGAAATGTATTTTCCGTTGTCGGCATTATTTGTTACCTCCAATCAAAATATTTCGTAATTCCTCGGCGGTCATGGGACGCGGGATTGCGTCCAACAGCCCAGTAATCGCTGACATAGGGTGTTGGTCGGGCGCGTTTCTCCCGGTTAGCTGCCGATGGTCGCCCATTCCGCCGCCTCCTGCCGTGATCTCTACGCTGTTAAGCGTTTTATCGCCGCTCAGCAACGACAAAACTTCGCCGTCATAGCTTATGCCGTCCGCCTTATTTTTCAGCGCGTCCACCATCTGTTGCCAAAGGTCAGGCGTGGGTTCCCGCGCCGATTCCCCGACGGTTGTACCCGGAAGAATCATACCCATATCCGTCCAAACGGTCGGAAGCACTACAGCCCCGCCGCGTGCGCCATAAACGCCGCATTGCAGTATAAGCCCCGGTTTTTCGAGCACCTCCCACGGTACAGAGGTTTCATTTTCTGTCAGCAGAATAGACCTGGAAACCGTACCAGCGCGGAAAACTGCGGTCTTTACAAGCTCGCCCCAGTCACTGGAAAACTCAAACTTGACCGGATAAACATTGACCGAACCGCTTGTGAACGATTCACGTTTTCGCATTACCAGCCGGTTTTTATCTGCATAAAGGATGAACATTTCACACCGCCCTTCCGCCGTAAATATAGCCGTTCTCGATTTTTGGAAGCGTTCCGTTAAGAAGCTCTGTAAGCTCTCCGTAGGTGTCCGGAACACTGCCGCCGGTGCATTGCAGCCATTCAGTTTCCGGGACGGGCGATGCATAAGAAATCATGATTTCGCCGATATCCGGCACTGCGTGAACCTCTTTTGCGTAGGCGTTCAAAAGGTCGATTTGCGCCTGTCCGCGCTCTATCAGCGCGTCCGCAAGGGCAACAATCCGAGCGACCTCCTGATCTATTCCGGAAGTCAGAAAATCGTAAATACGGATAACCGCCAGCGATATTTCCGAAAGCGGCGTAATCATGCCGCACAGGTCGCCATCCGCCCGGACGTCTGTGACATCGTTCGGGGAGAGCGTAGCCGCGCCGCGCGGAACGCGGATTAAATACAGAAAAATGCTGTATTCATCTGCCGTCCGAATTAAACCGGGATCCTGCCGGATTGCGTCAGCATCGACCCCGCGTATCACCTCAAGGGCGGCTTTGCGCTCTGCGTAATCCACGCGGGCGGCAATCGCGTCCGTTCGGTCGGTGTTGCTGTTGGACACCGGCAGGGACAGCACAAGCGGCGAATCGTTATACAGCCATCGCCCCGCCGCAACCGCCGCGCCAGAGCCGACGGTCGCCCGGAAGCCGTTTAGAGTCAGCGCAAATTTTGTCCCCTCAACGGTCACGCCGTCGCCGAAAAGCGCGTGGAACGCGTCGGAAAACTCTGCGGAATTGGTCTCTCTGCCGAAAATGAAGCCATAGGATAACGCCATTATCTGCCATCCCCCTTCGCCTTAATGTAGGTCGGGATGTTGCCATAGGAAAGCGTCGGGAGCCATGTGCCATTGTCGGAATACCGGAACGCGTTTGTGAGGTCAAGTTTACCGACCCTTACCGTGCCGGTACCGTCCTGCCCGACGATGTAGAGCATTTTTGCGCTGGAATCATATTCGATGCTGCCGGACTGCACGATTGTCCCAAGAATCGGTCTGGTATCCACATAGCCGAATGTTTCCGGTTGGTCTATATTTTTTGCGACAATCAAGCCCGTACCCACAAACATTACCCAAAGGCTTTGCCCGCTGACATAAGCGGCGGAATCGAAAAACGTTTTTGCCGTCCCCGGCAGATTGATCTGCACGGTAACGGACGCGGAATTTGTGTTATTGCGGAACGATGCAACAGTGATACCCTCGCTCATAATCCCAAGCCCGAAAAACACCTGATTTCCACCTACAATCGGAATTGCATAGGCGATAAACGCCTTATTATTGTTGATTTCATGTGTAACCGCGCTTGTCAGGCTGTATGTCCCTTTTGCGACTGAAACAATGCTGTCAGTACCGGAAATGCTGATTCTCGCAGTTTTGGAAATTACACATTCATCCGCGTTTTTTGTGGAAAACGCAAGCATAGCCGCCATCCCGTGAATGCCCACCGATGCAGGAGCGTTTGAATTGTATCTTGTGTGTTCGACGGAAGTTTCCTCGTATCCTACGTCTGTAAAATCCTTAAATTTCAGATGCATAACACGATTGCCGCCGCTTGTTGTGTTAATATATCTGGTACAATACGCCATTCTGTAATAGTTATTCTCATATGTTACATACGGAATGATATATCCGGTGTATCTGGCAAGATACGGATAAGTCCGCACCTCAAGCGATTCCGTACTGTAGCTTGTCATTGCGGCGGTTGTCCCAAACGATTCTGCCATGCAAATTTTGATATGTTCGCTGCCGATTTTCTGTGTGAGAAAAACAGCTCCATTTGCGAATGACAGGTAAATTGTCCGGCTTGACGGGGCGTCGAGTGCGTCAATTCCTGTTACCGGAACAGTTTTGACACTGCCGGAAGCGGAAATGCCATACAGTTTTTTCGTGCTGTAGGAGAACACCCATAAATAACCGTCATACAGCGCGGCATTGGTGATATCCGTCGGGATCCTTCCGGCTGCAATCTCTGTCAGGTCAAGATTTTCGACCGACATTTTCCCCAACAGCGCAACCAATTCCGGGTATGTAGATTCATTGATGAACCGTCCGTCGCATTGCAGCCAACCATCGCCGGGACTTTTCGCCGCGCTGATTTTAATTGCCCCAATCGGCGGCGGTGAGATGCTGTTTACGATGCCGCGCACCTCTGCGATTTTGTTTTCCAGTTCGGCGGATTTCGCGTTTATTTGCGCTTCCGCTGCGGCAAGTTTAGCATTGATTTCGGTATCTATGTAATTTAGCGCAAAATTGATTTTGGTTGTCAGGCTGCTTGCCGCGTCAATAACGCCGCAAATCTCGCTGTTGTAGCGGGTATCCTCCACCGTGTTGTTTGCGACATTCACAATGCCCAAAACCAGCGAATCCGCCGGGTACGACTGCGAGACGGGTTGCGTCAAAATCTCGATGGTCGCTCTGCCAATGCTGAGGTGTGCAAGAACGGCTGTTTTTTCTGTTGCGGATACCGAGACGGCATAGCCTGTATAATTGGTTTCGTCCGGCCCAGCTTTATTTGCCAGCCATGCGCCGCGAATAAACAGGTATCCGGGCATGATAACCGCCTGAGTGCCAGACAGATAAACCCGCATACTGTCCGGGTTCCCGTGCACGCAAACGCCGGAACCGATGAACCGCGCAAAATAATCGACGAATGCAGCCGCGTTATATTCGCGGTCATATTCCACCGTTCCATCCTCGTGTGTGCCTACCGGCGTACCATCAAAAAAGCCATCATAAAGCGCCATTATTTACCCGCCTTTCGTTTCAGGATTTCACTCAGGGTCGGAACCCCATAGCCAAGTTCCAATGTCATAGTCTCGCCGTCTGTTCCGATTGTCGTTTCCACGCCCTGCACAACCGCGTCAACCGTAACGCCAAGCCGGTCGTCCGTTACCGTGATTGTGTCGCCAAGGAAGAAATCTACACCATATTGATAGGACGCGTTATAGCTGCGCACAACCGCATCAAACGATTTTACAAGCTGATGCTCTGCCAATTTCGCCAGCCCGCGCGCCTGTAGAACCGCCAAATATTCCTCTGCGGTCAGCGGATTTTCTGCGTCGCTGTCGCTCTGTAGATCGCGCGCGTCAATGTAGAGTTCCCGCCGGTTCAGCCCGGACGACGGGCCGCTGGGCTTTACAGTGATTTTCTCAAAATTGGCGGTCAGTGTGCGGTTTGCCGTGACAGAAAACGTATAGGACAGGTTCCCGGACACTGCTTCCGCCCCGTCTGACCACCCTGCAAACTCATACCAGGCGGACGGCTGCGCGGTCACGGTTACGCTCGTACCCTCGACAAACGTCCCGCCGCCGGTCGCTGTACCGCCCTCTGCCGGGGATGTCTGCACGGTCACGGTATAGCTTTTTACCCGTTCAAAAAATGCGACCAACGACCGGTTTTTGGTTGCGGTGAAAGAATACCGCGCCGACGTGCTAGCAACAGATCCACCGTCTTCCCACCGCAGGAACCGATAACCAGCCGCCGGCACCGCCGATATCGTTACAGTGTCGCCGGATAGGAAGCTCCCGCCGCCGGTCACGCTGCCGCCTGCTGCGGGACTTGCGGACAGCGTGATTTGATAAGTTGGCACGGCAGGGCCAGCGGTCAGCCCGGTGCTCGATGTAATAAATTTTCTGCCGACTGTATCATACAGACCGGGTGTGCCAGAGGAATTTTTACACGGTACCAAATCCATTTTCAGGGTGTTTGCGTCGTAGATTTTGCAGCCGTATAATTTACTGGTCTGCACCGTCTGTGATAACTGCGAATCGTCCGCGCAGTATATCCAAAGTGGTTGTGTTTTGGTGAAATCGGATTGCGTAATGTCTGCGGAATTAGAGCCTACGGAAAATTTTCCGGTATACTGGTTGATATCAACTCTAATCCGTGTATTCCCAAACGAGCCCCAAATATCCGCGCCGTTGAACGCGCCGGAAAATGAAATCCGTTCCGCCTGCGGGAAAGACAGATTGAAATTGTACGTAAAATTGTTAGCGTATTCCGGGAACGATGAGAGGATATTCCCGCCCAAAATCCCGGTAGGCTCAATATCGATAATTACCCGCGTGCGCTGGTAATTCACGTAATAGCCGGTCGGGATATGGCAGGGGTAAGATGCTGATATGTATTCGCAGGGGGTGTATCCTGTGGGGAGAGATGCCATGCGTTCACCTCCTTAGACGGCGGGGCCTGCAATGAATAAGCCGGTTCCATTGTTATGGAAAAACGAATTACTTGCAAGGTCATATAATCCAGCAACGTTGGATGAATTAGTACAAGGTACAAAATCTCTTTTTAGGATTCCGTTGTCGTATATCTTGAAAAAATAAAGTTTTCCACTAATCTTATTTTCCGCGGTACCCTCTGAATTGTTTGCGAATAGCATTATCACTGGATTTGAGCTAAAATTAACAGCGCTTCCGGATATTGTGCTGCTAGTTGAAATTTTTGCAGTTGATGTATCGCAATATACATCTCCTGTTTTTGCCTTTATACCAAAAATTGATTTTGTACCAACCGTATAAGATACATCCGAAAAATTTGTTTTATATGCAGCACGACAACTTGTATTGCTGTTAATAAACATAGAAAATTGAATATAATTGTTTGAAGCTCCAATCTTTTTATTGTACTTAGAACCAAAAATCCATCTAGTAGACTGATATTTAGGAAGCTCGAACTCTAAATCAATTTCCATGTTTTCGGTTGGCTTAATTCCCGTAGAAATGTATTGCGTTCCAGTAGATTCAATATACTCAACTTCCGTATATCCGGCGGGCAGCCTAGACAATTTCTTAAACGCCGCTGTAACAGTTACATTTTTGCTCGCAGTAAACGTATATCTTGCGCTTGTACTTACATCGGCTCCATTTTCTCGCCATGCCACAAACTGATAGCCGCTGCCAGCCGTAGCAACCAGCGTAACGCTTGCGCCTTCCGCGTATGTCCCGCCGCCGGTTGCTACGCCGCCTCCTTCCGGGTCGATGGAGAGCGTAATTGTGCAAGTTTCAAACGCGGGCGGCGCAGGCGTTTCCTCGTATTTCTCTACCACAGTAGATGTTCGGTCAAGCCCTTCGCCCTCACCGGCAACAAGAGCTACATTTTTGTAGTCTTTTGAATCGTAGGTGTAAGCGCTGGAAAGCACGTCGTCAAGCTCTGTGCTGAAAAATACCGGCTCATTTTGCGTCTGGTGTATCGACCGGTCAACACCGTTCCGCGTCCAAAATTCCATCAGCTGTGTTTTGGGATTGATGCGCACACCGAACGCTACCTGATAGGTTTCGCCAAGTTCCTCAAGCGCTTCCAACAGGCTGCCCCCGGTATTCTGCTTCCTGATTTTTATGCCGCTATCTACATAACCATCAGCGAGCACAAGACCGGGGATTTTGCGCCGCTCGATGTCGTCCGCGTCTTTGCCGCGCGTCGGATTGATTGCGCAGTCGTTTACCAGATAACGCATAATTGCAGCGGGCGTGCCCGTCAGGTCGTACACTCCCCACAAGATACGGCGGTCAAGGATGCCGGTTAAGAGCCGTCCTTTGATTGTGATGTAGGGGCCGCTCTCGTTGGATTCTTCCTCGATATGCTCAATAATTCCGGCTGCATCATCGGAAATTGCAATAATGTTTTCCGCCTGCAAAAGATCCTTGGTTTCATCGGTGATAATTGAATACACAGAAAAAGAACCAGCGGAAAACGCTTCGTTATTTACAATCACGGAACGCTGCACAACAAGAATCCCGATAAGCTCAAGAGACGGTGTGTAAACTTCCATTTTCAGATCCATCACTCGACCTCCAGGTACAGCGGCGTGTAAAACAACGTTACTTCCATATTGTCCCGTTCATCCTCATTTTCGCATTCATAGGAAATATCATTATTTCCCGGCTGCAGTAAAAACCAACTTGTTTCATAATCGCGGTATTTTATCAGGTTTTCAGTCGTGCCGTCGGAATTATACAGCGTTATGGTTTTCCTGCCGGGATGGCTGTTAATCTCTACCTGTTCCCCGCGCTCGAATACCCGGTCGATGCCGATAAGCTTTCCAGCGGTCAGGCTGCGAATGCGCGGGCCTGTGACCCCCCCAGTGAATTTGATTCGAGCGGTAATACCTGTTGAAAATCCGCCGCGATTGTTGATAGTTGTGCGGTATGCCCGGCTGACATTCGCGAAAGAAAGCGGCTTGCTCTGTCCAAAATCGGTCGGGAAATGAAACAGTTTGATTGTCTGGTTAAACAGAACTTCCGTATTCTCTGAATCCTGAAATAACGGATAGGGGCACGTCCCCTGAATCAGAAATTCCCGCACCATTTCGTTATTGCTCATATAGGGTCTGCCGTATTTTACAGAAATATCAGGGCGGAATTGGATTTTTTTGCCCTTATACTCCAGCTCGTAATCCTCGACCGGGGAAATAAACTGGTTCAGAAAATCGCATCTTTCCTGCATGTTCCCGTCAATGTTCATTACCCATCCCTGAATGGATATCGGGCGGGAGCGCACCGTCGTTGAAACGATGCTCTCGCCAACTTGGTTTAGGTAACTGTAAGACTGATGATTTCCTTCGACCTGCCCCCAATCTACCTCACCGAGCCAATAAGCCCAATATTGCCGGGACGCCATTGTGACGACGCCGCGCCCGGTTAACGATGTAATTTTGATTTCGCGTATCACAAGCGCGGCCTCCTTTTAATATCCAAGCGCAAGCTGCTGCGACGCTTTCTTAAACTGCCGCGCGGCTTCCGCTTCGTTCATTGCTTTCGGGGAATTGATTGTTACATAGGTATTGCCATACCCGGTTTTTTCCATCCTCTGGATTTGCGACGGCGTGAGATTCGCGGTGCTGGTACGGCCTGCGCCTGTTCCGGATGCACCGCCACCGCCAAAACCGACACCCTTTGCCATTTGCTTATCAAGCCGGTTGATTTGCGACGTGGTGAGCGTTTTTTGTGTCTGCCGCAGGATGGATGTGGACACATAGCCGTTTGGATTCGTCTTTTTGGTCGTCTTATCCTGCCGGTTGATTTGGGACGGCGTTTTCTGGCTCTTGCCATACAGCGTTTTTTCTTCCCGCTGGATTTGCGACGGGGTTTTGTTGGTCTTAACCGTCGGAAGGGCGGATGTTTTGACCTTGTTCACAACGATTTTTGCGGTATTTACAACAGATTGTGCAGTTTCGACCGCTTTCTGTGTCGCCTTGCTTGCCTGTTCCGCTTTCTTTTCCGCCGCCTTTTCTGCGGATTTCGCTTGTTCCTCAAGAGCTTTTGTTTTCGCCTTTGCATTTTCCAGTTTCGACAGCGCTTCCGCGATTTTGCTTATCAGTTCATCAACCTGTGATTTCATTTCACTGACCGCCGATGATACCGATTCACTCAGCTGCTGCATTGCGTCCGTGACTACATTGTTTAGCTCATCGGTCAGGCTATTGACGATATCTAACAGGGCTTGCTTGATATCCCCCATCAGCTGCAAAAGCACGTCCCTGCCGGATTCGATTCCGTCCTGTAATCCGGTTATGATATTCGCGCCGACCTCTGCAAAGCGTTCCAGCGCGTCTCCGAACACCGCAATGATGTTTTCCCATGTCGTCGTGAAATAATCGATAACCGGGTCAAACGCTTCTTGCAAGGCTTCCAGCGCGGCGGCGAACGTCTCACCGAACCACTGCGGCGCAACCTCGAAGATCGAGGCGATAGCGTCCCAAATCTCTTGGAAAAAGTCTTGGACGGTCGCCCACGCTTCTTTGATTGCATCGACCGCCGCAATAAAGGTCTCTGTGAAAAACGTGCTTGCTTGCGTCCATATCTCTTGGAGTACGTCGCAAACCGCCCGAAACGCTTCCTGTAGGCTTGCAAAGACTTCTTGGATAGCAGTTACCGCCGCCGTAAAAAGCTCCACTATGGCGGCTGTAAGCGTCTCAAACACCAACCTGATGCTCTCGCAGATTTCGCCGAACCATTCCGGGGCGGTGCCCCACGTTTCGACGATGCCCGCCCAAATCTCTTGGAATGAGGTTTGAATATCGGTCACGCTCTCCGATATGGTTGTCAGGATGCCTGTAAACCACTCAAAAAACGTGTTGATACTGCCGGTCAACCATTCGCCAAAATTGGTAATGGATTCCTGGACATCCTCAAGGAGAAGGGTGAATTTTTCTCGAAGGGTTTGCAGGTATTCCACAAAAACGCCATCCTCTGTATCCACAGATAGGGGGTCGAGCGCAAGGTTGTCCTTCACGTTTTCGACCGCGCTACGTGCAACGGCAATCAGTTTGCGTGTACCGGACAGGAAACCATTTGCAGCGCCTTCCATGACGTTTGCGCCCACGCGCTTTGCCCAGCGAGACGGGGAATGAACATCAAAGCCTTTGGCGTTTGTGAACACGCTTTTGATTTTGTCCACAACACCTTTTGCCTTGTTGTACAGCCATTCAGCTTTTGACAAAATGCCGTCTGCAAAGCCCTTGATAATGTTCGTGCCGATGCTCTTAAATTCTTCCGGGGACATTTTGAAAATTCCGAGAATCTTTTGTAGAATGCCCTCAAAGAATCCCGTAATGCCATCCCATGCGGATTCTATGTTTTTACGGGCGGCGCTGAATTTTTCGCCGAACCAATCATGAATTTTCCCGAATTTATCGTCAATCGCTTTTCGGAATTCATCGAATTTCTTTTTTGCTGTATCGGCTGCATCGGAAGCAGATTCCTTTACAGCGTTCCACTTTTCTTTGAACCAATTCCCGATATCCTGAAACTTTTCATTGATGGATTCGCGCCATTCTGCGAATTTTGCTTTTAGGGTTTCGACACCTTCTTTGCACCAATCGGCAAACGCGCCAAACCCCTCTTTACATTTGTCCCAGACGCCAATCCAAAATTCCCGGAATGCGTCGCATTTGTTCCACAGTAGGACGATAGCGGCAATAATCGCGGCGACTACTGCAACGACGGGATGCGCGGCAATCACGCCCCATAGGGCGGAGAACGCGCCACTGAGTGCGGATAAAACAGGCTCGACCACGCCTCCCAATTTGCTAATAGCGCCGCCAATTGCCCCGAATGCGTTCACTACATCCCCGACAACTTTCACGATTTTCAGGATTTCGCCGGACATCAGCGCGACAACCGCGATAAGCGCGGGCATATTCGTTGATATACCGGCAACGATCTTCGCGACTATTTCCGTTCCTACCGCAAGAATAAGCGGCATATTCTGCATGAATGCATCAACAAGCGCATTCAACAAGGCGATTGCGCCGTCTATAATTTCGGGCGCGTGCTGCGCCAACCCAAGCGCAATATTTCTAATGGTAGTGCTTGCAATTTCAGTGATTTTGTCCTTGTTTTCAACGATTCCCTTTGCGATTGCACCTAGAATATCGATACCAACCGTAAAAAGCGCTTCATGATATCGAAGGAACGCTTCTGCTATCAGCGGGATAAATTCGCCTATGTATTTTGATATGATTTCCCCGGCAGAAACAAATCCCTGAAACAGAGAATCAACAATCTGTTTTCCGAAATCAACCAGTTTTGAAACATTTGCGGACAGCCAGGAATCAAGACCGTTCATCAGCATATTAAATATCTGATTTGCGGAATCGATTATTTTATCGCGCGCATTCAAAATGCCGTCCGCCATCGACTGGATAAACCGCATACTGGCCTCGGCAAATTTCGGCGCTTGCTCCGACAGGAATGTCACCGCCTGAGTAATTACGCCGGTCAGCGCGGAAAAGAATCCGTTCATTCCGCCGTTTTGGAATCCCATTGTAAGCTGTTCCATCGCTTTTGTGCCGAATTGCGTAAATTCCCGCAACGTCGGTTTTAGGGTGTCTGAAACAGTAATTTGCAAGGATTCCAGAGCGCTTTTGAATAACTTCACATCCCCGGCAAGGTTGTCCATCATGGTTTTCGACATTTCCTTTGCCGCGCCGTTACAGTTATCAATGGCGCTGGTAAGCTTTTCTACATCCGCCGGGGCTGCGCCGACAATCGCCAGCAGGCCGGACATCGCTTCCTGCCCCGCGAGCATCGCGGCATAAGAAGCCTTTTCCGATTCTGTCAATCCGGAAAACCCTACGCGCATATCGCCGATAATCTCGTTAAGGGGTTTCATGTTCCCAGAACTGTCAGTAACGGAAATACCTAGCGCGTCCATTGCTTTTGCGGAATCTTTCGTCGGCTTCGCTAACCGCGTGATGATGGATCTGAGGGATGTACCCGCCTGAGACGCTTTAATACCGCTGTTTGCCATCAATCCGATTGCAAGGGCAGTATCTTCAGCGGAATACCCCATAGCGCCAGCAATCGGCGCAACATATTTGAACGTTTCGCCCATCATGCCGACATTTGTATTGGCATTGCTGGAAGCTACAGCCAAAATATCAGCGAAATGCCCGCTGTCGCCAGCCTGCAAGCCGAACGCTGTAAGCGCGTCGGTCACAATATCGGACGTGGTTGCCAAATCCTCACCGGACGCGGCAGCCAAATCCATAATGCCCTCGATGCCGTTTATCATGTCTCCGGCTTTCCAGCCCGCCATGCCCATATAGGTCATAGCGTCCGCGGCTTCCGACGCGCTAAATTGTGTTTTCGCGCCCATTTCGAGCGCTTTATTTCGCAGTGCGTCAAAATCCTTGCCGACAGCGCCGGAAATTGCGGAAACCTGCGACATGGAGGAATCAAACGACATCCCGGCATTTACCGCAGTCGCCCCAAAGCCGCCGACAGCGGCAGATGCAGCGCCAAAACCCTTTAGCGCGCTGGTAATCACGTTCGCGGTCTTTTTGCCGACGGTTTCCACGGCCTGAAAACCCTTTACAGCAGGCTCGAAAACTTCTTTTGTGCCTTTCCAGGCGCTTCCAAAGTTCTTGGACGCACTTTCCATGCTGGAAATGAAACCCTTAGCCTTTGATTTTGCCTGTTCCAGGCCACGGTCGAAATCGTCAAGTTTTATGCCGATTGAGGCCCATAATTCAAAAACATTCATTGGGTTTCACCTCCATTTCCGTTAAATATCGCGCCAACTTGCGAAATAATTTCTTCCGGCGTTCTGGTTTCTTCTTTTTTGGGGGTATCGTTTATTAGGTCGTAAAACCGTTGACTGCAGCCCGCAATCCCTTTGAGCATATCGGTAACATACACGCGGTAAAACAGGTTTTCCCTGTCCCTCTTTATGCGGTACGGCAGTACGGATAAGTACCCGCGAACGGTTAGTTTTGGTATCGCGCAAATGGCGTTTAGGGTGCATTCTGCGCCGTAGATACGGACGATTTGAAAAAATCAATCAGCTCCTTATCCTGCACCGCTTCGCGCACCTGTCGAATGGTTTCCATAATGTTCTGCGCGGCGACTTCCTTCACCGTACACTGGTTCAGGACTGACAAGATGCCGTAAACATCATCGCGGTGGTCTTTCAGCAACAGCGGAAGGATCTCCACGATTCGCCCCGCAAGAAGAACGTACTTCCCGTACAGTTTTTCGGTTCCGTCCAAATTCATCTTTTTGCTGACGCTTTCGATTACCTTGCTGTCAGACGTGATATTATAGATGTGCGGCGCAATAATGCAAAGCGCGTCCGCCGCGCCGTCAGTTGTCAGTTGGGAAAGCTTCATTTAGAAATCCTCCATATTCGCGGTTCTTGTTTGCGTATCGCCTGCGGGTTCGAGCCGGTAAAACTCCATCGGCATCGTGTCCTGATCCTTGATAGATACGTGCCCAGTAAACTCCAGCGTAACTTGCCCCTTGCCGTTTTTCGTGGTTTGCAGGGAAAAGCCACCGGTTGAGAGCGCGTTGCGCAGCAAGATCACAACACCGCCGCCGTCCATCGTACCGCCTGCCCAAAAAAGGTCTTGGAAATCGGTCTGTTTCAGCGTGCGGCGCATGACAACCTTGTTCTCTACAATATCCGCCGCGCCA
Organism: uncultured Clostridia bacterium; assembly: GCA_910586575.1. Taxonomy (GTDB): domain Bacteria; phylum Bacillota; class Clostridia; order Oscillospirales; family Butyricicoccaceae; genus QXXE01. The sequence continues at coordinate 3,323 of CAJUJQ010000030.1, read as the reverse complement.
AGCGCAAGCTTAATCGATTCGAGGGATACATCCAGCCCGGTTGTGGAGAGCGTACAGTTCCAACCGTCCAGATGCTTAAATTCCATCAGGTTGTTCGGCGCGTTGTCCACGTCCTCGGCGAAATCGCTGTATTCTGCCACGCATGCCGGGTTGATGCCGCCAGTAGTCGCGCAGATGATATCCTCGTTTTTGTATGTACCCGCTGTCAAGTCGAAGGCTTTCAGCAGGAGGCCCGCGTCCATTTGCAGTTTTTCAAATGCATCTTGCGGGATTTGGTAAAAATTCAGGTTTTCAGCCAATTTATTGCACTTCCTTTCGTTGTTTTCAGGTGTTGGACACCCAATGAATCGTAAAATTGCTGCGGCGGCGCTTGATTTGGTCGCTGACCTCATCCCGCAGCCCCTGCCATGTGCCGCAAAATATCACAGCCCCGCCGCCATCATAGCGTATAGGTGCGCCGTTGTGACATCGATCGGAGATTTCTTGCGCTTTGGCGTTTATCGGTTTTGTGTTTTCGCTGTAGTCGTACAGTTCCACAGTTGGATATGTAATGTCCCCGAACGCTCCAACGAAAAGCTCGTAAACCAGATAAGGTAAAACCGCATCGTCTGGAACATCTGTCACGGCATAAGCCGGAATGCCAAACGATGAGAAAAACTGGTAGAGTGCAGCAGCTTTAGTCATGATCAGACCTCCACTACGTGATTTCATTTGCCCTATGTAGGCATTCGGGGCAGGTGCATTGAGAGTAATGTTCATTCCTGTCGAAATAGCTCTCATACTCACCTTTGTCCGCCTCAAAAACGCAGCCGCATTCTGTACAGTGGAACCGCTTTTTTGTGGATTTCGGTTTTCCGTGTTGAATGATTTTCATCGTGGCAACTTCCATTCCTCAGCCGTTACCTGTGAAAACTGAAACGTCGCCTGTTTCGGCGTTTGCACGTCGTCCCCGTCGCTGGTAACGCGAAAAATTTTTCCGTCAGACAGGCGGCGGAATACGTCGTGATACTCCAATTTTGCGTTTCTCTCACAGGTGACAGTGTACAGGCTGGTTACACCCTGCTTTTCAGCTGCCCGCGCCTGCATAGACGTGTCACAGACCACAGAGGCATTAAACTGTATGCCGTCCGCCCAGCTGGTGATAAATCCGCCCTCGCCGTCCGGGACACGCTTCTTCTCAATCAGCTGACAGGGTTCCGTGTAATCTTGCAAAAGGCTCATATTTTCCTCAACTTTCTGTATGGGTTTAGTCGTGCCCGGAATGCCGATTGCCAGCCGCCAGAGCCTGTAGAATCTCCCGCGCCGCTTGCCTTGGTGTAGCTGTACCCGCCGAACGATTCCGACGTGTAGGGGCTGTCCATGACTGCACCGTATTTATCACGCCATTCGGCAATTTCTCCAGCCAGCTCAACCACGGAACGCGGCACGGCAAGCACCCAAATCGCGCCTTCAAATTCTTCATCGGTCAGCATTTCCATGCCTGGCCCGTATTGGTGCAATCCGTCGTTGAACACGCTGCCCAAAATCCGGAAATACTGCCCGTCCATGAGGAACGGCAGCTCAATGCCGCCGCCCTCAATCCGAAACGTGCCAGGGTGGATGCCGTCAGGGACGATAAACCAGTTTCTGAGGTGCGTCAAAACCTGTTCCAGCATCTAACCACCCCTTACTTTGCGGATGCCTTCGCGGGTGCTGCCGCCGGAACCGTGCCGCCTACGTCAATCACCGCGATAGCGTCCAGATACTCCGCAAACAGGGTCATGCCCATAATTGCAAAACATTCAGAAACCGCCGTGTTATAGTTACCCTGCGTATGGAAACCGATCAAATTGGTGTCGCCGTCCGTTGTGAACGACAGTCCAGCACGCGCAAAATCGCTCGTTGCAGGGTCTACGTAGTACAGCACGATATTGTCAACCGGCGTCGCAATCACGCGACCTCGCTTGACCTCATCCTCCGAAAGAAGGAAAATGGTATCGAAGCCCAAAAAGTTCTTGATGTACTGGAAGCCAAATGCGCTCTGAACAGTGATTTCTGCGCTGCCCAGATAGTCGTACAAATCCATGACGTTTGCAAAACCGACGATCCCGGTAGATGTACGGTGCATCTTCTTGAATTTGTTGATTACGCTTCCCTTTGCGATTGCAAGCGCCCGCTGCCATGTGGTTTCGTTTGCGGTCAGCGTGCCGGTGTTCAAATACTTGTAAAAGCGGTCGGTTACATTGGTCTGAAGCTCGTAAAGGAAAGCTTCATCCGTCTGCGCGACAGATACTTCATAGCCGTGATCTTTGATATTTTCGATGGAAACGGCTTTTGCGTATTTCTCGATGCTCATTTCCTCGTAATCTTTTTCGGTTACAGTCGCCTTGCTGTAGGGGATTTCCTCACCCTCGCCGACCTCGCCGCTTTGGAGCGTTACTGCCGCCGATTTGGATTTCAGCATAACGCCCGGCTGCTTGCGAATCGGGCGCATAATGCCCAAAACCTGCCGCAGGTGTTCCCAGTTGCGGTTAAACCGCGTGACAAAATCAATCTCGCGCGCTTTTACCTGTACGTCGGCAGTCATGGTAAGGTTTTCTTTTGCTGCCATTTAGGTCAATCCTTTCTCAAAAAGTTCAATATTTTCGGCGATTGCCTTTTGACGCTCGTTTGCATCCAAAACATAACGGCCATTGCTGTCAGTTTTGAAAATTTCTTCCCGCGTCATCGTCGCACCGCCGGTATTCGCCGGGGGATTCGGTGTATTTGCGCCTTGGATCTCTCGCGTCTCGATGAAATCCGCCCATTCCTCTTTAATGGATTTCATGCGTTCCTTTGCATCGGAAATCTTGCCTTTTTCGTCGAGTTCCACGCTGTCTACGTCGCTAACTTTCAGTACAGCGTCAATACGCTTTTCGCTTACCCCAGCTTCTTTCAGGAGTGCCCGATAAGCAGATTCTTTCGCCGCGCGGGTGTCCTTTTTGGCCTGTTCGGCCTTGTAAGCGTCAAAATCCTCTTTGATCGCTTCATATTTCACCTTGTAGCTGTCTTTCTTTGCAGCATCCAAGTCCGCCTGTGCCGTCTCCAGTTGCTTTTGGATGTCCGGCAGCTTGTCCGCCTCGGACTGCGCCTTTTCCAAAGCGTCTTTCAGTCCGTCTACTGTCTCCGTGTGGGCTTCGATGATCTGATCGATTTTGTCGTCTTCAATGCCCATCGTCCGTAAAAATTTTCTTGTGAGTGCCATAACTGATCTCCTATTCTTCGGCCCCGGTTCTTCGAGGATGATCTCTTGTATAAAAACCGCCTGAGCGGGATTTATCTGTTATTTGTCATTGCGGCAGGTG
>CAJUJQ010000029.1 GCA_910586575.1 uncultured Clostridia bacterium | reverse complement strand
CCGCCCGCCGCGCAGGCGAACCGAACGGCAAACTTTAACGCACACGAGTATAAAAAGGAGGGGGCGGCGTGAAGGTTATTTTTCTGGATGTGGACGGTGTGCTGTGTACGCCGCTCAGCTTTCGATTAAACCGGCTGCGGCGGCTCCCGGCGGAGCGGCAGCGGTTTGACCCGGTTTCGCTCTTCTGGCTGCGGTGGCTGGCGCGGCGCAGCGGCGCGGAAGTCGTGCTGTCGTCCTCGTGGCGGGATGCCTTCCTGATGATGGACGACCCATTCTGCCGCGCTTACCTGCAAAACCTGTTTACACGGCTCCGGCAGAACGGCACGCCGCTTGCCGATGTCACGCCGATGGTCCCGCGCGGCGGGAAAGGCGCGGAAATTGCCGCGTGGCTCGGGTGCAGCGCGTGCAGGCGGTTTGTCATCCTGGATGACAATGACTGCTTTTCGGGACATCCTGAAATTGCCGCGCGGTGGGTATCCATCCCGGGCAGCCGTGGGCTGCGCCGGAAGGAAGCCCAAGCCGCGCTCCGTTTTTTGGAGCGCTAACGCCCGCATCCGCGAAGAACCGCGATTACGTCGATCCTCTCAATACGATTTCGCAATCCAGCGTCGCGTTCGCCGGGATGTTCGGCTTGCTCCGGATATTGTCAATCAGCAGCGCCGCCGCCGTCGCGCCTTCCTGAAAAGCGGGCTGTACGATTGTCGATACGCTTGGCACCGAAAAACCGGCCCATTCTTCATTGTCAAACCCCAATACGCCAAGACGCTCCGGGATTTGCACATGCAGCGGCGCAAGCGCCTGGAAAATTTTCGGCAGGAGCCAGCAGTTCGGGACAAAAACCAGCGTCTTTTCCGAAAGGCTCTGTTCCACCATGCTGTGTATTTCCTCCGGGGGCGTTTCCGCGTTGATGATGGACTCGCTGCACGGGACGCCCGCCGCTTTTGCCGCGTCCAGGCAGCCCTGGAAACGCTCCTGGCGGGAAGTCAGCAGGTTCGGCTCCGCGGACAGCAGCAGGCAGCGCCGGTAACCGCTGGCAAGGCACGCTTTGACAGCTTCGCGGGTGGCCTCGTAGTTGTTCGTCGCAACCCAGTAGGGCACGCCCTCCGGCTTGGAGTCGATGCAAACGACCGGGATATCCGCACGGCGCAAAAGCTCGATGGAGTCTCCCGGCAAGCCGGTCGGCTGTAAGATTACGCCGTCAACCTTCATGTCAATCATGCGTTCCAGCTGGAGGCGTTCAGCCTCCGGGCCGTATTCGCTGGTGCCGACCAAAATCTGGTAGCCGCCCTCGCGGCACACCTGTGCAACGCCCTTAACCAGGCGGTTGGCAAAGCCGTTTGTGATATCGCAGACTACGACCCCCAGCAGACAGGAATGCCCCGCCGTCAGCAGGCGCGCCGCCGCGCTCGGGCGGTAATCGTACTTTTTAATGACCGCCGCGATACGCTGCCGGGTCTCCTCGCTCATCCGCTCGGTCTTACCATTCAGGAAACAGGAAACCGTTGATTTGGAAACCTGTGCTTCCGCCGCAATTGTTTGAATTGTGACGCGTTTGCCGTCGCTCATCCGCTTTACCTCCTTTGCGGCCGGATTCTTCTCTGAATCCTATTATACCGCATTTTCACGCGCTTGTCATGGATTTTCCGGAATTTCATCTGCCAGCGGCGTAAATAATGCTTCGTTGCAGGTGTCGCTTGCCGCGTAGACGATTAGAATCAGGTCGGGCCGGGTCCCGGCGGCGTATTCCCGGATGGAGCCTTCAAAATAGCGCGGGTCGATAATATCGAGCTGGGAACAGGCGTGGGAAAGGAAAGGCGCAAGCGCACAGCTGAAGCTCTGCCGGAGCAGCAGGATTTTTTTGCCGCCGGTGCTGTTTTGGTTTTTGGCGATGCTGAGGGGATAATCCCCGCCGGTGTAGGCAACGTAAGGGTTCGCGGTATAGGGGCTGCTGCCGTCCAGCATTTCCCGGAACAGGAACGCATCCTCGAAGCTGCCCGAACGGGTAATGCCCTTGTGCGGGATTTCAAACGTGTAGCCGTCCGCCGCTTCCCTTGGCAGTAAGAGGGCGAAATCGTCCTTGCCCGCGTACCACGGGCCGACGCGCTTGCCCTGGCTGCCGAGGAACAGCGCCGGGTACAGGGTGGTTTCGTACCGTGCGCGGTCGGCAGCCTTTGAATCGATGGGGAAGCTGTAACCGCTTTCCAGCCGCGCCGCGATTTGCTGGAAGCCCAGGAACGCCCCTTCCGATGTCCAGTGGTGGTCGGTATTGAAGAAGTAAGCATCGTGCCCGCCGTCCGCGTCGCGGAAGGCTTCGCGCAGGTCGAGGGTGTCCACGTCCGCTGTGAGCAGGGAGAGGAACCGGTCGCTGTTCTCGTTGCCGAATTCGACCGCGCCCGCCGGTTTCTGGTCGGCGTATTTGCTGATTTTCTGCGGCGCGAGCACGAACAGGGTTGGGATATCCAGCGTTCGGGCATACGCCGCGAAATCGTTTATAATTGCCGCGTTTGGGGAGGGGTCGCCCCGCGCCGCGTCCCGCGCGATGAAATTCAGCTTGCCGTTTTTCAGACGCACCACGTTGTTATCCTGGCTGGCGTCCTGCACGATTTCACAGCCAATCAGCCGCTGGAAGCCGCCATACAGCGTAATCAATTCGGTGCGGCGGCTGACCGCCTTGTTGACCGCGCTTTCCACCCCCGCGGCTGCGGCGGACAGCCTGTCCGGCAGGGAGGGCGCTTCCGGCCGCGCGTCCGTGAAGCCGCTGCGGAAGTCCTGCAAGAGCAGTTGGGGCTTGGACAGCACCAGCAGCGCGCCGCAGCCGAGCAGAAGGAGCAGCAGCACGGCTGTTACCGATTCCCGCAGTTGTTTCATGGAAGTAGCCTCCTGTCAGAAATTGAAATAAATAAAAGGATTGTAAGCACCCTTTGCCAGATACGTGAACGCAATCACCGCCGCCGCCAGCAGCCCCGCCGTATAGAGCGCCGCGCCCGCCGCGCCCTGGGTTTCGCGCCTGCCGCCAAGCCATCGTGCGATCGGCGTGGAGAACAGCGCCGCACAGGCGAAAATCACGCGGTTATCGCGCAGCGCCGCCGTCGCCGCCGCGTTCCATACACCGTCCGCCCCAATGCCAAGCATCGCCGCAAGGAACGTGCCCGCCGCCCGGATGGACGCCGCGCGGAACAGCACCCAGCCGAAATTCACCAGCAGGAAGGTGGGCAGGATACGCCAGCCGGACAGCCTGCGCTTGTCCCAGCCCATGGATTTTTCGAGCGCCAGCAGCACAAAATAATATAGCCCCCAGGCGATAAACGTCCAGTTTGCGCCGTGCCAGATACCGGTGAGCAGCCAGACGGCAAACAGGTTGCCATAATGGCGCGGGGCAGAAACGCGGCTGCCGCCGAGCGGGATATAAACATAATCCCGGAACCAGGTGGAAAGCGAGATATGCCAGCGCCGCCAGAACTCGGTAATGCTTCTGGAAAGATAGGGATAGTTGAAATTTTCCTGAAAATGGAAACCGAACATGCGCCCAAGGCCGATTGCCATATCGGAGTAACCGGAAAAATCAAAAAAAATCTGGAAGGTATAGGCAAGCGAACCGAGCCACGCCATCCCGGCCGAGAGCGCGCCGCCGTCAAACGCCTTGTCCGCGACCAGCGCGAGGGTATTGGCAAGCAGCACCTTTTTGGCAAAGCCGGCCGCAAAACGGCACATTCCGCCGGAAAAATCCGCCCAGCTTTCACGCCTGCCGGTGATTTCGGCGGCGACGGTTTCATATTTTACGATAGGCCCGGCAATCAGCTGCGGGAAGAAGGAAATATACAGCCCAACCCAAAGCGGATTCTTTTGCACTGGCGCGCGGCCACGGGCGATATCGAGCACATAGCTGAGCGCCTGGAAGGTAAAAAAGGAAATGCCGATGGGCAGCGCAATCTCGGGCACGGGGAAGGACGCGCCCAGCGCCGCCCGCAGGCTGGACAGGGTGAAGGTCAAATATTTGAACAGGAATAAAATGGCTAAATTGAAGCACACTGCCGCCGCCGTCACGAGCCGCCGCGCGGCGGTACGTTCCCGCGCACGCGCCATCCACAGGCCGAGCAGATAGTTTGCGAGGATGGAACCAATCATCACCAGCACGAACCACGGCTCCCCCCAGGCGTAGAAGCCCAGGCTTGCGATGAGCAGGAAAACGTTTTGCGCGTTTCGCCGCCCGCGCAGCGGGAGATAATAAAAGAACAGCACCAGCGGCAGGAATACGAACAGAAACACGGTGCTTGAAAACAGCATTGTAATTTCCCCCAGAAAAACATACAGGATACGAACATCAATAGTATACCATCCTTCCCGGCAGAATCCAAGTCATTTTTCCGTTTTCAAGGCGGAAACTGCCGCTTGACATTTGCGAAAGATATGCTACAATGAAGGACGAAATCAGAAACCCGCATTTCTGCGCCGGCTTTTCCTTTTTATATAGGGAACTTTCCCGGCTGCCCGCCGTCTAATCAGGCAGCGACATCGGAAACGGGGGATTGATATGCGGAAAAAAATGGTATTCCTGCCGCTGCTTGTGCTTTTTGCCGTTTTGGCGGCGCTTGCGGGCAGGCATTTCATCGGCAGCAGGCCGTTCCGGGATTTGCGGGACGGGGAAATCGTTTCGGCTTCTGTACAACTGATGCCGCCCGATGTCACCCTGACGCTGACCGCCGACGAGTGCCGGGCGCTGGAAGGGCTGCTGCGGGAGGTTGTGATTTACGAACGGGACAGCTCTTGGAACAGTTACTGCGGGCAGGCGGTTGTGTATACCGCCGCGCTTGCGGACGGGACGGAACGCACCGTATACGCCTATAACCCATTCCTGATCATAGACGGGATTGGTTACCGCACCAAGTACAAGCCCTGCGAGGCGCTCAGCCGTTTTGCAAACGTGACGCTCAGCGACGCGCGGAAGGCGCAGTGATTTGCTGGAAACAAATTCCTTTACAACTCTTCCCGAAAACTACACAAAGCCATCAAGGAAGATTCACAAACGGGTTTTATGATATAGCTACAAGCTCAAAGAAAGGATGAACCAGAACCATGGATGACAACAACATTTACAATAATAAGAACAACAACCAGGACGCTTTCGAGCAGGCCGCCCGCCAGCAGGCAGCCATGCAGGAGGAACAGGCGCAGCTGCGCGGGCAGCCGCCGGTCTGGGAAACGCAGGCGCCGCCGGTGAATAACCAGTGGGAAGCGCAGCCGGCCGCCAGCCAGGAACCACAGCAGCCAATCCATCAAACCGAACGGCCGCCGGTTTACGAACCCGAGCAGCGCACGCCCTACCAGGTTCCGGTGCGCGACAGCCGGGAGGTACAGCCCCCCTGTCAGACGCAAAGCAGTGTACCGCCGCAGGAGGGCGGATTCCGGGAATCCCCCTATCAATCGTCCGCCAGCCAGCAGACGCCGGCCAGCCAGCAATGGCAGTCCCAGCAGGCGCCCAAGCCGCCCAAGAAGAAAAAGGGCAAGCGGATTGCAATCGCGTTCGGCGGCGTGGCGGCGGCGGCGCTGCTGTTCTTCGGCGGCGCTGCGGCCGGCTCCATGATGGGCGATTTCGACACCGCCGGGAAGGAATCCCCCTCCCAAATCCCGACCGTACAGTCCGCGATTACAATCGCGCAGTCGCCCAAGGGCGTCGAAAGCATCCCCGGCGACGTGATTTACGAGCGGGTAGACCCGTCGGTCGTTTCCATCACCGCAACCAGCCTGACCTCAAACGGCGGCTCGCTTGGTTCGGGCATTGTCATGACCGAGGACGGCTACATCGTCACCAACAACCACGTCACCGAGGATATGGATAAATTCACCGTCATGCTTTCGGACGGCTCGGAGCTGAACGCCAGCCTGGTGGCAGGCGACGCGGATACCGACGTTGCCGTCCTCAAGGCGGACACCGCGGGGCGCAAGCTGACCGTCCCGGAATTCGGCGATTCCGACGCGCTCAAGCCCGGTGAAGCGGCTTACGCCATCGGCACGCCGACCGCCTACCGCCTGACCAACACCATCACGACCGGCAGCATTTCGGCGATTAACCGCAACATCACCATCAACGACAAGGTGATGACGCTGATCCAGACCGACGCGGCAATCAACTCGGGCAATTCCGGCGGCGCGCTGGTCAATAAATACGGCCAGGTCGTCGGCATCACCAACGCAAAGCTCTCCTCCAACATTTTTTCCTCCAGCGCGAGCTATGAGGGGCTTGGCTTTGCCATCCCAATCAATACCGCAAAACAGATTGTTGACGAGCTGATGACCAACGGCTATGTCGCGGGACGCCCGAGCATCGGGATCTCCGGCTCGGAAATCAGCGAAGCCACCGCGAAATATAACGAGGTCCCCCAGGGTGTGCTCATCCAGTCCATCGACTCCCGCGCCAAGGCCTACGGCAAGGGCTTGGAAGTCCGTGATATCATTACCGGCATCAACGGCAAGGAAATCACGACCATGAACGAGATTAACGAGGTCAAGAACCAGTTCAAGGCGGGCGACACCGTCACGCTGACCGTCTACCGCATGTCTACCGGCAAGACGCTCGATATCAAGGTCGAGCTGACCGACGCGCACGAGCTGGAAGGCACCGACCCCGCGAAAATCCGCATTGACGAGGCCGAAAAGCAGGAGGACAACTCCGGCTACGGGAACGGCTATTATTCCTTCCCCTTCGGCAATTTCTTCGGCTGGTAATAACAGAATAAAGACGTTTCGAGCAACCTGACCGGGTACGGCGCACATGCCGTATCCGGTTTTTTTCCGGGTGCCGGGACGGTGCGCCGCACCCGCCCGCGCCGTGCCTTTCGACAAAATGACAAAAAATTTTTCAGGATTTACAAAAAAGTTGGGAAAAAAGGTTGCCTATTTGGGGGGAAGTCTTTATAATCTATACTGTAACAGTTTGTTCATAGTTAGGGACTGCGAAAATAACTTGTGATAAGCGCGCCGCATCTTCTTCCGCCTGCTAAGGGGAAGCAGCTCGGCATGGCGGAAGAAGATGCAGGCGGTTAGCGCAAGTTATTTTGGGGTCGGTCCCCAAACAGGCTGTATCCTTCATTGCGGGATACGGGCCGCGCGCCGGGGACGATGGCAGCCTTCCGGCGGACGGCCTGTATACCGCGCGCGCAGGCGCATCCCGTGTGCCTGCGGAGGAAGAAATAAAATGAGAGGTGAAACTTCAATGGTGTACACGTTCCGTGGCGGCATCCACCCCGGCCCGCACAGCGACCCCGGGTATAAAGCCGCAACAAACACCAAGCCGATTGAGCTGCTTCCGGCGCCTGACCAGGTCATCCTGCCGGTTTCGATGCATATCGGCGCTCCCGCGTCACCCTGCGTCAAGGTGGGTGACATCGTGGACATGGGACAGACCGTCGCCGAAGCAGGCGGCTTTGTCAGCGCCCCTGTCCATGCGACCGTTTCCGGCAAGGTCGTGGCCGTCGAGCCGCGTCTCCATCCCAACGGCAGCAAGGTCCTTTCCGTCGTGATTGAAAACGACCACGAGGACCGGCTGCATGAGTCCGTCCATCCCTACGATTTTGAAGCAATGAGCAACGAGGAACGCATCGAGCTGATCCGTTCCGCCGGTATGGTCGGCCATGGCGGCGCGACCTTCCCCACCCATGTCAAAATCCAGTCCGGCATCGGCAAGGTTGACACGATTATTGTCAACGCCGCCGAATGTGAGCCTTATATCACCAGCGACCACCGGCTTTTGCTCGAACGGCCCGAGGAGGTCGTCGGCGGGCTGAAAATGCTGGTTAAGATTTTGGGCGTACAGACCGCCATTATCGGCATGGAGGAAAACAAGGCGGACGCCTTCCCCGGCATTGAGAAGCTGATTGCGGGCGACCCCGTGCTCAAGCTCTACCCCCTGAAGTGCAAATACCCGCAGGGCGCTGAGAAGCAGCTGATTAACGCCTGCACCGGGCGCGAGGTGCCCTCCGGCAAGCTGCCCGCCGACGCGGGCTGCGCGGTATTTAATGTAGATACCGTCGGCGCGATTTACCGCCGCTTCACCACCGGTATGCCGGTTGTGCGCCGCGTGGTGACCGTGTCCGGTTCCGCGATTGTGGAGCCGAAAAACCTGGAATGCCGCATCGGCACCCAGCTGGAAAAGCTGGTGGATGCCTGCGGCGGCTTCAAAGAGCCTCCCAACAAGCTGCTCATGGGCGGCCCCATGATGGGCAACGCCCAGTTCTCCCTGGAGGCGCCCGTTTTCAAGGGCACCAACGCATTCCTTGCCTTCTGCGGCGATGAGGACAAGCGCGTCGAGGACCCCTCCTGCATCCGCTGCGGGCGCTGCATTAACGCCTGCCCGATGCACCTGCTCCCGATGTATATGAACGTATACGGCAAGCTGGAGGATTTCGACAAGTCTGTTGAGGTCGGCATGCTCGATTGTATCGAATGCGGCTCGTGCGCCTATGTCTGCCCGGCCCGCATCCCGCTCGTCCAGCAGTTCCGCTTGAGCAAGGGCAAGATCATGGCCAAGCGCGCCGCCGACCGCGCCGCCGCCGAGGCCAAGGCCAAGGCTGAACAGAACAAGTAAGGGAGGTACAAAAACGATGTATGATTTAAGTAAAGTAGTTGTCACCTCCTCGCCCCATATCAAATCGGATGAGGATACCCGCAGCGTCATGTTCGATGTAATCATCGCGCTGATCCCTGCGCTTGCGGTGGCATTCTATACCTTTGGCGCGCGCGCGCTGGTCATTACCTGCCTGACCGTCATTGCCTGCGTCCTGAGCGAATGGGCTTACTGCCGCGTCGCCCGCAGGGACGCCAGCATCGGCGACTGCTCGGCGGTGGTCACCGGCCTGCTGCTCGCCTATAACGTCCCGGTCACGGCCCCGGTCTGGATGCCGGTAATTGGCGGCGTGTTCGCGATTGTCGTCGTTAAAATGCTGTTCGGCGGCATCGGCAAGAACTTTATCAACCCCGCGCTCGGCGGCCGCGCGTTCATGATGGCGTCCTGGACGGCGCTCATGACCAGCTTTGTCGGCCCCCATATCCCGCTCAGCGCGTTCGGCTCCACTGCCGACGCGGTGACCTCCGCGACCCCCCTGGCGGCGCTCAAGAACGGGCAGCTGCCTGACGCCACCATCCTCGACCTGCTGCTCGGCCAGCACGGCGGCGTGATTGGCGAGACCTGCGCGCTTGCGCTGCTCGCGGGCGGCGTCTATCTGCTGGTACGCAAGGTGATTACCATCAACATCCCGGCAGCGTACATCCTGACCGTTGCGGTGCTGACCTTCCTGTTCCCGATGGGCGGGCAGCCGCGCCTTGAGTGGATGCTCTCCCAGGTGCTCTCCGGCGGCCTGCTGCTCGGCGCAATCTTCATGGCGACCGACTACGCGACCAGCCCGGTTACCCCCAAGGGGCAGATTATCTTCGGCATCGGCTGCGGCCTGCTGACCGTGTTCATCCGCTATTTCGGCGGCTATCCGGAAGGCGTTTCCTATTCCATTCTGATTATGAACTCGCTCGTTTGGGCGATTGACGCGCACACCCATCCGCGCAAGTTTGGTTATCCCGCGAAAACGGCGAAAAAGGAGGTGCAGGGTTAATGGCTGAGAAGAAAGGCAATGAGATGGTACGGCTCTGCGTCGTGCTGTTCCTCATCACGCTGATTTCCGCAACGCTGCTCGGCTTTATCAACTCGGTAACGGCCCCGCAGATTAAGCTGAACAAAGAGAAAACCCGTGGGGAAGCAATGGCAATGCTCATCCCGGACAGCGAATTTGAGCTGGTGGAAGAAGAAGTGGTTTCCGACACCGGCGCGCCGACCCTGAGAAATGTTTACAAAGCCGTGAAGGACGGCGAAACCGTCGGCTACTGCATGGAGGCCTTCCCGTCCGGCTTCGGCGGCGAGCTGACCGTGGTTGTGGGCGTCCTCGCGGACGGCACCATCGCGGGCGCGCAGGTCACCAGCATGGCCGAAACCCCGGGCCTTGGCGCAAAGAGCCAGTCCGACTGGATTAACCAATATGCGGGCATGGCGGCGGACGGCTCGCTGGCCGTCACCAAGGATGGCGGCTCGGTGGTCCCGATCACCGGCGCGACCATCACCAGCCGCGCGGTCACGCTCGGCATCAACACCGCGGCTTCCTACGCGGCGTCACTGGAATAAGGAGGTCGTAACCATGGATTTTATGAAAGACCTGAAAAACGGCGTACTGCTTGACAACCCCGTTTTTATGCAGACCATCGGCCTGTGCCCGACGCTGGCGACAACGACCTCGCTGTCCAACGCCATCGGCATGGGCGTCGCGGCAACGGTCATCCTGATCGCTTCCAATATCGTGATTTCCGCGCTGCGCAAGTTTATCCCGGATAAGGTGCGTATTGCGGCGTTCATCACGGTCATTGCGGCATTCGTAACGATTGTTGACCTGTCGCTCCAGGCGTTTATCCCGTCGCTGGCGGCGTCGCTCGGCCTGTTCCTGCCGTTGATCGTTGTAAACTGTATCATTCTGGGCCGTGCGGAAGCATATGCTTCCAAGAACCAGGTGCTCCCCTCCGCGGTGGACGGCATCTGCATGGGCCTGGGATTCACCTTTGCGCTGGTGCTCATGGGCTTCCTGCGCGAGCTGCTCGGCGCGGGCACGATTGCCGCCGGTATCATTGGCACCAACGGCATTATGATCCCCGGCCTGTCCGCCTACCCCGCGACCATCATGATCCTGCCTGCGGGCGGCTTCCTGGCGATGGGCTTCATCTTCGCGGCGCTCCAGTACATCATGAGCAAAAAGGAGGGCAAGTAAATGAGCTTGGCATTCCCGGAAGCGATGGGCATTGGTGAGATCCTCTCGCTTGCCATCGCGGCAATTTTGGTAAATAACTACATCCTGGTCCAGTTCCTGGGCTGCTGCTCGTTCTTCGGCGTTTCCAAGAAAACCGAGACGGCGGTCGGCATGGGCATGGCGGTTATCTTCGTTATGGCGCTGGCCTCGGCGGTTTCCTGGGCGGTCTGGTACTTTATCCTCCTGCCCCTGGGGCTGGAATACATGCAGACGATTGCCTTTATTCTGGTCATCGCGACGCTGGTGCAGTTCGTTGAGATGTTCATGAAAAAGTCGATGCCCGCGCTGTATCAGGCGCTCGGTATCTTCCTGCCGCTGATTACCACCAACTGCGCGGTGCTCGGCGCGGCCATCACGAACATTGACAACGGCTATTCGTTCATCGGCTCGGTGGTGTACGGTGTTGCCGCCGGTATCGGCTACACGCTGGCAATCGTGATTTTCGCGTCCATCCGCGAGCGCCTGGATGCGACGGCGAATCCGCCCAGGTGCTTTGACGGCTTCCCCATCCAGCTGGTCGCGGCGGCGCTGCTGGCGATGTCCTTTATGGGCTTCTCTGGCCTGAGCCTGCCCCTGTAACAGCGGTTTCCCCTATTTGGAAGGAGTGAAAACAAAACAATGCAGAATATTATATATGCGGCGGCTTCGCTGAGCATCATGGGCTTTTTGTTCGCCCTGCTGCTCGGCTTCGCCTCCAAAATTTTCGCGGTCGAGGTAGACGAGCGCATCCCGCAGGTACGCGAGTGCCTGCCGGGCGCGAACTGCGGCGGCTGCGGCTATCCGGGCTGTGACGGCCTGGCGGCTGCGATTGTTGCGGGCACGGCTCCGGTCAACGGCTGCCCGGTCGGCGGCGCGGCTGCGGCCGAGAAAATCGGCAAAGTCATGGGCATCGAAGCCGGTTCCGGCGAGAAGATGGTTGCGCACGTGCACTGCAACGGCGGCTGCAACGCCAAGGACAAGGCGAAGTACGAAGGCCTTCAGGACTGCAACGCGGCGATGCGTGTCGCGAGCGGCCCGAAGGAATGCGCGTTCGGGTGCATGGGGCTTGGCTCCTGCGTGAAAGCGTGCCCGTTTGACGCGCTGAGCCTGGTAAACGGCACGGCGGTCGTCAACCCGGAAAAGTGCGTGGCCTGCGGCAAGTGTGTCGCGACCTGCCCGAAGAAGCTGATAGACCTTGTCCCGGCGAAGAACGCGGTACATGTCAACTGCATGAACCGGGATAAAGGCCCGGCGGCGATGAAGGTATGCGACGTTGCGTGTATCGGCTGCGGCCTGTGCGCCAAGACCTGTAAGTTCGACGCGATCCATGTAGAGAACGGCGTCGCGAAGATTGACTACACCAAGTGCAAAAACTGTAAGATGTGCGCGAAGGCGTGCCCGAAGGGCTGCATCGAACCGATCCCGACCGAAGAGGAAAAGGAGAAATTCAAGGCGATGCAAAAGGCGCAGGCTGAAAAGGCGAAGCAGGCGGCGGCTGAAAAGGCCGCGGAGAAAGCGGAATAAGTGTTCGCCTTTGCGGCGGGCACCAGGGGGGGCGCTGCCCCCTGGACCCCCGCCAGAGGCCCTGCCTCTGGACTCCGCTGGGGCTTTACGCCCCAGGCCCCGAGATGCTGACGCATCTCCCTCCGCTGCGGCGGGGACGGGGGCTGGGCGCGTCAATCGCTGTCAGTACGTGCTGGACAGCCCGCCAAAAGGACGGCGGGTTGTCCGGGCAGCTTCCCTATTCCCTTTGGACGAGGCCTGCGTCCTGATTTCAGGCTGAATTTGAACAGAAAGGAGCGGGCGAATGAAAGATCCTTATGGATACCGTCCCTATCGCGGCAGCCGTGTGCGCCGCCGGGGGATTATTATCAACACGCTGCTTGCGGTGGCCATCCTTGCGGCGGCTGTGTGGGTGCTTTGCCTGCTCCTGCCGCTGGACGAGGGCGGGCTGCGCTTTCCCGGACAGCGGGACACGGCAGCCGACGGCACGGCTGCGGATGCCCCCGCCGACGACGCGGGACCGTCCCCGGACAGTGGCAAAGCAGAGCCTCCGGCGGAAGCGTCCCTGGAGGGCGCTTCCGGCAAGGCGCAGCCTTCAGAGGAAACGGACAAAGGGGCACAGCTTCCCCTATCCGCGATGAAGGACCCGGAAAAGGTACAGCCCCTTTTCCCGGCGCGCCCTGAAGCCCCGCAGAACAACCGGATGGCGCTGCTTTCGGCGGAGGACTTCACCGGGCAGGCCGACCAGCTTTTGCAGCTTTATCAAAGCAAGGCGGTTACCGGGGCGGCGGTTGTCATGAAGGACAAACGCGGCGTCCTGTACTATCCTTCCAAAGAGGGGCACGTGCAGGATGAGCCGGGAATCCTGAAGCCTGTAGACGGCATTGTGCAGGCGGTGGAACGGCTGCGCGCGGCGGGTATGCCGCTGACGGCGGTCATGTACACCCACGAGGACGACCTTTACCCGCGCATGAACGAAAATCGCGCGCTGCAAAACGTGGAACACGTCGGCTGGCGCGACGCGGGCGGTCGGGTATTCCTTGACCCGGCAAATGCGGAAGCGACCGAATATCTGACCGCAGTCGCAAAGGAATTGCAGGAGCTTGGCTTCCAGGAAATCCTGCTGCGCGGCCTGGGCTATCCCGCCGAGGGCTGGCTGCAGCGGATTGCCTATGCGGATGACCGATTCGGGACAGTGACCGGGCTGGTGACGGCGGTGCAAACGGCAGCACCATCGGCACAGGTTTCGGTTTGGCTCGATTCGCCGGAAATCCCCATGAATGTGGACACCGGCCAATCGGTGCAGGCGCTTTACAACACGGCTTCCCGCGTGTTCGCAGAGCTGTCTGGCGCCGAAGCGGGCGGCGCGGCATCCTTACAGGCTGCGGTGAATGCCGCTGCGGGCGGTTCCGGCAAGCTGGTCACAGTGGTCAGCGGTACGGACGGTGCGGAAGCGCTCCCGGCGGTATTGTTCGACATCCCGCTGGACGATTTGCAAATCGAACCTTAAAAAAACATCACGCGGCAGCGTTGCAAACGCTGCCGCGTGTTTTTTTATTTACCAGCCCTTTTTGACAGGTGCGCGCCGCTTTTGGGGGGATCGCCTGTTTCGGCTCGCCGGTGCGCATCCCCATCAGCAGGAGCAGTGACACGGCAGCCGAAAGGATTAAGCTGCGCAAACACGCCGGAATATTCTGGCGCGCCGCCGGGTCATACGCCCGGTATTGCAGGATACCCAGCGTGGCGCTTGGCGGATACCAGCTGAACAGCCGGGGGACGCCCGCCGCGAACAGGATTCCGTAGCCGTACACGAACGCGGCGAGGGAGCCGCCCCTTGCGCCGCTGCCCAGCCGCGCCGCCCCGACAATCACCGGCAGCATCGCCAGGTACAGCAAAAGGCGCTGCGCCGGGATTTGCAGGCAGGCCTGCGCGATAAGCGGCAGGGTAACGCCGGGGAATCCGGCGGCAAGCTCGCCGAGCAGCGTAAACGCCGCCCCCGCCGCACCGAACAGCAGCGACAGCAGGGCACAAAGCAGCAGCTTCCCGCCGGCCAGCCTGCGGAGGCTGATGGGGATGACCAGCAGGCTTTTCAGTGTGCCGTCGGTGTCCTCCCTTGCAATCAGGCACCCGGCAATCAGGGTGATGCAGACCGGGAAAGTCAGCGTGGCATCGTTTTTTATGACCAGTTCCAGATAGCACCTGTTCCACCAGATAGCGGAAATCCTGGACCGAGCCATCGTTCGCGGTCGAGGTGAACAGTGTCAGTATCACGGAATGCAGCATCAGCGCCACGCCCGACCACAGCAAATGATAGCGCCGGTTTTTCTGTTCCAGCTCCTCAAAGCTTTCCTCCTCCAACAACAGCCCGTGGTCGATAATGCCAATATCATCCGCTTTTACCACACGCCCAAAAAGCCAGCCCCACGATAGGGCTGGCTCTTTTCCCGCGCGGAACCGTTTTTCAGCGGACCGCCGACGGATGGGACATTGCCGCGCGCTGCACCTGAAGCGCCGCCTTTTGCTGCATCTGCGCGTTGCGGTAGACCTCCGCAAAGGCGGCGGGGACCGCAACGGATTCCCCGCGTTTGACCAGCAGATTTTTGCCGTTCACGCAAAGGAACGCGGTTTCCGAGCTGCCGTTGGGATCCAGCGGCACCAGCAATTCTTCCGGCTTTACATTCTTCTGTTCTGCCATTTCAAGCAACTCCTTTCCTATTACAGTACAATCCGTTCCCCGCGCGAAACGCGGCGCCCAACCTCGCGGAACTGCTCGCGCGTCCACTTTGACGGGTCGCTTCCCAGCTTGACCGGCTGCGTACCGCCGCGCCCGTTCTCGACGGGGCGGGCACGGTTTGCACGCACCTTATCCAGTGTCAGGCTTTCGGCCTGCTGCGCGGTCTGCGAGAGGATTTCATCCTGATGGCAGACCTGATACGCGGTCCGCATATCGATCCCTCGGCTCAGCAGTATCCCGAAGCGCGGGTTTTCCCGCAGCTCCGCCGCCAGGTCGAAGTCCGGGTACTGCTCCTGAAGCCGCTCCGCCTGCTCATTCAGCTGACGGTACAGCTCATTGCGCCGCTGGCGGGTCTGCTGTGCGGACAGCATCGCGCGCAGCTCCTTGCTTTCGGCCTCGGCCTGCATCAGGCGGCGGTACTGTGCGGGCGGCATGCCGACGGCATCTGCCGCAGCCGTCCAGTAAGGCTCGTCAAGCTTGAGCGCGTCCAGTACCGCCCCGGCGGAATTTGCCCCGTCGGGGATGTTGTACCGCTGGCGGAGCAGCGCCATCACCGGGCGCACTGCGGCCAGCTCAGCGTTAGCGGTTTTGAAGCGGCGGTCAAGAATGGCCTGTACCCGCGCGTCAAAGTCCTGCTTGTACGCGCCTTTAATCAGCTCGTCAAAGCTGGCATGCTCCTGCGGCTGTGCCGCAGCTTCCGCATCCTTTCCGAATGCGTTCAAATTTACAGACAAATGTTTCATTGCAAATACCTCCTAATAGTAATCGCTAATTGATATTTCGTCAGACGGATTTATCCCAGGATGCAGATATCGTCCCGTTCTGCCGCGACCTGCCGCAGCCCGACCTCTGCCATCAAGCGCATTGTCATTGCGTCTGAACTATCTGGTATCGGAATTTCCGCACCTCCAATTTCGATTTCCCATACCTTTGGATAGCTGAGGTTCATCAACCCGCCAGCCAACGCGTATAAAATCGCCGAAACCGCCGCACAGCCGGAACTGTCCGCTGCGTGCCCATATGCCGCAATCCTGCGCGGTTCGATTGTAATTTCAATCATACCCCTGTTTTCTCCCTTCCGGTGTGTTATGATAATTATAAGGAGCCATTATTCAAGGAGGTGGAATGTGTGGGTACTGAAAAGGAACGCAGGGACACACAAAAGGCTCTTCTTTATGATGAGCGGCGACTGCTAAAGAACAGCGGCAAAGAAACCTATGCCACCGAAGGGCTCCGCAACCTGCTTGGCACAATCGCCGGCGCAAAGGATCAGGAATAACCGTCAAAAGCCCTCCGGCCCAGCCCGCCGCGGGAGCTTTTCGGTATCCATCAAAACGGCGAACCGCGTTCAAAACGCGCCTGCCCTGCGCCCTGCGCAAGCTGCGCCGCCCGCCGGTAGGACTGGTAAGCGGTATTATTTACGGGTACGCTTCCCGCTGGACGGGAACCGCCACTGCCCGCCGGAGCGCCGCCAAGCGCGCCCAGCAGCCCGGACAGATCCTCCCCGGTCACGGAAGAGAGCCGCTGTGCCAGCTGCCTGCAAATCTGCTCCAGCGCGGCAAGCCTTTTCTGCGAGGTCTGCCCCTGCCGCACCCGCTCGACGACCTTCTGTTTGCCCTCGAAATCCATCATATCGAGCATCGCAAGCGCCTGGTCGGCCTTTTGCGGTTGGAAAATACCGGCTGAATACAGCTCCCGTGCAAACTCATTCTGGCTCAAACGGCTGAACGGGTTTGTTTTCTGCGGGCTGACGATGATATCAAAGACCGGCCTGCGCCCCTCAAGTGCCAGCTGCTGCGTATCGAAGCTGACATATTCCGCCGCGCCGTTCTCGGCAACGACCCGGAACACCCGTCCCATATCGTAAAACTGGCGAATCAGCTCGATGACCAGCTCAATGACCTTGCGGTAGGCGCGGTAGGACGATTTCAGGATATCGCGGGAAATCTTGTTGCCCGCCTCCTGCATGGCGGCGATTGCGGAAGCGGCGGTTACGCCGCTCTGCGACCCGCCCGAAGAAATATCCCGGTTGGCGCTGGTCTCCTTCATTTCCTTGATTTTCGCTTCCCGGTAATTAATAATGTACGGGCTGAGCGGGTTGACCGACACCTGGCGCAAATGCTCCTCATCGACCTTGCCCGCGACGTGGACGAAATCGCGGCTCCAGTCGGCGAACTCCTCCTCGTTGATGCCGGTATTGTCCGAGATATACCAGCGCGGGCGCCCCGCAAGGCGCGCGTTATAAAGGATGCACTGGTCGAGCATATCAATATAATTCTGCGGGTCGCGCATCACATCAATAAACCCAAACCCATACGGCAGCCCTTCCAACGGGAACAGCGTATCGAAAACAAACGGATACTGCCCGTGGTCATACAGCCCGCGCCCGGCAAGCGCCGGGTCGTTTTCGGTTGCATATAACAGCTGCCCGGACGCAAATTTAATCAGGTGCAGCTGCCCGTTCCGCTTATAGTACCAGTCCACCAGGAGCACCTGGCGGCTGGGGTCGGCCGCGTCGTCCTTCAGGTACTGTTCCACTGACAAACCGCCGTCCCCGGCCAGCTCGGCGTCCGGGTACTGCCCCTTCAGCGCGTCCAGGCTCATCTGCCGCACGCAAAAGAGGTTCGGGCTGTCCTGGATGTTGTCCACAGCCGGGTCCCAGAACAGATTCAGCAAATCGACCCGCCCGATGGAGATATCCCCAATGCCGCCGTCCGCGCTTCCGTCCCAGAACACCCCGTAACAGGACGTGCCGTTCTTCAGCTTGTACCACGCGCAACGGTCATAGGTTTCGTCAAACCCCGCCCGTTCCAAAATGACCGGGATGACCTTGCCGAGCATCTTAGCCGCCGGTTCGTCGCTTTGCTCGCGCGGCAGGATGGCGGGGGTGGGCATATTGTCCATCAGGTCGGCGTGCTTGTTCATCAGGCTGTTGAGCAGCCACGCCGAGTGTGAGTCGGCCATCTGCTTCTGGATCCGGTTGTAGCGCAGGCGGTACCATTCCTCATTGCGGACAATACGCTGTTCCAGCAGGCTTTTGCCGCGTTTATATTCCATCAGCAGGCGAAGTCCTTCCTCAACAGACGTTTTATCCACCTGTGAGGGCGGTGCGGAGGGAGCTGCCCCCCGCGCCGTATGGTTACCTGAATCCTGTAAATTCTTCATAGTGGTTGTCCTCCAACGGATTAAATTCCTTTGTTTCCGGCCTGGCAGCGGCGCGCGGCCTGATTTTATGTTCCATCGCCACGTACCGTGCCTCATCATAAATATGGTCCTCTCCGGCAGTATCGACATCCTCCACGTTGGACTGGCTGTAGACCAGCGCCGGGACCGTCCGGATAAAATGCCTGCACCCAGAGAACACATACAGCATCGCCTTGCCGGATTCGTCAAACGCCAGTCGGTTATGAATCTGCATTTTGCCGGAAATCCGCGCATGGTCGGCCTTGTCGAAGCAGACGCCTGAGCGTTCCATCACATCGGCAATGCTTTCCCCGCCCGAGCCGTCCCAGATGGCCGGGTCGGCAACGCCGTGAATCCGCCGCCCGGTGAGGTTCGGGTCGTCGCGTTCGATTTCCCGGATTTTGGCGGCAAGCGTGTCGGGCGTCCATTTTACGCCGGTGTTCGGTTCGCCGGTGCAGCCATACAGCTCACGCACCCGGTACATGCAGCCGTCATAGCCGATTGCCCACCAGCCGACCGAAAACGGCCTGGAATAGCCCCAGTCAAAGCCCCGGTACACCGGCCATTCGGGCGGGATCCCGAAGGGCGCGATAACATGCGACCAGCGGCGGTCATGGTAATGCGCCGGGTCGTCCCGCCACTCGGTAAAGACCTGCCCGCTGAAGCTGTCCCAATCCCCTTCCAGCAGCGCTCGGCGCTCGGCGTCGGGCAGCAGGGAGAGGTTTGCAATATAGTTCGGGTCATTTCCCAACAAAATGCGGTTGTCGTAGACGCTCGCCGGAATAAAAACCCGGTCGCGCTCGACGGTTTCCATCCTGCCGTCCGGCCTGCGTACGGTCTGCCGGGAGACAATGCGCGTCCCGGCAGGCGCGGGCAGAATAAAACGTTCCTTCACCCAGCCGTGCCCGACCCCGCCGGGGTTGGCGGTCGCCCGCATGTAAACGCGGGTTCCCGGCCCGCCCGGACGGTTGCGGGAAAACAGGTAGCTGTATTCCTCCCAAGTGAAATGGGTCAGCTCATCAAACGCGATAAAGTCCCACGCGCGCCCCTGGTATTTGAACCGGTCGCGCGGGCGGTTCATCGAGCCGAACTCAACCACCGCCCCGCTTGGGAAGTGCCAGCAATGCTTGTTTTCCTGATAACGCGCCCCGGGGAAGGCATAGGGGTAATAACGGAAGCTTTTGCCAATCAGCTCGGACAGCTCCGGGAAGCTTTTGCGCAGGATGAGCGCCCGGTAATGCGGGATGTGCGCCTGCCGCAGGGCTTCAATGATTAACGCCTCACTTTTGCCGCCGCCCGCCGCGCCGCCGTACAGCGCCTCATATTCCGGCCTGCGCAGGAAACGCGCCTGCGCGGGCTGCGGCTTCCAAAGGATATTATTCATCCCCGTCCGCCTCCGGTAAAATGACGCAGCCTGTCGCTGTGTCCTCTGCCGCCGTGTCCTTCGGCTTATTCCAAACCTCCGGCTTCCGGTTCCGCAGCCAGAAGGCCGCCGCGTTGACGTTTGGCGGCATATGCTTTTCCGTCTGGACGACCTTTTCATCCGCGCCGGTTTCAGTCCGTGTTTCCGTGTATTGATAACCGAGCGCGCGTTTCAGCATCGCGTTTTCGACCGCATAATCCACGACCTCGCGGCCCTTCCGCAGCGCTTCGGCAAGCGCCGGATAGCGCGCCCTCCATTTCCACAGCGTCCGGACATTGCAGCCGCAGTTATGCGCAATCTGTTCATAGGAAAGCCCGTCGCGTGCCCATCCTTCGAGCAGCAGCAGGCCTTCCGGCGTCAGCCACCGTTCATATTTGCGCTCGCCCATGGGCATCCGCCTCCTTCCGTCCGGGACTTCACGACGGAAGATAGCGGTACGGGCTGCGCCGGTCGGATTCGGGCACAAGTTTGGGCTTTCCGGCGGGTTTCACCACATAAGCGCCCGCGTACCGGCTGAACACTGCCTTGCCGACCAGCTTTTCCACCTGCGCCGGGGAAAGCGGCTTCCGCTCATACAGCGTATGCTCCGGTACCCCGGCCGCCGCCAGCGCCGCGATTGCCGCCTCCGCGTCCGTGAACCGGCGGTTGCTGCTGCCCGCGACGGACTTCCAGCCGGGGATTTCCCGCCCGGCAAGCAGCTCATCCAGGGAATACCCCTCTGCCGCCGCCTGAAGGGGCTTTACCGTGTCCAAAATGGAAAGCATCCGCCCCATTTCCGCCGCGCTCAGTTCCGCGCCGTCTTTTGTGCCGGCCTCCTCCGCGAAGCGCCCCGCCGCCCGCAG
This sequence comes from uncultured Clostridia bacterium, assembly GCA_910586575.1. Taxonomy (GTDB): domain Bacteria; phylum Bacillota; class Clostridia; order Oscillospirales; family Butyricicoccaceae; genus QXXE01. Next base: position 6,808 of record CAJUJQ010000029.1, on the reverse strand, counting down.
TACCTGAACAGCACGTATGCGGCACACGCCATTCTTTTTGCAGGAGCCGCAGTCCATTGCGCACGGCGGTTCCTGCGCCGTTTCCCGGCTGCCCGAAAAGGGGTTCAGCCTGCCCGGAAGAATGTTTTTCATCCTTGTTTCCTCCTAAATCTTGGATTCGGCGGAGGGTACGTGCCCCTCCGACCGTAACGCCATTATAAACCTGTTCATAGGGTGTTGTCGTCCCTGCCCCGGCTCTTGAAAAAAGCCCCGTCCTGTGATAAGATAAAAATACCGAAAAACAGGGGGCTGACGCACTCGGACGAGACAGGGCGCCGGAACAAACGGCACGAGGGAAATTTACAGCGCCTGCGCGATTTTTGCCGGATGGACGATGCGTTTATGACCAAATGCTTTGAAAGCGGCCCGGCGTGTGCGAGCTTGTGCCGCAAATCCTGCTGGATAAACCAGATTTGCAGGTTTTGGGGGTCCATACGCAGGTTTTCCGGGGAAACCTGCTGAACCGTTCGGTGCGGCTGGATATCATGGCGTGCGACAGCACCGGCAAACGGTATAACATTGAGGTGCAGCGCTCCGGCCGTGGCGCGGACCCGCGCCGCGCGGTACCATGTCAGCATGATTGACTGCGGCTTGCTGGAGAAGAACGCGGATTTTTCCGAGCTTCTCGAGCTGTGGGTGGTTTTTATCACCGAGCACGATATCCGCGGCAAAGGCGCGCCGCTCTGCCCGGTCGAGCGATATTTTCCCGGGACGGATGAAATTTTCGGGGACGGCGCGCACATCCTGTATGTGAACGGCTCCTACCGGGGCGGGGACGATATCGGCGGGCTGATGCACGATTTTTCATGCGCCGACCCCGCGCATATGCATTTCCCAACCTTGGCGGAGCGTGTACGGTTTTTCAAAGAGGATACGAAAGGAGTGGCGATTATGTGCAGTTCCATGGAAGAGCGCCAGAACCAGGCAATTGAAGAGGGCATCCAACAGGGCATTTCTCTGGGTGAAAAAAACATGCCGAAGACAGGGCGAACTATATGCTTAATACGGGAGAATTTCCGCTGGAAGTCATTTCACGTTGTTCGGGGCTGTCTCTGACGGACGTAAACCGTCTCCATTCCCCAAAATCGAAATCATCCTGAAACAGGAAACAAAATTATGCAAAAACAGACAGAAAAAAAATCCGCCCTCCGCCGCCGCTGGTGCCGGAGGGCGTCGACGGCTCTTTTCTGGCTGGCGCTCTGGGAGCTGTTATCCCTGCGCCTGCCGGAGGTACTGTTCGCAGGCCCTGCGCGCACGGCGCGAAGCCTGCTTGCGCTCTTAGCCTCGCCGGGCTGCTGGCGCTCTCTTGCGGGGACGCTGGGGCAGATTGCGGCGGGGTTCCTGCTGGCATTTGCGGCGGGGCTGGTGCTGGGAGCGGTCTGCTGGCGGCTCGCCTGGGTGCAGGCGCTGCTGGCCCCTGCCGTGCAGGTGATGAAGAGCGTCCCGGTGGCATGCTTTGTCATTGTCGCTTTAATCTGGATCCCGTCCAGCCGGATTGCGGTACTGCTTTCGGCGTTTGTAGTATTCCCGCTGACCTATCAAAGCGTGTTCAGCGGCTTATCTGCCGTGGACCGCGAGCTGCTCGAAATGGCAAAGGTATTCCGCATGCCGTTTTCCCGTCAGCTGCGGTACCTGTACATCCCGCAGTTGGCCCCGTTCGTGCTGTCGGGCTGCCGTGTATCGGTCGGGATGTGCTGGAAAGCGGGGATAGCGGGTGAAATCATCGGCCTGCCGCGTTTTTCGGTGGGCGAACAGCTATATATGGCGAAATTATACTTGAACATGGGCGATTTGTTCGCGTGGACGCTGCTGATCATTGCGGTCAGCATGCTGACCGAGCGGGTGGTTGTCTGGGCGGTTGATTGGGCAGGCGCACGGTTGGAGGCAGCTTATGGAAATCCGGTTTGAACAGGTTGGCAAGCAATATCATGGCCACACCGTCCTGGAGCGTCTGGACTGGCAAATCCGCACAGGTGAGCGCTGGCTGATCCGAGGCGTATCGGGCCGCGGCAAAACGACGCTGCTGCGCCTGCTGACCGGGCTTGAACCGCCGAGCGCCGGTCAAATCACGGGAACGGAAAACGTCCGGTTTTCCATGTGCTTCCAGGAAAACCGCCTGTGCGGAAAAATGAGCAGCGTGACGAACCTGGCGATGGTCTGCCCGCACCCGGAGCCGGAAAAAATCCGGCCGCTGCTGCTGGAGCTGCTTCCGGAAGAAGCGCTGGACAGGCCGGCAGGGACGCTCAGCGGCGGGATGGCGCGCCGTGTAGCGCTTGCGCGGGCGCTGGCCGCGCCGTCCGACGCGGTGATACTGGACGAGCCGTTCGCGGGGCTGGACGAGGGGACGCGGGCGGAAGCCCTTGCGTTTGTGGAGTCACATCTTGCGGGGCGCGCGCTGGTGCTGGTATCGCACGAGCTTCCCGCGCTGGCCGGCGCGAAGGTATTGCGGCTTTAAAGGGATGAAACGAGGGAGGGAACATCATGCAAAAAGGCGATCAGAACAAATTAAAGCTTCTGCTGACGGGCGTAAAAGCGCGCGCGTCGCGGAACCGGGACTATTTCGTCTCAATGGAATTTACATTCCGCTCAGGCGGGAAGAAATTCAAGGCGGCGCTCTCGCTTTCAGAGGAAGCATATACGCTGACCTTCCAAGGCACAGCGCGGCAAACCGGCTTAGAGGAAGCGCTGGAATTTTTCGTACAGCAGGCGATGCTTTACGAGGAAAGCGTACTGACCTACACCGAACGCGGCATGTCAATGACCATCACGGTCGATCAAAAGGGCGTAAAAATGCAGCAAAGCGAACAGAAAGCGCCCCCTGAGGTACAGAAAGCGGCGGTCAACCCGCTGCTGGACAGCGGCCGCCAATATTGGATACAGGCGGACAAGGCCGCGCCGCTGCTGCGGGAAATCGGCATCCTGACCGCCGAGGGCAAGCTGAAAAACGACATGATCCGGAAATACAATCAAATCGACCATTATGTCGAGCTGGTCGCGCCGATGTTCGAAGAAGAAACGGACGGGGAAATCGTACTGTTAGACTGCGCCTGCGGCAAATCCTACCTGAGCTTTGTGATGAATTATTACCTGAGGGAGGTCATGCGCCGCCGCTGCCGGATGATCGGCATTGACATCAACCCGTACGTTGTAGAGGAAAGCCGCGCCATGGCGAAGCGTCTGGGCTATCACAACATGGAATTCCAGTGCGCGGACCTGCGCACCTACCAGCCGCCCAAGCAGGTAACGGCGGTGATATCGCTGCACGCCTGCGATATCGCGACCGACTTGGCGCTGGCGACGGCGATCCGGGCGCGTGCGCGGTATATCGCGTGTGTCCCCTGCTGCCATAAGGAGCTGCTTGACCAGTTTACCCTGCCAGGGCTTTCGGCGCTGACGCGGCACGGCGTATTCCAGGCGCGGTTCAACGATGTGCTGACCGACAGCCTGCGGGCGCTCAAGCTGGAGGCGGAGGGGTACAAGGTCTCGGTTGTGGAATACATCTCACCGCTGGACAGCCCCAAGAACCTGCTGATCCGGGCGGTGCGCACCGGCCATCCGAACGCCAAAGCGCGCGGCGAATACGAAGCGGTGACGCAGCTGCTGGGCACCCATTCCGAGCTGGACCGCCGCTGTGGCGCCCCGCTCCCGGACTGTGACTGGTACGTCACGGACGCAGATCTGGTATAAAAATTTCGGCAAAATTACCTTCCGAAAGAATAGAATCGGAAACGTTTGCTTTCTGGTTCCAAACTCAAAAAGCGCAAAATTCAAGCCGGAAATCGTCTGGGAATCATTCGGTGCATCGCACCTGTTCGTCATTTTGGACAAAACGCACAAAAAAAAGACTGTAAAGCCGTAGAAATACCATAATGTATCCGCCCGGTGATTGTGCTATAATATAGATGTTGGGTAGGACGAAATATATGTCAAGAGAATTTGAAGAAAATGGAATGGAGGAATCCTCAGAATGAAGAAATACTGTTACTTGTTCACCGAAGGCAATGCCCATATGCGCGAGCTGTTGGGCGGCAAGGGCGCGAACCTTGCGGAAATGACAAACATCGGCATGCCCGTCCCGCAGGGCTTTACCATCACGACCGAAGCGTGTACCCAGTATTACGAAGACGGCCGCCAAATCAACGATGAAATCATGGCGCAGATTGTGGAGTACATCGGCAAGATCGAGGAAATCAACGGCAAGAAATTCGGCGACGCGGAGAACCCGCTGCTGGTTTCGGTCCGTTCAGGCGCGCGCGCATCCATGCCCGGCATGATGGATACCATCCTGAACCTTGGCCTGAACGAACAAGTAGTAGACGTGATTGCGAAGAAATCCAATAACCCCCGCTGGGCGTGGGACTGCTACCGCCGCTTTATCCAGATGTATTCAGATGTTGTCATGGAGGTCGGCAAGAAATATTTTGAGCAGCTGATTGACAAGATGAAGGAAAACCGGGGAGTCGAGCAGGACGTCGAGCTGACGGCGGACGACCTCAAGGAGCTGGCAGGCCAGTTCAAAGCGGAATACAAGGCGAAAATCGGCACTGACTTCCCGTCCGACCCACGCGAGCAGCTGATGGGCGCGATTAAAGCGGTATTCCGTTCCTGGGACAACCCGCGCGCAAACGTTTACCGCCGCGACAATGACATCCCCTATTCCTGGGGCACCGCGGTCAACGTACAGCCGATGGTATTCGGCAACATGGGCGACAACTGCGGTACCGGCGTGGCGTTCACCCGCAACCCGTCCAACGGCGAAAAGGGCCTGTTCGGCGAATTCCTGACCAACGCGCAGGGCGAGGATGTTGTCGCGGGCGTCCGCACCCCGATGCCGATCAGCGAGATGAGCGAAAAGTTCCCCGAGGCGTTCAAGCAGTTTACCGAAGTGTGCGCCAAGCTGGAAGATCATTACCGCGACATGCAGGACATGGAATTCACGGTTGAAAACGAAAAGCTGTACATGCTCCAGACCCGCAACGGCAAGCGAACCCCGGCGGCGGCGCTCAAGATTGCGTGTGACCTGGTCGACGAGGGCATGATTGACGAAAAGAAGGCAGTCGCGATGATCGAGCCGCGTTCGCTGGATGCGCTGCTGCACCCGCAGTTTGACCAGGCGGCGCTCAAGGCGGCGACGCCGATTGCGCGGGCACTCCCGGCGTCTCCCGGCGCAGCGGCAGGTAAAATCGTGTTCTCGGCAGAGGACGCCACGCAGTGGGCGGCACGCGGCGAAAAAGTCGTTATGGTGCGTTTGGAAACCTCCCCCGAGGACATCGTCGGCATGAAGGCGGCGCAGGGTATCCTGACGGTGCGCGGCGGCATGACCTCCCACGCGGCGGTAGTCGCGCGCGGCATGGGCCGTTGCTGTGTCTCCGGCTGCTCGGAAATCGCGATGGACGAGGAAACGAAAGAGTTCACCCTGGCAGGAAAGACCTACCACGAGGGCGATACGATTTCGATTGACGGCCTGACCGGCAATATTTACGATGGCTTAATCCCGACGGTCGAGGCGACCATCAGCGGCGAATTTGGGCGCGTGATGGCATGGGCGGATAAGTACCGCCGGATGAAGGTGCGTACCAACGCGGACACCCCGCAGGACGCGGCAAAGGCGCGTTCGTTCGGTGCGGAGGGTATCGGCCTGTGCCGTACCGAGCATATGTTCTTCAATCCGGAGCGTATCCCGGCCATCCGCGAGATGATCTGCGCGGACAACGTCGAGCAGCGTGTCAAGGCGCTTGAGGTGCTCGAACCGATGCAGCAGAGCGACTTTGAAGCAATTTACGAAGCCATGGAAGGCTACCCGGTCACCATACGTTTCCTGGACCCCCCGCTTCACGAGTTCGTACCGACCGAGGAAGCGGATATCGAGCTGCTGGCGAAGCACACCGGCAAGACGGTCCATCAGGTCAAGGATATTATCGCGTCGCTGCATGAATTCAACCCGATGCTGGGCCATCGCGGCTGCCGTCTGGCAATCACCTATCCGGAAATTGCGCGGATGCAGACCAAGGCGGTGATCAAGGCTGCGCTGAACGTGCAGAAGAAGCACCCGGATTGGGACATGGTGCCGGAAATCATGATCCCGCTGGTCGGCGAGGTCAAGGAGCTGGCATTTGTCAAGAAGGTCGTCTCGGAGACGGCAGACGCCATCATTCAGGAAGCAGGCTCCGACATGCACTATAAGATCGGCACAATGATTGAGATTCCGCGTGCGGCGCTGACTGCGGACGAAATCGCGAAGGAAGCGGAGTTCTTCTCCTTCGGCACGAACGACCTGACACAGATGACCTTTGGTTTCTCCCGTGACGACGCAGGCAAGTTCCTGGGTTCCTATTATGACCAGAAAATTTACGAAAACGACCCGTTCGCGAAGCTCGATCAGGTTGGTGTGGGCAGGCTGGTCTGGATGGCGGCTGACCTGGGCCGTCAGACGCGCCCGGACATCAAGCTTGGCATTTGCGGCGAGCACGGCGGCGACCCGACGACCATTGAATTCTGTCACAAGGTTGGCCTGACCTACGTTTCCTGCTCACCATTCCGCGTACCGATTGCGCGGCTTTCCGCAGCACAGGCAGCGATTGCAAACGGATGATTTAATGAAACATCTTGTCGTAGGGCAATGTGATTTATCCTGTTCAGGGCACTAAACACCAGCCTACGCCATAGAAAAATAAGACCTTGCATCTCACGATGCGGGGTCTTATTTTTGTCCTTCGGACTATCCTTTCCCTGCCTAATACAAGGATTTTCGGAACATTCTATGCTATAT
>CAJUJQ010000028.1 GCA_910586575.1 uncultured Clostridia bacterium | reverse complement strand
GGATGGCGGGCAGGGTGGGTGAATACGGCAAATCTTTTCATTCGCGAGTATATATAACGCGTCAATCCAGCCGCCGGGTACCGTATGTAATGAACATCACCGGGATATACCACAGCAGCAGATACAGCAAAACATTCTGCGGGGAAATCGCGGCAAATTCGGCAAGATAAGTCAGGTAAAACATAATCAGCATGCCGGACACACCCGCAAAGCCTCCTAAAATCAGGTTAGAACGCACCACGCCCGCCAGCTTGTCCGCGCAAAGGAAAACATTGGCATAGGGGGTAATGCTGTTTCTGGAAAGCAGCGCCCCCGGGGGGTCGCCCTCAACGTAAGCCGGGTTCTGATAAACCTGGGCACGTTCGGTGGGCACTTCACCGACTGCACCCTGGCGCAGCTCAAACAGGCTGGAAATCATCGCGGGCGAAATGTTGAAATCGGTCGCCGCAATGATGGGGGTAACCCCTGCCCGCTTCATGGTGTGGATGCCGCCGTAAGCCTGCGCCGAAGGATGATATTGCAGGTTGAACACGCCCGCAGGGTAGCTGTTGACAACGATAAACACGCCGTTTTCGATATTCTTGGTCTCTTTGACGCGGACACCCATGCGCGCCAGAAACGCCGCCGTACCCAGCATCACGCTGTCGCCGCCGATGTCGCCCGAAATACCGCCGCTTTCATAGCGCAGGATACGGGTCGCCCGCACCGGCCGGCCATAACCGCGGTGAAGCTCCTCGGCAAACACGCGGCCAAGCTCCAGGCCGTTGTCGTTCGTAATCGCTGCCGCGTAGGCAAGCAGCTTTTCATCGGTATATATCCCGTAGTTGGTAATTCCCTGAATGGAGATGGAACCCGCCGGGAACAGGTCGGTATCGTTCAGGACGGCTTCCTTGGCGGCGCGCAGGCGCTGCGCCCCCCGTGCCCCGGCAATCGCCGCACCGTCGCCCAGCAGCCGCCGGGAGACATTCTTATACGGGCTGCCCGCCGCGCACAGGATACCAAGCGGCGCACCCACCGAAAGCATCACCGAAAAGGACAGGAAGAACCGGGACGGGTCGTTATTGGAAAACGCCGAAATAATCGAGAAAACAGCGGCAACCGCCAGCGCCAGCGGGACATAAATGGAGCTGAACCGCTCCGCGTAGTCGGGCCGTTCCAGCTCGCGCAGGAACTCCGTATTGTCCGAGCACTGGTATTTGAACGCGCGGCGCGGACGGTCGTCAGGGTCGAGATGGCTGTATACCAAAATGGGGTTTTCCGACAGGCTGACCGCCTTAAACACGCGGCAGCGGGCGGAAAGCCGGTTTTTCTCCTCAGTCATCATCGCGAACAGCAGCACGATGGAAACCGCGCAGTACGGGAAATAAGCGCTCCACGCAGGGGCCAGGATAATGGTCAGCCCATGCAGCAGGGAAGCCAGCATGGCAACCGAAACCAACGACCGCCGGTCGGGCTTCGCGGAGAACAGGTTATAAAATCCAAGGCCGACCACATCAATCCCGGCAAACATCGCGATAAACTGGATCAGCAGCAGCGCCAGCACTGTAATCGTCGGACTTTCCAGGAAATTGATCTGCTTCGGAAGCGGCATGCCGAAGCCCGGCGCGAGTGTCAGGTAAAGCGAAGCAAGCGCCATCAGCAGCACAACCAGGCTTCTGGAACCCAGGCTTTTTGCGCGCCGCGCGCAGGTCGCCTGCGCCTGCCGGGGCTGGCGCAGGACGATTTCTTCGTCCTCCTCGTTGGTCACGCGCTTGGCTTCCTTGACGGTGCGGCGGCGTTCGCGCTCGGCTTCACGGCGGGCGCGTTTGACCTCGCGGCGCTCCTCGCGCTCGTCGATTTCCTCATATTCGTCATCGTCCTCTTCCTCCTCGTATTGCGGACGGATCGGGACGACGCGGGGCTTTTTCTGCGGGGGCGCCGCGCTGCGCTGCGGCTCGGCGGGATGGGAGCGCTGCGGCTCGGCGGGATGGGAGCGCGGCGCCTCACGGTGAACCGGACGGGCGCGCGGACGCTGGGTATCGTGCGCTTTTTCGGAAGCGCCGCGCTCGACAACGCCGCTGACCTCTGACAAAATCTCGTCTAAATTATAGGCGTCCCCGGGCGACTGGGCTGCCGCGTGCGGAGGGGGCGCGGAACGCTGCGCCTGCTGCTGCGGGGCGGCCTGCCGGGAGGGCTGCCCCGGTCTGGCACTCTGCCGCGCGGCATGGCGCGGGACGGGCTGGGTTGCTTCCAGGGAAGCCGGGTCGGCTGCACGGCGCGGTGCGGCCCGCCGGGGTTCCGGCTCCGTCTGACGCGGCACGCGCCGGGGTTCCTGCTCTGCTTGACGGGGTGCGCGCCGTAGCTCCGGCTCCGCCTGACGCGGTGCTCTCCGAGGTTCCGGCTGCGCCTGTCTCGGTGCTCTCTGGGGTTCCGGCTGCGCCTGTCTCGGCGCGCGCCGAGACTCCGACTCCTGCTGCCGCGCGGGACGCTGCGGAGGCTTTTTCGGCGTATCCTCTATATCCCCAATCAGTGCGCGGATTTCGCTCAGCTCTTGGGTATCCATAATATTTTTAGACATAGCGACTCCTTAAAATCTATATAAACAAACGTATCTCAACGCATGCGGCGGCGCACCGCTTCAAACAGCAGCACAGCGGCGGCATTGGAAGCATTCAGGGAATTAACCCTGCCGCGCAAGGGGATACTAACGATAAAATCACATTTTTCACGAATCAAACGGCCCATTCCGGCGCCTTCCGACCCGATCACGATGGCGGTGGGGCCTGCAAAATCAGCGTCATAAAGGCTGACGGTGCCGTCGGCCTCCGCCCCAAAAATCCAGACGCCCCGCTCTTTGAGGGTATCCATCACAGCTGCCAGATTCACGGCCTTGTGCACGCCAATATGCTCAAGCGCACCGGCGGACGCGCGGGCGACGGCAGCGGTCAGCCCAGCGGCGCGGCGTTTGGGGATAATAACCCCGTGTGCCCCGGCGGTTTCGGCGGAACGGATAACCGCCCCAAGGTTCTGGGGATCTTCTATCCCATCGCAGACGACGAACAGGGGCGGCTCGCCGCGGCCGGCAGCAACCTGAAACAGCTCCTCAAGCGAAACATAAGCATGGGCAGCCGCCTGGGCAATAATGCCCTGATGGTTTCCGGTAAGGCTCATCGCGTCCAGCCTGCGCCGGTCGCAGACGGTGACGGGAATGCCCTGTTTCCGGGCAAGGGAAAGAATGTCGCCGAGCCGGACCTCGGAGCCTTCGGCGGCGAACAATTTATCGGTGGGGCCGCCCGCGCGCAGGTGTTCCAGAACGGCGTTGCGTCCTTCCAGCAGCTGGGCGGCGTCATTTATATCTTCGCGGCCGGGTTTCCGGCCTTTTGAGGGCTGATTTGATCTATTATAATGAAAAGGCATGAACAACCTCCGATGGACAGTCAAACATTGTTACACTTTATTATAACATAGTTCGACAAAAGTCAAAAGCAAAATTTCAAATACAATTCTTTGTGCAGAACCGCCAAATATTGGGCACATTGGCAAGGGACGTGAGAAACAGGCGCGCAGCCCACCGGCAAGGATTCCCTCCCCTCCTGCGGCGAACGGAAAAATCTGACATGCCCGCCGGTTTTACGCGGTTTTATTCAGCGTCCAGCTTGACAATATCGAGTGTCGATGTTATAATATCGATAAACGATATTGCAATGGAGTTGTACTGTTGAGGTGAAAGTATGTCCAAAAAAGCGCTGGAAATTCTGACAGAAAGCATGTTTTATGTATTGATGTCCTTCCTGCGGGGCGAAAAATGCGGAACCGAGATTGCAACCTTTGTCACCGGCAGGACCGGCGGGCGGGTTTCGCTCGGCCCGGGCACGCTGTACACCATCCTTTCCAAATTTGAGGAGGAAGGGCTGATTTGCGAAACGCAGGTCGAAGGGCGTAAGCGTACTTACCGGATTACCGACCTAGGGCGCGCCATGTACCGGGCGGAGCTTGCCCGCCTGCGTGCCTGCATCCACGATGCCGAAAAGGAGGGCGAACCATGAATAAACGGAAGCTTTTGCCATGCGGATGGCACGAATTGGGCGCGGTCGAGCACTGGCTGGGCGATATGGCACACGAGGGCTGGCTGCTTGTCCGCATGAACAGCAACTGGGCAGTTTTTGAGCAAAACAAGCCGCAAAACTGCCGTTACCGGTTCTATCCCTGCAATTCCTGGGCAGAGCCGCCGGAAAAGGGACGGGACGAACTGTTCCATGAAATGGGCTGGGAATACGTCACCATGCAGCAGCATGAATTTGCGGTATTCCGCTGCACCAATCCCGCCGCCCCCGAGCTGTGCACCGACCCGGTAATTGAAAGCGAATCCTACCGCCGAATCTGCAAAAAGCTGCGGGAACGCGTGATTTATCTGATTGCCTACCCTTTTTTCCACACATTCCTATACCTGGGAATAAACCGACTGATGTACGGCGCGTCCGGGAACGCCAGCCTGTCGCTGGTGCACATTTTCGCGGGGCTGTTTGAACCGCTCGCGGCGCTGCTGCTGGTGCTGCTGATTTCCCTGATTGGCGCGGTGCGCGGTTTCCTGGGTATCCGCTCCATTCGCCGCCGCCTTGCGTTGGGAGACGCAATCGACCACCTTGCCCCCTACCCCGCCATACGGCGCGGCATCCCGCAAGGATTGTGGGATGCGCTGTCGATGACGCTGGTGGTGCTTGCCCTGATCTGGATGAATGTCCCCAAGCAGCCGCTTTCCGCTCTGACCGAGCCGATCCCCGCGCCGCTGCTCTCCAACCTGGAAGGGCAAAGCCACGAGAAAGACAACGGAAGCTATGTGCAGCTCCGCTCGTCAACACTGTCCGAGCAGTTCTGTGAAACGCGGCAGCACGCCGGGACCGGCATCCTTCGGCTGGACACCATCTATATCCGGTCACGCATCCAGCAGACCGCTGGGCTGTTGTTTGACGACCTCGTGCGCACGAGCATGTCGGACGGAACGCGCAACACCATTTCCGGGGAGCCGCAGCCCGTCCCGCTTCCGGACGAAACGCGCTTCGAGGAACTTGCCTGCTTCCTGCGGCGGCGCGTATTCAAGGACGGCAGCGGAGAAACGCACGAGTGGCTGGTCATCGCCCGGCTCGGCAAACAGGTCCTGCGCGCGCAGTACACCGGGGAACAGCCCATAGAACGCCTGCTCGATGAACTGGACCGCACGCTGACACACTATGAGGAGGGAAATTAAATGGGAAAATACACCTGGCGCATTGCGACGGTCAGCCCCTATGATACCGGCTGCTTTGAAAGCTGGCTTTCCGACCGGTCGGAGAAAGGGCTGTTCTTCTCCGCCGCGGAAAAAGAGGGGTTGGCACGTCTTGGCTTTGTCCAATTTCAGAAGGGTACGCCAGAGCGCCGGCGCTACCGCCTGGAACCCAAACGGGTATCCGCCGACTGGCCCTCCCCGGAGGAACGCAGCCTATATGAGGAAATGGGCTGGCGGTTCGTCGGCTCGGTTCAGAATCTGTTCTGGGTCTTTGAAGCGCCCGACCGCGCGGATATCCCGGAGCTGCACACCGACCCCGCCGCACTTGGGGAGCTTTATGAACGGATACATGTCCTCCTGCGCCCGTGGCTGTTGGCGGTAGATATTGCAATTTATCTCATATGCTCCATATGGCTTGTATTCCTGGTTCCACAAAACCCGGTACGGGAATTTCTAGCGGGAAACAGCTGCTACCATGCGGCGCTTTTCTCTTATATTTTCCTGCAAAATATTGTTTTTATCCGGCAGCGGCTGCTCCCACTGCGGCGGCTGAAAAAGCAGCTCGCACAAAACCAGGGCATCGACCACAATGCCCCATATCAAAAAACCGCGTGTTCCTTTTTGCTGCAAAACGCGGCCGTGCTTGCGTTTGGCGTGCTGATTATTTCGTCGGAAATCTACATGATACAAGTCCATCGGATAGAAGCATATCCCCCGGCGGAAAGCGTGCCGGTTCCGGCGCTTTCCGAAATCGAGGGCTGCGGCTTCACCTATGATCCGATTGAATGGCACGGTAAACAGCCATGGGGAAACCGCGTGGAATACAATTGGAGCCTGCTGACGCCGGAACAGTACGCAGTCACGCAGCGGGGCACTGTATACGGGATGGACTGTGAGCTGATTACGGAATATTACCGGGTGCGTTCCCCCGCTTTTTCAAAACCGCTTTATGATAGCCTTTTGGAAGAATATCTGAATGATTCCTTCTACCGGTTTGAATGCTTGACCGTACGGAATCTGTGGGACGAGGAATGCGCCGGACTTGACGAGGCAGCACTGATTACAATTGGCGAATTCGGCAGCGAGCGGCTGATTGCCCGACTCGGGAACCAGGTGTTGGAAGTCCACTATTCCGGAAGCCGGACACTGCCGGAAATCCTGCCGCAGCTCACGGCGGCGCTTAATCCCCCGGACGCTGACCGGCGCGGCAAACCCGCGAATCCTCCGGACGCTCCCCTTCCCTAACGTTATTTTGCGTAAACATCACAAAAACAAAGGCTGACAGATGAACCACTCACCTGTCAGCCTGTCTTTGTATCCCGGCGCTGCGCGAAAACCGCGCGCCAATATTACCGAAACCCTCTCTTTTTGGGGTCGGTCTTTTTCTGTGCGGGGGTATATGTCCTGGGCCGTATCGCGACGATATGCGAACTGTTCGGCGGCTCCATGCAGAGCAGCGTAACCTTCCCTTTCCGCTCCAACAGAAGTAATTGCTCTTTGACACCAGCGGCCTCCATGACGCCGATGCCCAGATCGGTCAGCAAATCCAGATACGGAACCCCGTTCAGCTTGCCAACGGTCTTCCATGGCAGGTAATTTACCGACGCCATAATTTGATCCAACGTTGGTTTCATAAGAAATCACTCCTTTCATTTTATATGGTTCTATTGTACCATCTAAAAGCCCATGGGACAAGCCCTAAGCCCAAGATTTTACAGCCTTTTTTCGCCGGTCTCCGATAAACGAAACCTTGAAAGATGTATTTATTTTTGCACAACCGTTTATCAACATGGCTTTTCATTTTCAGGAAATCCCCCATTCTTTGCCAATGCCGGGTTTGATACATACTAAAATCTGGTCGGAAAACAGTGATCCATCCGGTTGGAAATTGGAGTTGGACTTGGAGCGGGATTCTCGCCCGCCAAGGACGATAACGCAGCCATGCGGAAATCCAGCCCGAGGACGGCTTTGATTTCTGTCCGGATGGAACACTGGGGGGACTGCCACAAGAATCATTTTACGGATTCCTTTGCCATACCGCGTTTAATTTTCGGTTTCCCTCCACAAAATAGGCTTGCGAAGGAAGGGGATGCAGATGATGAAAAAACCAAGGACGGTATTGGTGATTACCGCAGTGATTTTATTGGGGATGCTGCTGGGCAGCTACGCCGCAAGGCAGGAACCGACCGTCCCCGTAACGGCGGCGCGGGCGGAATGCAGGCCGATTTATAACAGCGTGACCGCGAGCGGGACGGTTGAATCCGCACACAGCTATACGTTCACCGCGCGGCAAAACGCGGTGGCAGGCAAGGTGTCCTGTGCGACAGGCGAAACCGTCCGGGCGGGACAGCCGCTCTGGCAGCTGTCGCCCACGGAGGATCTGCGCTGGACGGCTGACATGGTGCGCAGCGCCGCCGCCGCGCTCATCGGTGAAACGGACAGTGAAGCGATTGAAACCGCCCTTTCCGGCGCTCCGGCCACCGTTTACGCACCGGCGGACTGTACATTGACAGCCGTGCCGTCAGAAGGCCAGCCAATCCAGGCGGGGCTTGCGTATGCGCAGGCCATCGACCTGGAAGCAGTGCGGCTGCGGGTCAATATCGCGGAAGCGTTTATTGCCGATGTGCAAGCCGGGCAGCGGGCAAATATTACGGTTTCCGCCACCGGCGGGGTGTACGCGGGGCGGGTGGAATCAGTTGCGCCGGTGGCAAGGCAGGCGGTCAGCCTGACCGGCGGAAGCGGCGCGGTGACGGTTTCCGCCGTCCTGCGGATTGTAGGCGCGGACGAATCGCTCCGCCCAGGCTACAGCGCCAGCGCAAAGATTTTCGTAGACGAAAAGGAATCGGCGGTCATCCTCCCCTATGAGGCCATCCGGCAGGAAGGCCGCGAAGAATTCGCCTATGTCATCGGTGAAAACGGGCGGGTTTCGCGCCGCGCGGTTACAACCGGCTACGCGCTGAGCCAGGCGGTAGAAGTCACCTCCGGCATTGCGCCGGGGGAACTCGTCGTGCTCGAAGCCGCCGGGGAGCTTGCCGATGGCGTGCCGGTCGAGGTGCGCCGGTGAACCGGCGCGACTGCCTGCGCCTGGCGCTGCGGCAGGCGCGGGGGACATTGCTGCGTTCGGCTCTGAGCGTGCTGTCGGTAGCGGTAGGCGTGTGGTCGATGCTGCTCATCGTGTGCACGGTGCAGTTTGGGCGCGCGCAGGTACGCGAGGGGCTGGACGCGCTGGGACTGAGCGGCCTGACCGTATATCTGGAAAAGTCCGGAGGCGGCGTGGTCTTTTCCGCCGGACAGGCCGAGGCACTGGAGCAGGGGCTTCCGGTCGTTTCGCACGCAATGGCAATCAAGGCGGGCAGCGGTCAGTTCCGCACCGGGCACGAGCAGGGCGCGGCGGTTTTCTTCGGGGTTGATGAAAAGATGGGCGAAGTGATGCGGCTGGAGCTGCTGCACGGTTCGCTGTTCCGGGCACGGCAGGTCGCCTGCGCAGAGCGGGTCGCCGTCATTGACAATACGCTTGCGCGCAGGCTGTTCCGCCGGGAAAATGTTGTAGGAAAAGAGCTTCGGCTAGCGGTGGACGGCAACGAGCAGGTATATGAGATTGTTGGCGTGATTTCATCACAGGCGTCTCTGGTAAACGGGCTGGCGGGGACATTCATACCGGATATGATTTATCTGCCGTACTCCTGCCTGGCGGACGCGGGCGAACCGGCGGATCAGATTTTTGTACAGTGCATGGCGGCGGCCGACCTGGACGCTGCCGGTCAGCAGGTCGAGCATTTTCTCAAAGAACGGCAGCAAATAGGTGGGGAAATCGCGGTACGCAACCTGAGCGGGGCACTGGATACGGCGGATGAAATTGTGGGGCTGGTCACGCTGGCGTTTTTCGCGATCGCGGCAATCGCGTTCCTGATTGCGATGATTGGCGTTTGCAGCAGCCTGCTGGCGGCAGCGGATGAGCGGAAGCCGGATATCGGCGTTTTCCTGGCCATCGGCGCAAAGCCGCGGGACGTGCTGCGCATTTTCCTGTATCAGGCAATGGTGCTTTGCCTGATTGGCGGACTTGTGGGGAGTGCGCTGGGCGGCGGGATGCTCTGGCTGCTGGCGCGGCGGGTACCGGCGCTGGCGGGGATTGCGCTGGGACAGGCGGCGGTGTTATTCCCGGCGGTGGCAGTGGCGGGCGGAACGGTCTGCGGGCTGCTGCCAGCGCTGCGCGCGTCCCGGCTTGACCCGGTGGATATGATGTAACAAAGAACGCCCGTCGGGCAGCGGAATACCGCCGGGCGTTTTCGCATGGTGAGCCGCGTTTTTGCCGCAAAAAAAGCGGGGTGTGGAAAAAGCGCAATTTATACAGAAATCGACCAGTGTATGCGCAAAATTTCATCAATTTTTTCAAGAAAAAGGAAATCAAACGGAATATTCGGGGGCTTATATAAAAAAGTTCAGTTAAAAAGCAAAAAATAGCTTGAAAAAGCGCTGGAAATCGCATAAAATGGTATTGGCATAGAATCAGAGGAAATTACCGGTTGTCTGTTGGGAGGGGAATTCCACATGTTTCATATCGTATTGGTCGAACCGGAAATCCCGCAGAACACCGGCAACATTGCGCGCACCTGTGCCGCGACCGGCTGTGCGCTGCATCTGGTTGAGCCGCTTGGCTTTTCCATCGATGACCGGCACCTCAAGCGCGCCGGGCTCGATTACTGGCACCTTTTGAATGTTTACCTTTATCCGATGCTGGACGCGTTTTTTGAAAAGAACCCCGGACGGTATTATTACCTGTCCACCAAAGCGCCGCGGGCTTACACGGAGGCTTCGTTCCGGGACGGGGATTACCTGATTTTCGGGAAGGAGACCAAGGGGCTGCCGGAACCGCTGCTCCGGGCAAATCCGGAGCGCTGCCTGCGGATTCCGATGCGCGAGGGCGCGCGCAGCCTGAACCTTTCCAACTCGGTTGCCGTCACCGTTTTTGAAGCGTTGCGGCAGACGGACTTCGAGGGCTTGCAGGAAGCCGGAATGCTGGCGCACGGCATCTGAACACGCCTGCGCGGCAGCGGACGTCTCGCCCCCCTTTTCATGCTGAAAGCGAATCATTCTTATACCGAAAGGATTTCAGAATGGAAAAAATCCATATTTTCAGCGATTCCGCCTGTGATATCCCGGAATCGCTTGTCAACCAATACAAGATTGAAATCATTCCGATTCATATCACGCACGAAGGACGTACCTTCCGGGAATATTACGATACGACCCCGCAGCAATATTGGAAGCTGCTCCAGGAAACTGACGACATCCCGCAGACCAGCCAGATCACGCCCGCGCAGGTGCTTGACAGCTACCGGCGCGCGCACGCGGCGGGATTCACCCATGTGCTTGGCATTCTTATGAACGCGAAAGGCTCTGGCGGGTTCCAGTCCTGCTGCATCGCGCGGGATTTGTATTATGATGAATACGGCAAAGAGATGCGGATTGAACTTGTCGATTCGGAAACCTATACCATGATTTATGGGCGCATCCTGCTGACAGCGGCTGAAATGCGTGACCAGGGTGAATCGTTTGAAGCCATCCTCGGGGTCGTCCAGTCGCGCGTCATGCGGTCGGAGGCCGTGCTTGGGGTTTACACCCTTAGGCATCTGAAAAAATCCGGGCGCATTTCAGGCGGCGCGGCCTTTGTGGGGGAAGCGCTGGGGCTGAAGCCAATCAGCCATGTTTACGCGGGCGGCGTGAATGTCTGCGGCAAGGTACGCGGCGAGAAGAACCTGATCCCCAAGATGGCGGAATTTGTCCGCCAGCATGCGGCCGGTATCGAAAAGCAGGAGGCCGGCCTGCTGCACGGCGCGGTCCCCGAGGCGAAAATCGCCGAGCTGGAAAATCAGCTTTACGCACTTGGTTTCCGCAAGGTCACGCGCTGGCCGATTGGCGTTTCCGTGATTACCAATACCGGGCCGGAGGCCCTTGCCGTGATGTACTACGGCGCGCCGCGCGGGTAAAAGTAACCAAAATATGGCGGAAATCATCGGCAGATACCGCACTTTTCACAGAGCGACGAAAAAAAACATGGAAAGCAGCGGTTAATTCACAAAAAATTTCCGTTTGTCTCTTGAAAGATGCACAGAAACCAAGTATAATTCTATTTCGGAGTGGTATTCTTGAAGGGTAGGCGGCGAGCCGCCCAGCCTGCCGGGATACTGCTCCGGGGAAAAGTTCAGATGTTCCTAATTTTTATCATAAAAAAGGAGAATGAATATGCAGTACAACAAAAAGAGCGTGGAAGACATCGATGTAGCCGGCAAGAAGGTTATTGTCCGCTGCGACTTCAACGTCCCGCAGGACGACACGGGCCGTATCACCGACGACAAGCGGATTGTCGCATCCCTCCAGACCATCAAGTATCTGCTGGATAAAAACGCCGCTGTCATCCTTTGCTCACACCTGGGCCGCCCGAAGGGCCAGGTCAACCCGAAGTACTCCCTCAAGCCGGTCGCGGAGCGCCTGTCCGAACTGCTTGGCAAGAACGTCAAGCTGGCGGACGATGTAATCGGCGAATCTGCGAAGTCCCTTGCAGCGGCATTGAAGCCGGGGGAAGTCATGCTGCTTGAAAATGTCCGTTTCCATAAGGAAGAAGAAAAGAACGACCCCGCATTTGCCAAGGAACTCGCCTCCATGGCTGAGATTTATGTAAACGACGCGTTCGGCACCGCGCACCGCGCGCATGCCACCACTGCCGGTATCGCGGATTATCTCCCCGCCGCCTGCGGTTTCCTGATTAACAAGGAAATCTCCATCATGGGCAAGGCGCTTGCGGATCCGGCCCGTCCGTTCGTTGCGATTCTGGGCGGCGCGAAGGTATCCGACAAGATCGGCGTTATCAACAACCTGATTGAAAAGTGCGACACCATCATCATTGGCGGCGGCATGAGCTACACTTTCATGAAGGCCATGGGCAAAAGCATCGGCACCTCGCTCTGCGAGATTGACAAACTGGATCTGGCAAAGGGTCTGCTCGACAAGGCCGAACAGAAGGGCGTACAGCTGCTGCTGCCCATCGATACGGTATGTGCCGACCATTTCGCGGCGGATGCCGAGCCTAAAACGGTAGAAGCCGGTTCGATTCCGGACGACATGATGGGTCTGGACATCGGCCCCAAGACCATTGAGCTGTTCTCCGAAGCGCTCAAGGACGCGGGCACGGTTGTCTGGAACGGCCCGATGGGTGTCTTTGAATTTGATGCTTTTGCAGTCGGCACCAAGGCAATTGCTAAGGCAATTGCAGCTTCCAACGCAGTTTCGATCATTGGCGGCGGCGACAGCGCGGCGGCGGTTGAGAAGCTTGGCTTCGCGAACCGCATGACCCACATTTCCACCGGCGGCGGCGCTTCTCTCGAGTTCCTCGAAGGCCTCGAGCTGCCCGGCATTGCCTGCCTCCAGGATAAATAAACGCTTCGCGCCTGACGCGCTTGCGTTTCGGCCAAAATCTGCGGATTTTGGCCGAAACGGCTCCGCCGCCGCACCCTCACGGGCGCACGCCGTTCCAGCGTAAGGTATCAAATTCAACGTGCGCGAACTCCGGATTGGATCACCGCTTTGCGGTAGTTTGAATGCGCGCTGCGGCGCGGGGTGTAGGCTCGCCGCTTTGGAATTCGCATGTTCCATGCGTTTAAGACTGTCCATTCACTGTCCAGCTGGCTTTATGGTGAGCCAGCTGCCGAATATCGTTGCGGCAGGGCATCCGTCCCGCCGCAGCAATCGTAATAAGGATGCACCGCATCCGCAGGAAACCAGAGGGCACAGCCCTTTGACGCCTTTCACGCAGGATCGCTCTCTGTCCGAGAGCCGGTTCCAAGAAGGGGTTTGACCCCTGAGCAGAGGGAAATTCATCTACTTAACTCCCGGCGTAAGCGTGTCGGGAAATTAGGAAAGGGGTACTGAAATTATGAACCGTAGATATCGCAAAACGATCATTGCAGGCAACTGGAAAATGAATAAAACGCCCGCCGAGGCAAAAACCCTCATTGAGGATATGAAGCAGCAGCTCGATAAGGATGTTTACAAGTATTGTGAACTGGTGCTCTGCGTGCCCTTTACCGACCTTCAGTCGGCTATTAAAGCGGCCCGCGGCTCCAAAATCTCGATCGGCGCACAGAATATGCACTTCGAGAAGTCCGGTGCGTTCACCGGCGAAATTTCCGCCGATATGCTCAAGGAAATGGGCGTGAAATACGTGATTATCGGCCACTCCGAGCGCCGTCAGTATTTCAACGAGACCGATATCGACTGCAACAAGAAAATCAAGGTTGCTATCGCTGCCGGTATCCGTCCCATCCTCTGCTGCGGCGAGTCCCTTGAGGAGCGCGAGCAGAATGTGACCATGGAAGTAGTCCGCAAGCAGATCAAGATTGCCCTGCGCGACGTTCCCGCCGAGGATATCAAAAAGGTTGTTATCGCCTATGAGCCTATCTGGGCAATCGGCACCGGCAAGACCGCAACCGCTGAACAGGCCGGTGAGGTCTGCTCAGCAATCCGCGACTGCCTGCGTGAACTGTATGGCGCGCGCGCCGCGCGCGCCATTACCGTCCAGTACGGCGGCTCCATGAACGCGAACAACGCCGAAGAGCTGCTTGCGCAGCCCGACGTTGACGGCGGCCTGATCGGCGGCGCGTCCCTCAAGGCGCCCGATTTTGTGAAAATCGCAAACGCTTCTAAGCAGTAAGTTTTGTTTGTACGGCGGGGCGCTGCCCCGCCTGGGAAGCTGGCACCCCCCTGCTTTGCCGGGGTACCGGATTGAATGCGCAGGATCATTCGCCCGGTTTGCCAGTCATTAAGGAGAAATGTAATTCGTATGGCTAGTAAGAAGAAAACGACAGAAGACACGGAAAAGAAAACCAAAAAGGCTGCTGCTAAAGCTGAAAAAGCTGCCGTCAAAAAGGTAGAAAAGGCCGAAGCAAAGGCAGAAAAAGCTGCCGCCAAGGTGGAAAAGGCTGCCGCCAAGGTGGAAGCGCCGGTGGAAGCCGCTGCTCAGGCAGAGGCCGCTGCAGCTGCCGTGAAGGCAGAGGCAGCTGCACCCAAGGCAGAAAAGCCCCAGTCTGGCAAAAGCCCGCTGGCTTTGATTATCATGGACGGCTTTGGCTACCGTGCGGACAGCACCGGCAACGCCATCACCGCCGCCAAGACCCCCACCATCGATAAGCTGACGAAAACCTGCCCCCATACCCTGATCGGTGCGTCGGGCATGAATGTCGGCCTGCCGGATGGCCAGATGGGCAACTCTGAGGTTGGCCACACCAACATCGGCGCGGGCCGCATTGTTTACCAGGATTTGACCCGCATCACCAAGTCCATCCAGGACGGCGATTTCTTTGAAAACGAAGCGTTCCTCAACGCGGTGACCAACTGCCAGTGGAACGATTCCACCCTGCATATTTTTGGCCTGATGAGTGACGGCGGCGTGCATTCTCACCTCGACCATATCTGCGCCCTGCTCGACCTCGCCAAGCGCCATGGCCTGTGGAAGGTCTGCGTACACTGCTTCATGGACGGTCGCGACACGCCTCCGACCTCCGGTATCGGCTATGTACAGCGCATTCAGGATAAGATCGACGAAGTGGGCATTGGCTGTATCGCAACCGTCAGCGGACGCTACTACGCGATGGATCGTGACAAGCGCTGGGAGCGCCTTGAGGTCGCATACAACGCGATGGTCAACGGCATCGGCAAGCACGCTGACAACGCCATTGCAGCCATCCAGACATCCTATGACGAGGGCGTGACCGATGAATTTATTGTCCCGGTGATTACCACCGAAGGCGCGGAAATCCAGCCGTCCGACTCGATTATTTTCGCAAACTTCCGTCCCGACCGTGCCCGTGAAATCACCCGCGCGATTGTTGACCCTGATTTTGACGGCTTCCACCGCCCCAAGGGCGCGCTGGAAGTGGACTATGTCTGCATGACCCAGTACGACGCGACCATGCCCAAGGTTCTGGTTGCGTACAAACCGGAATCCCTCGCCAACACATTCGGCGAATATATCGCGGAAAAGGGCCTGACCCAGCTGCGTATTGCCGAAACCGAGAAATACGCCCATGTCACCTTCTTCTTTAACGGCGGCGTAGAAACCGAATACAAAAACGAGGAGCGTTCGCTCATCAAGAGCCCGTCCGTCGCAACCTATGACCTCAAGCCCGAAATGTCGGCGTATGAGGTCACCGATGAGGTGCTCAAGCGCATTGACAGCGGACGCTATGACGTGATTATCCTGAATTTCGCTAACTGCGATATGGTCGGGCACACCGGCGTGTTTGACGCTGCCGTCAAGGCGGTCGAAGCCGTCGATACCTGCCTTGGCAAGGTGCTCGATGCCCTGCTCGCGCAGGGCGGCTGTGCGCTGGTCACCGCTGACCACGGCAATGCCGATCAGATGCTCGAGGACGACGGCAAATCGCCGTTCACCGCGCATTCGACCAACCCCGTGCCGCTGTTCCTGGTAGGCCGCGACGATATCAAGGCCCTGTCCGAGGGCGGCGTACTGGCAGACCTTGCGCCGACAATGCTCGCGCTGCTGGGCCTGGAACAGCCCGCCGAAATGACCGGCCATTCCCTGCTTGTTCAGTAAACACTTTGTTGGAAAACGCGCTGCCCCGGTAAGGCAGGGCAGCGCGCTCACCATAAAGAAATGAAAAAAGGAGTTGTATTTCAAATGAAGGGTTATATTGAGATCGTCGATGTCATCGGCCGTGAGGTCATGGATTCGCGCGGCAATCCGACCGTTGAAGTTGATGTTTATGTTGAGGGTGATACCGGTGCGTACATGGGCCGTGCGGCAGTTCCGTCCGGTGCTTCTACCGGCATTTTCGAGGCTTGCGAGCTTCGTGACGGTGACAAGGACCGTTACAAGGGCAAGGGCGTAACCAAAGCGGTTGCGGCTGTCAACGACAAGATCGCGGAAGCCATCATCGGCATGAATGTCCTCGACCAGCAGCTGATCGACAAGACGATGATCGAACTCGACGGCACCCCGAACAAAACCGAGCTGGGCGCGAACGCAATCCTGGGCGTTTCCCTTGCCTGCGCGAAGGCTGCTGCCGAAGCACTCGGCATGCCTCTTTACAACTACATCGGCGGCTGCAATGCCAAGACCCTGCCTGTCCCGATGATGAACATCCTCAACGGCGGCGCGCACGCGACCAACAATGTTGAGATTCAGGAATTCATGATCATGCCGGTTTCCGCTCCTTCCTTTAAGGAAGCGCTGCGCCGCTGCGCTGAGGTTTTCCATACCCTGAAGAGCACCCTCAAGGAGAACGGCACCCCGGCTGCGGGCGTCGGCGACGAGGGCGGCTACGCACCCAACCTTAAGAAGGATGAGGACGCGCTCAAGGTGATTGTACAGGCTATCGAAGAGGCTGGCTACAAGCCCGGCGAGGACTTCATGATTGCCATCGACGCCGCTTCCTCCGAATGGTGGGACGACAACGAGAAGTGCTATATCCAGCCCAAGTCCGGCAAGAAGATGACCGCCCAGCAGCTGGTGAAGATGTGGAAGGGCTTCGCTGAGAAGTACCCGATCATCTCCCTCGAGGACGGCATGGCTGAAGAGGACTGGGAAGGCTGGGATATGCTGACCAAGGCGCTGGGCGACAAGATCCAGCTGGTTGGCGATGACCTGTTCGTAACCAATGTTACCCGCCTGAAGAAGGGTATCGACCTTGGCGTTGCAAACTCCATCCTGATCAAGGTCAACCAGATCGGCTCCCTGACCGAGACCCTCGACGCGATCCAGATGGCAAACCGCGCTGGTTATACCGCAGTTGTTTCCCATCGTTCCGGCGAGACCGAGGACGCTACCATTGCCGACCTGGCAGTCGCGCTCAACGCTGGCCAGATCAAGACCGGTGCGCCGAGCCGTACTGACCGTGTTGCGAAGTATAACCAGCTGCTCCGCATCGAAGAGGAGCTGGGCGATATCGCTCAGTACCTGGGCCGCGACGCTTGGTTCAACCTCAAGAACAACTAAAAACAGCTCTTAATTTCCACGGGGGGTGCTTTTCAGCGCTCCCCTTTTGTATGCCTGTGAATAGGAAAAGGCTGCCGGCAATGGCCGGCAGCCCGATTTTTACTGTCCCTGAACGACTTGCTATGCATCCTCTGGGGCCTTATGACGCGCCTTGGGCCTTACTTCTGCCAGCGGATTTTTAGCGGTCGCTCCGCGCAGGCTGGCATCCTCAACATGGGTATAGATCATCGTTGTATTCAAATTTTCATGCCCCAAAATCGATTGCAGCGAACGGATATCCACCCCATTTTGGTACATGAGCGTTGCTGCGGTGTGCCGGAGCTTGTGCGGGGACATCTTGTCCGCGTTCAGCCCCGCCTCACGGACATGCTTTTTCACCAGCCATTTTACGGTCTGTACACTGATCCGGTTCCGGTTCCTGCTGACAAAAAACGCATATTTATCGACATCATGCGGTTTTATCCGGGTTGAAAGATAGGCTTCGACCGCGGCCTTGCATGCGCCGTTCAAATAAAGCACGCGTTCTTTATTGCCCTTTCCCAACACCCGGACGGTGTCCCCCTGGAAGTCACCCAGATTCAGCCCCGCCAGCTCGGAAACACGCATGCCGCAGTTCAAAAACAGCGTCAAAATGCAGTAATCCCGCTCCGCGAAGGGGCCTGAAACGCTGTCAAGCAGCTGCATACTGTCCTCCGCCGTCAGGTAGCGCGGCAGCGGCTTGCTCACCTTGGGAGAATCCAGGTTGGAAATCGGGTTGTACTCAAGCAGCCCCGCCTTGTCGGTCAGGTACTTGAAAAAAGAGCGCAGCGCGGCGATTTTCCGTGCGCGTGAGGTCGCGCTGATGCCAAAGCCGGTTGTCAGGCTGTTCGCCTGTTTGGGACGCTGCTGTGCCATAAAAGCGAGATAATCATATGTATCGGATAAAGTAATATCCCGGATAAACGAAAGGTCAATATCCGCAATTTCAATTTGATCGAACGGTATATCCTGTGCAGCAAGACCCTTTGCCTGCTTCAAATAACGGAAAAATGTACGTAAGTCCAGAAAATACTCGTAGGTGGTTTTCGCGGATCGCCCGCGGATGGTCAGCATATAATTCAAAAAGTCACGCAGCAGCGGCGGCGCGCCTGCCGCATAGTGGTTCACGCTATCGGGCCTCATAACATCCCCTCCTGATGCTATTATACTCGCTTCCCCGCCATCCGTCAACGCCGGGAACATGCCCTGCGCAAAATAACAGTATGCTTTTCCCTGGATTTTCACATGCCGTACTTGCAAAAAACCGATAGGAATGTTATGATAAATGCAAGTAAATCCGATGGAGGCGAACCATATGCCCAAACATCCACGCCAAAAACTCAAGCTGCTGCATCTCCAAAGACTGCTGCTGACATACACGGACGAAAACCACTGGCTGACCATGGATGAAATCCTGTACCATTTAGAACAGGCGGGCATCCATGCCGAGCGGAAAAGTATCTACGGGGACATTCAGGCGCTCCGTGATTTCGGGATGGACATTTTACAGAAACGGGGAAAAAACGGCGGCTATTACCTGACTTCCCGCGAGTTCGAGATTGCCGAGCTAAAGCTGATGGTTGACGCGATTCAGTCGTCACGCTTCATTACCCACCGCAAGTCCCGTGAACTGATTCACAAGATTGAAACGCTGGCCAGCCAGCCGCAGGCACGCCTGCTTCAGCGTCAGGTCTACGTATTCGGCCGCGCAAAAACCATCAACGAAGGCATTTACCGCAATATTGACACCCTCCACGAAGCAATTACAAACGGAAATCAAATCCGGTTCCGGTATTTTGAATGGAAGGCCGATTTCGTGACCCACCGGCATATTGTAAAGCACTACCGCCGCGCTGGGCAGTTCTATCAGGCCAGCCCGTGGGCGCTGATGTGGGATCACGAAAATTATTACCTGATTGCCTTTGACCAGGAGGCCGATTTGGTGAAGCATTACCGGGTGGATAAAATGGAGGCGCTCGAAATCACCGGCGTCCAGCGGGAGGGCAAGCAGTTTTTTGAGCGTTTCGACCTCGCCGACTACGCCCGCAAAACCTTCGGCATGTTCCGCGGTAAGGAACAATGGGTGCGCATGAAGTGTGAAAACCGCTTTATCAGCGCGCTTTACGACCGTTTTGGAGAAGCAATTGCGCTCTCTCCCTGCGATGATACCTCTTTCTACGCGAATGTAAATGTCGCCGTCAGCCCGCAGTTCTACGCATGGGTATTCGGCCTTGGCGGCGCGGTGAAAATCGTCGCCCCGCCCGAGATTGTGCAAGATTTCCAAAATTTAAATAAAAAATTTGTTTAAATTTTTCTGATAAATTTTCAAAAAAGCCTTTACAAGTCCCGTTTATTGGACTCTGACTTCTGTATGATAGTAGCATCAACAGAAAGGAGAGTGCAAAAATGGAGTACTCGATTCGTTATGTCAGAGGTCATGTGGAGGTTTACGACGCGGCGGGGGCCTTTTGCTTCTCCGCCGACACCGAGCAGGAAGCGCGCGCCGAGCTTGCCGAAATGGCAGCGTAACGCCGCCCTGCACGAGGAGGGAAGTCATGGAGCGCTTGAACAATTGCCGGATTTGCCCACGCGCCTGCGGCGCTGACCGCACGGCTGGTATCCGGGGACGCTGCGGCGCGGATGCCACCATATGGGTTGCCCGCGCCGCCCTCCACCAGTGGGAGGAGCCTCCTGTCTCCGGTGAACGCGGGTCCGGGGCGGTCTTTTTCACGCACTGCGCGCTGGGGTGCGTTTTTTGCCAGAACCGGCAGATTAGCCGCCGCGAGGATATCGGGAAGCCGGTCACGATCACACGGCTGGCGGAAATTTTCTTAGAATTGGAATGCCAGCGCGCGCATAATATCAATCTTGTAACCGGCTCCCACTACGCGCCGCAAATCGAAGCCGCACTCCGGCTGGCGCGTGCGCAGGGGCTTTCCCTTCCGGTGCTCTGGAACAGCAGCGGCTATGAAACCGTCAGCACCTTGCAGCGGCTGGACGGGCTGATTGATATTTATTTACCCGATTATAAATACTACAGCAGCTACTATGCCGGGCGCTATTCCCACGCCGCCGACTATCCGGAAACCGCCCGCGACGCGATTGCCGAAATGGTGCGCCAGGTTGGCGCGCCGATTTATGGTGCGGGTGGAATGCTGCAAAAAGGCGTAATCATCCGTCACCTGATGCTGCCCAGCCTGGGCGGGGATACCGCGCAGGTGCTCCGCTCCATCGCCGAACACTGGGGCGACCGTGTGCTTGTCAGCCTGATGCGCCAGTATACGCCGTTCGGGATGGAGGCTTACCCCGAAATCGACCGCAAAATTACCGACGGTGAATACGCGGAAGCGGTGGAGTGGATGCAGTCGCTTGGCCTTACCGGGTTCATCCAGGAGCGGGAATCCATCGGGGAAAGCTTTATCCCGGCCTTTACGGGGGAAGGCGTATCAGCCGCGCCTACAAAAGCTTCTGCCCTTTGTATCAAGCCGCC
Organism: uncultured Clostridia bacterium; assembly: GCA_910586575.1. Taxonomy (GTDB): domain Bacteria; phylum Bacillota; class Clostridia; order Oscillospirales; family Butyricicoccaceae; genus QXXE01. Next base: position 6,587 of record CAJUJQ010000028.1, on the reverse strand, counting down.
GCAGAAAGGAGACCTGAGCATCCGTCCGCTTCTTCCCTCCGACAGCAGACGCGCCGTCAGTGACCTATACGAACAATCCTGGAAAGCTGCTTATCGTGAAATTATCCCTCACAGTTGGCTTGCGGGCATTCCTTCCGGCTCCTGGGCCGCTGTGTTAGACACCCCGGGGATCTACACCCTGCTCCTTCTGGAACATAACCGCGTGATTGGAACAACCAGCTATTGCAGATCCCGCGATCCGGAAACTCCCGAATACGGTGAACTGGTTTCTATTTATCTGCTTCCGGCATATACGCGGCAAGGCTATGGGAAACTGCTTCTTTCCGCCGCCGCCGAAGGGCTTCTTTCCCTGGGTTTTCACCACATCTTCCTATGGGTGCTGGCGGACAACCGCCCCGCCAGGGCATTCTATGAAAAAAAGGGCTTTTTCCCCAGTGGCCGCTCACGAATGGCAGTATTTGGTGATACGCGGTTACGCGAGGTGCAATATTGCCTTGATATCGACCGGCCCTTCCCTGTTTTTCATCAATTCTGACAAATCAAATTGGAAAAAGGAAATTGACTTTTTCCCTTTCATCGCCTAAAATTAGTGTAGGCAAACTTCGCCTGATGGAAGGGGATAATATGAAGAACCTCGCAAACCTGAAGCCCGGGGAATCGGGCATTGTGCAAAGCCTGACCGCTGAGGGGGCGGTCAAGCATCATTTTCTGGATCTTGGCATTACCAAGGGCGTCCGTATCACGATTGAGCGGATCGCACCCTTTGGCGACCCGATTGCGGTCCGGCTCCGCGGCTACAGCCTCTCCCTGCGCCGCGAGGAAGCCGCCAAGATTTGTCTGGAGGGGGACCAATGAACCGTACCATTGCAATTATCGGCAACCCGAACAGCGGCAAAACCACGCTGTTCAACCGCCTGACCGGCTCCAACCAGCATGTCGGCAACTGGCCCGGCGTCACGGTTGATCGGAAAACCGGCCATATCTGCTATCAGTCGCATACCATCGATGTGGTAGACCTTCCCGGCATCTATTCGCTGTCACCGTTTACCCAAGAGGAAATTATCGCGCGGGAATACGTGCTTTCCGATGCGCCGGACGGCATTCTGAATATCGTGGACGCGACCAATATCGAACGCAACCTTTACTTAACCATGCAGCTGATTGCGCTCGGCCTGCCTATGGTGATTGCGCTGAATTTCATTGACGACTGCCGCGCACAGGGCATTGAAATCAACTGCGAAGCCCTGTCCGAGACACTTGGCGTGCGTGTGATACCCATTTCGGCGCGCAAGGGCGAAAATATGGACAAACTGCTCGGCATCGTTACCGGGGGCATGCAAAAGCCCGCGCATCAGCCCGCCTACCTGCACGGGGTCGGCGCGGCCATCGGCAAGGTCGCCCGCGCGCTGGAAGAAACCCAGCTCCGCCGTGAGAATTTGCCTTTTTACGCGCTCAAGCTGCTGGAAGGCGACAGCCATGTCCTGCAAACCGTTACGCTGCCGCCCGCCGCACAGAAAACGGTAGAAACGACAGCCGCCGCGCTGTCCAGCCACGGCTGCGAGGACAACGAAATGATTCTTGCCGACGCGCTCTATGACTTCATTGAAGAAACCGTGGGGCGCGCGGTCAAGCGCCCCGAAAAGCCGGTGCTGACCCTGACTGAACGGCTTGACCGCGTCATCATCAACAAATGGCTGGCGCTCCCCATTTTCGCCCTGCTGATGGTGCTGATGTTCTGGTCCACCTTCGGCCCGATTGGCAGCTTTTTTGCCGACCTGTTTGAGACGCTGATTCAGGGCGCCCTCATCCCTGCGGTGCAGAACGCCCTGCACGCGGCGGGCGCTTCCGACTGGATTGCCGGGCTGGTCTGCGACGGCGTGCTCGGCGGCGTCGGCGGCGTCATCAGCTTCCTGCCGCAAATTATTATCCTGTTCTTTTTCCTCTCGCTGCTGGAGGATACCGGCTACCTTGCCCGCATCGCCTTTATTATGGATACGCTGCTGCGTCGTATTGGGCTTTCCGGCAAGTCATTCGTGCCCATGCTGATGGGCTTTGGCTGTACGACACCCGCCGTGATGGCCGCGCGCACCATGGAAAACGAAAAGGACCGCCGCATGACCATCATGCTGACCCCGTTCATGTCCTGCGGCGCAAAGCTGCCGGTGTATGCGCTGTTCGCGGGCGCTATTTTCCCGCAGTGCGCCAGCTTCATTATCATCAGCCTGTATGTGCTGGGCATCTTGGTCGGCATCTTCGCGGGCTGGCTGCTCAAAAAGACCGTGTTCCGGGGCGTTTCCTCCGGTTTCGTGCTCGAGCTTCCCCCCTACCGCCTGCCCACCGCGCGCGGCACGCTGCAAAATATGTGGGAAAAAGCCAAGGATTTCATCACCAAAGCCGGCACGGTCATCTTTGTGATGAGCATCGTCGTCTGGCTGCTGCAAAACTTTACCCCCACCCTGCAAACCGCCGTCGATTCCTCCGACAGCATCCTCGGCGTGTTTGGCAGGTGCATTGCGCCGATTTTCTCCCCGCTGGGCTTCGGTGAATGGCGCGCGTCGGTCTCCATTTTGACCGGCATCATTGCAAAGGAAGCCGTCGTTTCCACCATGAGCGTACTCTATGGAGTCGATTTAAGCGCACTCGGCGGGCTGCTGTCCACTGTGTTTTCACCGGTTGCGGCGTATGCGTTCCTGGTATTTATCCTGCTGTACATGCCCTGTACCTCGGCATTCGCGACCATCAAGCGCGAAATGGGCGGCTGGAAATGGGCGGTTGGCGCCGCTGCCTTCCAGACGGGCCTTGCGTGGGTCGTTTCCTGCCTGGTATACCAGATTGGAAGCCTGGTCTTCCGAATTCTTTAAGAAAGGGATCCTTCCTGTTTTATGAAGATCAAACTCATTGCCGCCGACCTGGACGGCACGCTCCTCGACAGCCGGAAGCGGTTCTCCCCCAACCTGCCCGCCCTGCTCCAATCGCTGCGGGCGCACGGGATCCGCTTCGCGCCTGCCTCCGGCCGTCAATATTACAATGTTCTAGGCCTGTTCGGTGACGAGAATATGACCTATATTGCCGAAAACGGTGCGATGGTCTTTGAAAACGGGCGCTGCCTGTTTGTGGACGAGCTGCCGCGTGCGCTGGTTGCGGAAACCGTTGAACGGATCCGTGCCCTGCCCCATACCTTTGCGCTTCTCTCCGGAGAGCACTCCGCGTGGTGCGAGGACGACGAGCCGGTATTCAACCAAAACGCCGCCATGTACTGCGCACGCCTGACGCGGGTGCCCGACCTCCTCCAAGTGGACGACCGAATCTGTAAAATCGCTGTATTTGAGAAAGCGAACGCAGAGCACGGCTGTTACCCCGCACTTCAGGCGCTCAGCGGGCAGGCACAGGTGGTGCTTTCCGGCGAGGATTGGGTCGATTTGATGAATCCCGGCGTCAATAAGGGCGGCGCGCTGCGCAAGCTTTGTGATTCACTGGGGATTTCCCCCGATGAATGCATGGCCTTCGGCGACTACTTGAATGACCGCGAAATGTTGCAGTCGGTTACGCATTCCTTTGCAATGGCGAACGCTCACCCGGATATTTTAGCTATTTGCCGCCACCGTGCTCCCTCCAACGATGAGGACGGCGTTGTCCGTTCCATCCGGGAATTTTGCAGGCTGTAACATATTTGAATACCTGTGAGAAAGACAATAAAAAGAAAGGGCGGAGAATCGCAGTCCGATCACTTCGCCCTTGATATCCAATATTTTCAACATGCCGCCCGTCCTGGCTGAGTTTTCACAGGCACGGGCGGCAATCTTTTTTCTGTTTTTTCTGCCGGATTACGCAAGCGGGAGCATCTTGCCGGTTTCAAAGGACTCCTTGCAGCGGTAAGCAATGCGGGAAACCGCCGTGCCGTCAGCGGCAGTGATTTCGGGGGTACCCTTGCCGCGGATATAATCGGCGAAGGCGGACAGCTCGGTCACGTAAGCGTCGTGCCAACGCTCGAGGAAATCGACATAGCACTCGCGGCAAACGCCGTGTTCGCTCATCACTTCCAGATGGGACGACGCCGGGACGGCAGCAATCCGAAGGGTACCCTTCGTTCCGATAATTTCGGTTTCGACGTGGGAACCATGCGCCGCCGCGCGGCCCGCGAACATAAAGCCCATTGCTTCATTCTCGCATTGCAGCATCACGCAGACGTTGTCGCCGTCGTTCAGCTCGCGGTACAGCTCATAGGCAAACACGCCGCCAATCCCCCAGAGGTTCTTGACCTCGGAGCCGGTGAACCAGCGAATGAGGTCGATGTCGTGCACGCACATATCCAGGAACTGCCCGCCGGAGTGCGGCGCGAATTTCAGTGTACCCTCAATCGTGGCAACCGAATCCTGGGTGTAGGAACGCACCAGAATGACCTTGCCGATATCGCCGTTGTCGATCTTCTTCTTGGCTTCCAGGTAGGACTTGTCAAAGCGGCGCATAAAACCCAGCATAAAAATCAAATCGGGATGCGCGGCAACAATGGCTTCGGCTTCGCGGCAGGCTTCCACCGTGGTTGCCAGCGGCTTTTCGCAGAAAACGTGCTTGCCGTTCTCCATTGCAATGCGGATGTGCTCCACATGCAGGCCGGAGGGGGAAACGATTGCAATCGCGTCCAGTTCCGGGTTTTTGCACATCTCTTCGAAATCGGTGTAGCCGTAAGGTACGTCCAGCTCTTCCCGGACGGTTTCCACACGCGCCTTGTCAATGTCACAAATGGCGGTCAGCTGAACGCCAGGCACGCAGGTCGCCAGGTTCTTTGCATGCTCATAACCCAGTCTTCCAAGCCCAATGGAACCAATTTTAACGATTTTCATAACGTTTTCCTCCGTTGTTTTTTTGTTGTATTCAGTATACCTGAAACCTGAGGAAAGCGCTACTATGTTCTTGCTTTTTGTTTGCCGGGCGCAGGCGGGTTTTTGACAGAGACGGCGTCCAAACTTGCGGATTCTTGCGATTCGCTGTGGACGATATAGGTTTTGCGGTAGGCGCTTGGCGACATGCCGACGTTTTTTGTGAAGCGGTCGTGGAAATGCGACGGGCTGGGATAGCCAACCCGCGCGGCAATATCCGATACCGGCATATTCGTGGAAATCAGCAGGTTCTGTGCCAGCCCCACCCTGCGCCGGGTGATGTACTGCCCCGGGGCATAGCCGGTCATGTCCTTGAACACATGGGATAGGTAATACGGGCTGATGTGCAGGCCGTCCGCCAGCGATTGCAGGCTGATGTCCTCGGTATAATGCAGATCGATCAGCGCCTTGATACGGCTGCCCAGCAGATTGGGCTGGACACTCGCGGCGGCGGGCGCACTGTTGCGCAACGCCCAGACCCGGCTCAGCACGCCCAGCAGCAGATGGCGGCAGTAATGCCCGCAGCCGTCCGCGTTGGTACACAGCGCGTCGAACATCAGCGACATGGTATCGCGCAGCGCCTCAAAATGAGATCCTGATGGGAAAACCGGATTGTCATTATCCGGAATCAGCGCGTTTTCCCGCAGGCCGCGCAGCTTCAGCCCGCGCATGGCAATGCAGTAGCTTGCAATCGGGACATTCCGTCCGTAGCGCTCATCGTGGATTACGCCGCTGTTGTAGACAATCAGGTCGCCGCAGTGCACCCGGCGCTCCCGCCCGCCGATAGAGTAATCCGCCTCGCCCTCCCAGATGAGCACCAGCTCACACAAATCCTCGTGGCTGTGCATAACACGCGGATGGACGGAGGATTCCGGGACGGTTTTGCTGATATAGGCCAGCTGCGGCAGCGCTTCCAGCGGGATGTCCTCGACATTCGCCAGATGCGCAAAGCATTGGACTTCTTTCATGGTAAAACTCCTTCTTGGGAAGGCCTGGAAAAGCTCCATTCTGTGCCGTCCCGGCGAAAACCAGCCTTTTCCAGCGCGCGATGGGAAGCGTAGTTCTGCGGCAGCGGCGCTGCGTGCAGCCGTTCAAGCGCGGGAAACCGTCGGAACAACAGCCCCGCAAAGGAAATCAACAAACCCGGCATGAGCCCCCTCCCCCGGTACGGCAAAGCCAGCCAATAAGCCAGCTCCGCGCTGTCCCCGTCCGGAAACGCGGCAATGCAGCCCGCAACACATCCGTCAATCAGGACAGCGCGGATATACGCTTCCTCATCGGGGCAGGACACGAACCGGCAGACCGCCTGCCTGCACGCGTCTGCGGTTTTGGGGAAATCCGGGTTCATCATTGCGTGCAGCGCCGGGTCGTTTGACGCCGCAAAAAATGTCTCCGCGTCCTCCGGTTCCCACCGTCGGAGGGATACCTCCCTATTTTGCATCATCCTTGTGTTTGTCCTCATAGTCGCGGAGCGTGTGCTCGGTGAGATGAGACAGCGCGCAAATGCGCTCGTTGACCATATCCCACAGGCACATCGGCAGATGGTCGCAGTGCCCGCGGTGCAGTGTCACGCATTCAAAACAGTTGCCGTGGTGCGGGCACTTCTCCTGGCAAGGGCAATGGTCCCCTGCGGCGCGCACCTGGTCCAGGAATTCCTAAAATGGTCCCCCTGTCAAGACCACGCAAAGAAAAAAATGCGTGAACCAGTAT
>CAJUJQ010000027.1:16352-28366 GCA_910586575.1 uncultured Clostridia bacterium | reverse complement strand
GGTTGTGGCTGCACCCGATGGTAGCCTGCACAATCAGGCTGTAAGCCTCGGACGGCGGGCGGAATACCCTGCCTTCGTATTCAATCACAATAAAACCCCTTTCATCAAAAAGATACAAAAGACCTGTTCAAAAACCATTGACGCACCGTCTGCCGCGAGCCTTTGCCGTCATGTTGTGCCGCTTCCCTTTGATATCCGTCAGGATCCCTACGGGAAATCGTCCCATCCTGACGATAAATTCTCACGCAATCCGGCACCCGGTTTCCGAACAGGTCTAAAAAAGAAAGGCAGAGCCGTGCTCCGCCCTTCGCTTTTTCCGGGAACTCAGGATTCCTACTCCTCCATTTTTTCTTCTGCTTCGGGAGCCGCCGTTTCCTCCGGCTTTTCTTTCGCCGGTGCTTCGGGCGCTTCCCCCGCTTCCGGAGCGGGCTCCTCTTCAGCCTGTTCTTCCTGGACGGCGGCGCATTCCTCCGCGCAGGTGCAGCCTTCGCACCCATCCGCCTGATCCATCATCTGATCAAGCTCGTCCATCGCCTTGATTTCGGCCTCATGGTAAATTTCCTCATTCTGCTTCCGCTTGATGAGCGACAGCGCCACCGCGCCTACGCCTGCAAGAACACCGCCGAAAATTGCCAGCTTGCTGGTAAACTTCATTTTCAATACACGTCCTTCCGCGTTTGTTCGCAGCCGGGCGGCTGCATCATTACTGTTCCCATTCTAACACAAATTGATTGCGCTTGTCAACGAAAACTTGAACACGCTCAACCAACCAGCCCCTATTTTCCCAGCTCGTAAGCGCGTGCAATGCAGCGGTCGCTCGCTTCGGCAAGGATGGCATTCAGCCCCGCGCCTTCGAGCACCTTGACCGCCTCGATGGTCGTGCCGCCCGGTGAGCAGACCTCACGGATCAGCTCGGCGGGGGTTTTGCCGCTTTGCAGCACCATTTCCGCCGCGCCAATGCAGGTTTTGCTAATCAATTCAAGCGCCTGTTCGCGCGCAATGCCGTGCTCCTGCGCCGAACGTGCCATTCCGTCGATGAACGCGTAAACATACGCCGGGGCCGAGCCATTATAAGGGATGACCTCGTTGAGCATTTTTTCTTCCTCGAACACCACGGTGATTCCCATAGAGCCGAACAGCGCGCGCACGTTCTCCAGCTGCTCCGGCGAAGCGGCGGCATTCCGGACGAGCGCGCTTGCGCCCAGCCCGAGCAGCAAAGGCGTATTGGGCATCACACGGATGATCGGGCAGTCCGCCCCCAGCACGGCCTCCATTTTCGCGAAGCTGACCCCAGCGGCAATCGAAATCACCAGGGGCTTTTCCGTGACCCCGGCGGCGGCCAGCATGGGCAGCACCGCGTCGAAAATCTGCGGCTTGATGCCCAAGACGACCTGCTCACAGCTGCCATACAGCTCCGCCTGGCTGCCGGTGACGGCGAAGCCCTCGGCGGCGCGGGCGGCGCGCTTTTCGGATGTAAGGTTCATTAAAAGGATTTCGGGCGGGGTGCAACGCCCCGCGTTGACCGCGCCGCGGGCAATCGCAAGCCCCATATTCCCGGCCCCCAAAATGCCTAAACGGTATTTTTTCATTTCAATCAGTGCCTTTCAATGGTTTTTGAGCAGGTCTATTATAGCACAGCGTTTTCCAAAAATCAATTTCATTCCGTCCCTATTTTTCCCGCTTCGCCGCTGCCCCGGCGCGGAATGTCAAATTTCACAAAACCCTGTTGAATTATGGTATACCCAGTGATATAATAGGGTGGTTAAAATACGCACATTCCACTGGTTTCGGAGGAACGCCCATGCCCAAGTACACTTTCCGTTTTCTGCTGCCTGCCGTGCTGCTCGCCGGTGGGCTGTCTGCCTTTGCAGCGCCCGAGCCGCCCGCGGCCGGGCTGACACTGGACAGCAGCAGGCATATCGCCTACTTATCCGGCAGCGATGAAGCGCTCCCGCTTTTTTCGCCCACCGCGCCGCTGACGCGTGCACACGCCGCCCAGATGCTGCACTCGCTGCTGACAACCCCGGCTGAAATCACAATTTCCTACGCCGATATCCCAAGCGGCGCATGGTATGAGCAGGCTGCGCGGGAAATGGGTTCACTTGGCGTAATGCAGGCTGGAGAAACCGATTTCTGCCCCAATGAGGCGCTGACAAGGGCGGAATTTGTGCGGTGCCTGTCTTACTTTTTCCCGCTGCGCAGTGACGCGGAACCGTTTTCGGATGTACCGGAAACCCACCCGGACGCGGCGGCAATCCTGTCCGCCAAAGCCTGCGGCTGGGTACAGGGCGACGGTGGTTTCCGCCCGGACGACCCGATTTCCCGCATCGAAGCGGTGGTCATACTCAACCGCGCGCTGGGACGCGTACCCGACCGGGACTACATCAGCCGCAGCGCCCCGGTTTTTTACCGCGACGTGACGCCCGCGAACTGGTATTACTATGAGGTTATGGAGGCTTCCGTTCCGCATGAGTATCACCACCTTGGCGGGGCCGAGCGCTGGACGAGCCATGCCGCGCAGGCCACCCCGCCGACGGAGGGGTTTTATCTGATTGACGGTTATCTCTACTACTATGACAGCGCCCGGAAGGATATCCTTCGCAATGAATCCCGGGAACTGCTTTCGTTCAGCGCGTCCGGGCAGTGCTTTGCCGCAAAAACGCGGCTGCATCAGAAAATGGTTGATTTCGTTACGGAGCGGGGACAGGCACGCGTGACGCTTACAGAAATGGAGCATCTGCTTGCGGAGGCTGCCGCGGAAATGGACGCTTGGAACCTCATTCTGATTAACGGCAGCAACCCACTGCCGGAGGATTTCACCATCCCCGGGCTGACCGCGCTGGACAATGGCTATCAAATTGACAGCCGCGTTTATCCCGCCCTGCAAACGATGCTGGCGGACGCGCGGGCGGCGGGCTATTCCCCCATGGTCTGCTCAGCATACCGCACCTGGGACAAGCAATCATACCTCCATCAGAACCGGATGGGGCCTTATCTGCGGAAGGGCTATTCCCGCGAGAAAGCGTCCGAAGCCGCCGCCTTCTGGGTCGCGCGCCCCGGCACAAGCGAGCACCAGGCGGGGCTTGCCGCCGATATCGTGGACAGCGCTTACCCAGTGCTCAACAAGTCGCAGGAGCGGCGCCCCGTGCAGAAATGGCTGATGGAGCACTGCGCGGAATATGGGTTTATCCTGCGCTATCCAACCACCAAAAGCAGCCTGACCGGCGTAGGCTATGAGCCTTGGCACTATCGATACGTCGGAACTGAAGCCGCACAGGAAATCATGTCGCGCGGGATTTGCCTGGAAGAATACCTCTCCGAATAACAACCCGCATGTATCGCTATATTCGCGGAGAAAGGATCGTCCAATGAACCACACAGAACTTGTCAAAACATTTTATGAAACTGTCATATCCCAAAACCAGGCAGAACGCATCGGCGAATTTGTTGCCCCGGATTGTCGTCTTAGAATCGGAGAACAGTTTCTCCCATTGGGTGTTACCGGTATGCAGGAACATCTGAAAGCGACTAAAACGACTTATCCTGATTACATAATGCGGATTATACGGCAATATACGGACGGTGATTATGTCATTTCCGAATTCATCATGGAGGGTACCCACGAAGGCGAATGGATTGGCATTCAGCCAACGCACAAGAAGCTGTCTTTTACCGACATTAATATCGATAAGGTGAGCGACTGCAAAATTGTAGAGCATGGCGGCACGGTCAACACCTTTGAAACCCTGCTGACAGCTGACCTGATTACCGCAAGGAGCGTGAATCCATGACTGACAGGGAAATATTCCAAAGGGCCTTGCAGGAATGGGGCGAAACCGCCCAAACCATTGTCGCATTTGAAGAAATGTCCGAACTGCAAAAGGAGCTATGCAAAAACATGCGCGGCGCGGACAATATCGAACAAATTGCGGAAGAAATTGCAGATGTGCAAATCATGCTGGAGCAGATGATTTTGCTGCACGGCTGTGAGCAAGCCGTCCAGTTACACAAAAAACAAAAAATTGAACGCCTGAAAAACTGGCTTACGCTGCCAGAATAGAGCGAAGCCGAAATAAAAGGGCGGGGCCTTGGCGGAAAATTTCGGCACTGCCGAAAAAAACAGGGTGCAATGGGACGGATTTTGTGGTATACTGGAAGGGAGCATCTATCCAATATCCAAGGAGGAGATTTCATGAACCGAGTTACCGTGAACATCGCGGGCAGGGCATATACGATATTAGCAGAAGAAAATAAAGAATATATGGATAAAGTCGCCGAATTGGTGAACGCCAAAATTACCGAAGCGCACCAAAACGCCGACCTTACCGTCGAGCAGGCTTCCGTCCTCGCCGCCATCAACGTCGCCGACGAATGCCTGAAAGCACAGAACCAGGTGGACAGTATGCGTGAGCAGCTGCAAAGCTATATCGACGAAAACCGTCACCTGCGCTCCCAGATTACCAAAGCCACCAAACAGCAGAAGCTCAGCGCCAACGCTGGCAAATGACCATTCCCGAGCTGTTAGCCCCCGCCGGTTCCGCCGAAGGCATCCGCGCCGCCGTGCAGAGCGGCGCCACCGCCGTTTATATGGGCTTCGGCACGTTCAACGCGCGCCGGGGAGCGAAGAATTTTACGCGCGAAGAAATGGCGGATGCTATTGCCTACTGCCGTGCGCGCGGGGTCAAGACCAATATTACCTTAAATATCCTGGTCGGCGACCGGGAGTGTGAGGAAGCGCTGTTGGATGCCCGCTTCCTTTATGAAGCCGGTGCGGACGCGCTGATTGTACAGGATGTCGGCCTAGCGCGGATGCTGCACACCCGCGCTCCTTCGCTTGCGCTGCATGCGTCCACCCAGCTGACCATTTCCACGCTGGACGGCGCGCGGATGGCAAAAGAGCTTGGTTTTTCCCGGGTCGTGCTGGCGCGCGAGACGCCCATGCGGGAAATCCGCCGGATTACAGCCGAAAGCGGCGTTGAAACCGAAATCTTTGTGCATGGCGCGCTGTGCCGGTGCTACTCCGGGCAATGCTATCTTTCCGCAGTCATTGGCAGGCGCTCGGGCAACCGGGGGCTGTGCGCGCAGCCCTGCCGCCTCCCCTACCGCTATGACGGGAAGGGCGCGGAACGCTACCCGCTCTCGTTAAAAGACCTTTCCCTCGCGCACCATATCCCGGAAATCTGTGCGGCGGGTATCTCGTCGCTGAAAATCGAGGGGCGCATGAAACGCCCTGAATACGCGGCTGTCGTCACCGCCGTTTACGCCGCCCTCCTGCGCGAACAGCGCGGGCCAACCCCCGCCGAAGAGGACGCGCTGCGGCGCGTATTTTCGCGCGACGGCTTCACCGACGGCTATTTTACCGGCAAACAGGGCGACGCCATGCTTGGTACCAAGACCGAGCTGCCGCTCCACGAGGTGCAGCCGCTCTATGACGAAGCGGCACGCCGCTTTGCCCCCGGCAGGGAAGCGCCGCTCGTGCCGGTGAGCCTTGCCTTTTCGGCGTCGGCAGGCGCGCCGCTGGCGCTTGATGTCAGCGACGGGGAACGCACCGTCCATATTGAGGGCGCGCCGCCGGAGCAGGCACACAGCCGCCCCAGCACTGCCGGGCAAGCCGAAAAGGCGCTCCGGAAAACGGGCGGCACCCCCTTTGCCGTGCGGAAGCTGGAACTCTCCATGGATGAAGGGCTTGCCGTGCCCGCGTCGGCGCTCAACGCGCTGCGGCGCGAGGCGCTCGGTGAGCTGCTTGCCCTGCGGGAGGCTCCCCCCGCCCGGCCTGCCTGGCTGGAAGCTTCCCCGGCGGCATTCCTGGAAGCTTCCCTAACGGCGGACGAAACCGGGCTGCTGCTCCATGTATGGGACGGCATCCGGGACGGCGTGACCGTTTTTGACACCGCGCCGGTCTCGCCTTGGAATTCTGCCGGTGATACCGAACAGACGCGGCGCTGGCTTTTGTCCGCGTTCGGCGTATCGCCGGAGCAGGCACACGTCCGGCTTGCGGACGGTATCGGCCTGCCCCCTGCGCGGCTGGAAGCCCTGCGGGAACAGGCGCTTGCAAAGTATCAAGCTTTGCCGGAACCCCACCCCTATCGAGGGCTGGTTCTGGAAGGGCGCACCTTTGCGCAAATCGACGCTGCCCTGCCGGAAGCTTCCCCGGCGGCGGTTTACCTGCCGCTGGCCGCGCTGGCGGAGGACGCCGCCCGCACCAAAGCGCTTGCAGGCAAACTGCCAGTTGCCGCCGTGCTGCCCCGCGTGTTCTTCGACGCGGAGCGCGGCGATATCATGCGTATGCTGCAAACCGTCCGGCAGGCGGGCGTGGCTGCTGCCCTTGCGGGCAACATCGGGCATATCCGCCTGCTTCGCGAAGCCGGTATGACGGTTTACGGCGATTTTGGGCTGAACGCGTTCCACTCCGGCACACTTTCCGCGTTCGCGGCGCTCGGCGTGCGCCGGCAGACGCTTTCCTTTGAGCTGCGCCTGGAACAGCTGCGCAGCCTGCGCGCCCCGCTGGAAACCGAGCTGATTGTTTACGGCCATCTGCCGCTGATGGTGTTCGAGCTTTGCGCCATCCGCCGCAAATCCAACCGCTGCGCGTGCAGGGAAAGCATTACCCGCCTTGCCGACCGTACCGGACGGGACTTCCCGCTATTGCCGGAGTACGGCTGCCGGAACACGCTGCTCAACGGCGTGCCGCTGACGCTTCCTTTCCCGGAACTGCCGGATGTTAATTTCGCGCGCCTGCGCTTTACCATCGAATCCCCCGGCGAGTGCGCGCGCATTGCCCGCGCCTTTGCGGGCGGTACGGTTCCGGAAATCCCCAGCGGCACGACACGCGGCCTGTACCGGCGCGGCGTAGAATAAATGGTTCTAAGATCTGTTTTAGAAGGGTATCCTGAATGAAGCAAAAATTATCATTTCTGCAAGTCCTGATTTTATTGATCTGCACGGTGCTGGGCAGCCTGATTGCCAAGCTGGCCTCGGGCACGCCCGCGCTGCGGTGGCTGGCGCTCGGGCAGAGCTTCGGCCTTTCGGCGGCGACGCTCGACCTCGGCGTGCTGACGCTGACGTTCGGTTTCACCGTGTCGGTGACCATCGCATCCATCCTTGGGTTGATTATCGCCATCATTATTTGCAAATATATGAGATAACTCCCCCATTCAAAATCCCAACAAAAGGAGCAACTACATTGCGATATATTCTTGCCTCCCAGTCGCCCCGGCGGCGGGAGCTGCTTTCCCTCCTCGTCCCCGATTTCGAGGTTTGCCCGGCAGACATCGACGAACGTCTGCGGGACGGCGCGCCGCTGGAGGACGAAATTGTCCGGCTTGCCGCCGCAAAGGCGCGCTCGGTCTCCCAAACGCACCCGGACGCGGTCGTCATCGGCGCGGACACCATGGTGACGATTGACGGCGCGGCCCTCGGCAAGCCCCGCGACGCGGAGGACGCGAAACGGATGCTGCGCCTGCTTTCCGGGCGCACCCATCGGGTCCTGACCGGCGCGGCTGTCGCGCGGGACGGCGCGGTCAGCACTGTACTGAACGTGACCGAAGTCACCTTCCGCACCCTGCGGGAGGACGAAATCGCGCGTTATGCCGCCACCGGCGACCCGCTGGACAAGGCAGGCGCTTACGGGATACAGGGCCGGGGCGCGCCGCTGGTGCGCGGCATCCACGGCGATTTTTATTCGGTCATGGGGCTGCCGGTCGCGCAGCTGTATGAATTATTAAGTCTCTGAGAGGGGCGGAAACAAGTTGCGGAATTTTTTTACCTCGCGCGCGTTTGCAGTGATGATCCTCATCCTGCTGCTGTGCGTGGGCAGTATCCTTTATACCGGCGCTTACGGCGGCTCGAACCCGGCTGTTGAGGCGCTGAACGTTGCGGTTTCACCGCTGCAAAAAGGCCTTAGCTGGGTGACAAACTCGGTGACGCACGGCGTGTCCTATTTCTCCGATTACGACGCGCTCCTGGCAGAAAACGAACGGCTGAATAAAGAACTTCGTGACGCGCAGCAGCTGCTGCGCGACGCCCAGATCGCGCTGGACGAAAACGACCGCCTGCGCAGCCTGACCGGCATTAAGGAACGCAACCGTTCCTTTGAGTTCGAGGTAGCCGAGGTCATTGCGCGTTCGGTCGGCGACTGGCAGACGACGCTGACCCTGGACAAGGGCACGAACCATGATATCCAGGAAAATGACCTGGTCATCACCGATGACGGAATGGTCGGCTATGTCGCCGTCTCCGCGCCCAATTACTGCGAGGTCACCACGGTGATTGACCCCGAGATGCAGGCGGGTGCGCTGATTACCCGCACGCGCGAGGTCGCGATTGCGGAGGGCGACTATACGCAGATGGGCGACGGTTCCCTTCGCCTGTCCTACCTGAGCCAGGACGCCGATATTGTGATTGGCGACACGGTCGAGACCTCCGGGCGCGGCGGCCTGTTTCCGAAAGGAATCATGATCGGCACGGTCGAGCAGATCCTCCCCGAGGAGCACGGCATGTCCAATTACGCGGTTGTGCGCCCGTTCGTCGATATCCGTTCGGTCAGCCATGTATTCATTATCAAGAGCTTTGAGGTGACGGAATGAACGAACAACGGCCCTTTCTCTTTGGCCGCGCCCTTTGCTATGGGCTGCTGCTGCTTGCCGCCTACCTGATCAGCACCACCACCGCCCCGCTGGAAATCTTAGGCTACCGGCTCGACCTGATTGGCTGCGTTGCTTCGGCTGTCACGCTGATGGAGGGTCCATACTTCGGGATGGCTTTCGGCGTTTTCACCGGGCTTGCCTACGATATGGGACGGAGCGGCATTGAGGGACTTTTCCCGATGTATTACATGCTGTTCGGCATTGCGGCGGGCATTTTCGCCAACCGCTTCCTGCGCCGGATTTTCCCATCCATGCTGCTGCTGACCGTGGCGTCTGTGCTCGGGCTTGCGATGTTCCGGCTGCTGGGTATTTTCCTGATGCAGCAGCACTTTGATCTATTGCTGTACGCCCAGCGGGTGTGCGGGCAGGCCATGATAACAGCTGCCCTTTCCCCACTTGTTTACCTGCCGGCACGTACCATTTACCGGCGTTTCCATTAGGGCTTGTTTAACAGATTTCTCTGCCCCCATCGGCGGGTCTTTTTTCGCCACCCTGCGTAAAATTTTCTTGAAACCTATCAGGATTCCTGCGAAAATTTGCCTTGATTGGCGCAAAACCCCCTCGCTGCCGGGCACATTTCCATTTATCAAACAAGCCCCAGCATTTACAGAGGTTTCATTTATGGATAATAAAGCAAGGCTGTTCCGGCGGCTGGTTGCACTGGTCTGCATCCTGGCCGCGCTTGGATGCATCGCCTTTTTCGCCCTGTTCCGCATCCAAATTGTCGAGGGCGAAACCTATCGCAGCGCCTCCGAGCGCAAGCTGACCAGCACCATCCCGGTCACCGCCTCCCGCGGTGAAATTTCCGACCGCTACGGCAGGCCGCTCATCAGCAACCGCCCGGTGTTTTCGCTGCGCATTGACTATGTTTACTGGGACCGGGCGGCGCAAAATGATACCATTTTGAAGCTTGCCAAGCTGGTGCGGGAATCGGGCGTGGAACCGGTCGATTCGCTCCCGATTTCGGCTATTGAGCCGTTTGAATTCCTGGAGGACCCGGACGCCCGTACCCGTACCCGCCTGAACCAGCGCCTGACGGAAGCTGAAATCACCGAGAACGAAGCTAAGGCCGCCGCCATGACCGCCGAAGAGGTGGTCGGGGCACTGCGCACCTATTATAAGATTGAGCCTTCGCTTTCGGCGGAGGATGCGCGGATTGTGGTGGGCATCCGCTACGAAATGCAGTTTGTCACCGATTTTTCCCGCAATAACCCGTATATTTTCGCGGAGGATGTCGGGCTTGACCTGATTTCCCAAGTCAAGGAGCGCCACCAGGAGTTTTCCGGCGTGGATGTGACCGCCACCGGCCTGCGGCAGTACAATACAACGTTCGCGGCGCACCTGCTGGGCGAGGTCGGCAAAATCCAGAAGGAGGACTGGCCCGAGTACAAGGAAAAAGGCTACAAAATGAACGCCATTGTCGGACGCTCCGGGCTAGAATACACACTCGAACCCTATCTGCACGGCACCGACGGTTCCCGCACGGTCGAGACCGACCTGCGCGGCAACATCCTAAGCGAGCTGACCAGCAGCCCGCCCCAACCCGGCGCAAACTGCATCACGACCATTGACCTGAATTTGCAGCAGGTTGCCGAGGAATCGCTGGCGCGCACGCTCGAAAGCGTAGACGGTGCAGAGGGCGGCGCTGCCGTCGTGCTGCGCGTGGACTCCGCCGAAGTGCTGGCCATGGCAAGCTACCCGACCTACAATCTGGAGCGCTTCCACCAGGAGTTCAACCTATATAAGGATGACCCCCGCAAGCCCTACACTAACCGCGCGATTCAGGAGACCTACGCCCCCGGCTCGACCTTCAAGCCGCTGATGGCGATTGCCGCGCTTGAAACCGGGACAATTGACAAATCGTTTACCCAATTCTGCACGCGGAACTACACTTATTTTGATACCCAGACCTTCCGCTGCCTGGGCTATCACGGACGGATGGACATCGTCCATGCCATCCAGTATTCCTGCAACTTTTTCTTCTATGAGGTCGGGCGTCTGCTCGGCGGCGCGAAGATTGAGGAATGGGCGGGCAAGTTCGGGCTGGGGCAGGTGACCGGCATTGAGCTGCGCGACGAGGCCGCAGGCAATATCGCCGGGCCGACCGGCAGAAAAATCCTTCAGGAAAAAAATTCCTGGCTGCATGACTGGCTGTCAGCGGACAGCGTACAGGCGGCCATCGGCCAGTCCGACCACGCCTATACCCCGCTCCAGCTGGCGAACTATATGGCGGCGGTCGTCAACGGCGGCACAGTCTACAAGCCGACCCTGCTCAAAAGTGTAAAAACCTATGATTATACAAAAACCGTTTTCGACCATGAGCCTGAGGTCGTCAGCCAGGTCGATATTTCCCAGGAGACGCTCGAGCTGGTACGCGAGGGCATGAAGCGCGTCATTAACGAAGGCACCGCCGCGCGGGCGTTCTACGACTGCTCCGTGCAGGTCGGCGGTAAGTCGGGCACCGCGCAGGTCGGCAAAAACGAGCTTGCAAACGGCCTGTTCATCGCCTTTGCCCCGTTCGACGATCCTGAAATCGCGATTTGCGCGGTCGGCGAAAAAATCGACTCCGGTACCAAAATGGCGCCTGTCGTCGCCGATCTCGTCAACGCGTATTTCGCCGACGGCGGCGAAACCGAACTGATGGCAGCTGAAAATACCATGCTGCATTAGACCCGTCCGGAAACCTTCCATACGCCATCTGAACGGGTTTATTGAGTCTCACCCGCCGGCTGCGTACCGGCGGGTGATTTTCACCGGGCGCATCGGAAATTTATGGTTCCACTGGAAAATATATGGACATTTTTGTTCGTTGGTTACAATTCCTCACGAAAAATTTATTAAATTTTAGAAAAAAATGACATAAACTACTTGTAACGAGTAGGAATTTCGTATATACTGATAACATGAGTATGGTAAAGTCGGGGGCGTAGCCTTGAAAGTTATTTTAATTGCATCCGGCAAGGGCGGCACCGGAAAAACCTCCCTGACGGCCGCGCTGTCCATGGCGCTCGCGGAGCGGGGGCGGCGTGTGCTCGCCGTGGACGGCGACTGCGGCCTGCGGAACCTGGACATCACCCTGGGCATGAGCGACCGGCTTGTGTTCTCTTTTGCCGATGTCGCTTCCGAGGTTGTCCCGCTGAAACGCGCCGCCGCCGCGCATCCCATGAACGCGAGGCTGTCGCTGCTAACCGCCCCGGCGGACGTGCCTTTCCTGCGCGTGCGCCAGCTCCGCCACCTGTGTGAAGAAGCAGAGGCCGATGGTTATGATTACATCCTGTGGGACGGCCCCGCCGGGCTGCCCGGCGAGCTGTCGCTCTACTCGGCGATTGCCACCGAGGGCATTATCGTCACTACACCCGAAGCCGCCTG
>CAJUJQ010000027.1:0-16342 GCA_910586575.1 uncultured Clostridia bacterium | reverse complement strand
TGTATCCGCGGCGCGGAACGCACCGCCCGCTGTCTGGAAGAAGAAGGCACCCGGCAGCTGCGGCTGCTGGTCAACCGCGTCCGCACCAACCTGATCCGGCACGGCCTTGCCAGCAATATCGACGACGCAATGGATCAATCCGGCCTGCCGCTGATCGGCCTTGTACCCGAAGACGAAGATATTATCGCCTGCTCCAACAACGGGAAAAGCCTGCTCCACCTGAAGAAAACGGGCGCGGCCCTTGCCTGCCGCAATATCGCACGGCGGCTTGACGGGGAATGGGTGCCGCTTGCCCGATGGTAAAACAAAATAAGCCTGAAAAAAACGTAACGCTTCACTGTATAGATGAAAAAGAGAGGGATTAAACATTATGAATATCGCTTTGATTGCACACGACCGGAAAAAAGAGCTGATGGTTCAGTTCTGCATGGCCTACTGCGGCATCCTTGCGAAGCACAACATTTGCGCAACCGGCACAACCGGCAAATTTGTATCGGAGGCAACCGGCCTGAAAATTGAGAAATACCTTGCGGGGATGCAGGGCGGTGAAGAACAGATTTCCGCCCGCGTCGCCTATAACGAAATTGACCTTGTACTGTTCTTCCGCGACCCGATGTCCAATTCCCAGTACGAGCCTGACGTGCACGCGCTGGCGCGGCTGTGCGACATGCACAATATCCCGATTGCAACCAACCAGGCCACGGCGGAAATGCTGATTCTCGGCCTTGACCGCGGCGATCTCGACTGGCGCAATATCGTCAACCCGAAAAACCGGCTTTAAGCCCTTTCTTTTGCGTTTTTGCGTGTCCTCCTGCTGGGAAGCTTCCGGCGGGCGGATGCGTTTTTCTGCCGTCAGGGCAGGTCATATCAATGACAGCATTTTAACAGGAGTACATTATGGAAAAAATCAAACCCAGAACCCTCTCCGGCTTTATGGAGCTGGAACCCGCCAGACAGGCGCAGTTTGAAAAAATCGCGCAGATCCTGCGCGATACCTATGCGCTTTATGGCTTTTATCCGCTGGATACCCCGGTTTTAGAGGCCAGCGAGGTGCTGCTCGCTAAGGGCGGCGGCGAAACTGAAAAACAGGTTTACCGCTTCCAGAAGGGCGACAGCGATCTCGCGATGCGCTTCGACCTGACCGTACCGCTGGCAAAATACGTCGCGCTCCACTATGGTTCGCTGACCTTCCCCTTCCGCCGCTTCCAAATCGGCAAGGTGTACCGCGGCGAGCGTGCCCAGCGCGGGCGCTTCCGCGAATTTTATCAGGCGGATATTGATATCATCGGGGACGGCGCACTCGATATCATCAACGAGGCCGAAATCCCGTCGATTATTTACAGAACCTTCTCCGAGCTGGGGCTGACCCGTTTTCAAATCCGTATCAATAACCGGAAGGTTTTGAACGGCTTTTTTGAAATGCTCGGGCTGGCTGACCGCGCCTCCGATGTGATGCGCACGATTGACAAAATCGATAAAATCGGCGCGGACACCGTGCGCGAAATATTGTTGGATGAGGGCATTTCCAAGGAAAACGCCGATGAAATCCTGCGGTTTATTTCGCTGGAAGGCGGCACCGAGGGCATTTTGCAGGCGCTTGAGGACTACCGCGGCAGAAATGCGGCGCTTGACGAGGGCATTTCCGAGCTGGGCACGGTCGCGCGCTGCATGTCCGATTTCGGCGTGCCCGCTTCCCATTTCCGGATTGACCTGACGATTGCGCGTGGCCTGGACTACTACACCGGCACGGTCTATGAGACCACCATGCTTGACCACCCCGAAATCGGCTCCATCTGCTCGGGCGGGCGGTATGACAACCTTGCAGGCTACTACACCGATAAAAAATTGCCCGGCGTGGGCATTTCCATCGGGCTGACCCGGCTGTTTTTCGTGTTGCAGGACAAGAACCTGCTCAACGAAAGCGTACCCGCTTCCCCCGCTGACGTGCTCATCCTGCCGATGACCGACGACCTCAGCGCGGCGATTTCGCTGGCAACCCGCCTGCGCGCCGAAGGCATCCGTACCCAGCTGCACTGTGAAAAGAAGAAATTTAAGGCAAAAATCGCCTATGCGGACAAGCTTGCAATCCCCTATGTCATTTTCCTGGGCGAAGATGAAATTGCGGGCAATACCGTTGCCCTGAAGGAGCTTTCGACCGGCGAACAGACCAACACCGATTTTGCCGTCGCTGCCGCGCGCATCAAGGCTGGGCTTACGGAGCGCGCAAAGGGCAAAGTAATTGCAGGCGCGTAAGTTTTTCCACAAAAAACCTTGCAAAATCCGATTTTTGCGCTACAATTAAAGTAACATCAAACCAAAGGACTGAATCAACCATGAATACCAATCTTTCCGGCATGAAGCGCACCGATATGTGCGGCAATCTGCGCCTGTCCGACGCTGGACGCGCGGTGACCGTCAACGGCTGGGTGGACCGCGTCCGCGACAACGGCGGCGTGCTCTTCCTGCTGGTGCGCGACCGCTCCGGCATCATCCAGTGCACCTTCGACAAGAGCGTCAACGCCGACCTGTTTAATATTGCTTTCACCTGCCGCACCGAATTTGTTGTCGCGGTCAAGGGCGAGCTGGTCGCGCGCGACGCGGCGGCGGTCAACAAGAAAATGCCGACCGGTGAGGTCGAGGTCATTGCCTCGGATATCCGAATCCTTTCCAGGGCCGAAACCACGCCATTTGAAATTGACGATTCCAAAGAGGCGGGCGACCAGATCCGCCTGAAATACCGTTATCTCGACCTGCGCCGCCCGTCGATGCAGCGTAACCTGATGCTGCGCCACCGCGTTACCCAGATTGCCCGCAACTATTTTGACGAGCAGGGCTTCCTGGAAATCGAAACCCCGATGCTCACCAAATCGACCCCTGAGGGCGCGCGCGATTACCTTGTCCCCTCCCGCGTGCACCCCGGCAAATTCTACGCGCTGCCGCAGTCGCCCCAGCAGTACAAGCAGCTGCTGATGCTGGCGGGCATGGATCGGTATATCCAGATTACCCGCTGCTTCCGCGACGAGGATTTGCGCGCCGACCGCCAGCCCGAATTTACCCAGATTGACCTGGAAATGTCCTTCGTGGAACAGGACGACGTGATTGCTGTCAACGAAGGATTCCTTCAGCGCGTGTTCAAGGAAGTTCTGGACGTAGATATCCAGCTTCCGCTGCCCCGTATGCCTTATGAGGAGGCGATGAACCGCTTCGGCTCGGACAAGCCCGACCTGCGCTTCGGCTTTGAAATCAGGGACATTTCCGATATTGCAAAGGGCTGTGACTTTGCCGTGTTCAGGAACGCGGTGGAGGGCGGCGGTACCGTGCGCCTGATTAACGTGAACGGCTATGCGGATCACTTCCCGCGCAAGGAAATTGACAAGCTCGCCGATTTCGTCAAGACCTACCGTGCCAAGGGGCTGGCCTGGCTTAAGCTGGCGGCGGATGGGAACATGACTTCTTCCTTTGCAAAGTTCCTCAAGCCGGAGGAACTGGACGCCATCAAGGAGCGCGCAAACGCGCAGCCCAATGATTTGCTGTTCGTGGTCGCCGACACCGACCGGGACACCGCGCTGGTTTCGTTGGGCGCGCTGCGCTGTGAGCTGGCAAAGCGGCTCGGGTTGGCGCGCAAGGACGATTATAAGCTGTTGTGGGTGACCGAATTCCCGCAGTTTGAGTACAGCGAGGAAGAGGACCGTTTGGTTGCAAAGCACCATCCCTTCACCGCGCCGATGGATGAAGATGTCGATAAGCTGGAAAGCGACCCGCGTTCCGTCCGCGCGAAGGCGTATGATATCATTTTGAACGGCTGTGAGTTGGGCGGCGGCTCCATCCGTATCCACGACCCCGAGCTGCAAACCCGCATGTTCCGCGCGCTCGGCTTCACCGAAGAAAAGGCAAAGGAACAGTTTGGGCACTTGATTACGGCATTCTCGTATGGCGCGCCCCCGCATGGCGGTTTAGCATACGGCCTTGACCGGCTTTGTATGCTGCTTGCGGGCTTGGATTCCATCCGCGACGTGATTGCCTTCCCAAAGGTGCAGAACGCTTCCGACCTGATGATGCAGTGTCCCGACCTGGTAGACGGCAAGCAGCTCGACGAGCTGTCCATTGCCGTTACCCGGATTGAAAAGGATTAACGCTCCATTCCTTTGGATAGCAATAAGGAGAGATTATGTCAAAGTGGGACCCTGAAAAATACCTGGTTTTTCAGCGGCAGCGCACCCAGCCTGCAATCGACCTTGCAAAACGGGTGGCTGACAGAAAACCGGATACAATTGCCGACATCGGGTGCGGGCCTGGGAATAGTACCGTCGTCTTAAAGGCCGTTTTCCCGGATGCTTCTTCTGTTTTAGGGATTGACAACTCTGCCGAAATGATTGAAAGGGCACGGAAAGACCATAAAGGGATTGACTTTGCCGTTGCTTCCGCGGCAGAGCTTTCCGGCAGCTATGATTTATTATTCTCAAACGCCTGCCTGCAATGGATTCCTGACCATGAGCAGCTGATCCCTCAGCTGATGGCACACCTGACTGATGGCGGGGCGCTGGCTGTCCAGATTCCCATGAATCAGGAGGAACCGCTGTTCCGGGCAATCCATGCGGTTGTGTCGGATGGGAAATGGGGATTCTCCCACAGTGTTTCCGGGCAAAACAAGGTTCTTTCACCCGATTCCTATTTCAACATTTTATCCGGCTGCTCGACGCGTTTTGAGATGTGGGAAACCGTTTATTATCACGCCCTGCCCTCCCATGAGCACTTGATGCAATGGGTTCGCGAAACCAGGCTGCGCCCGTATTTATCTGTGCTGGAAGCGCCAGAGCAGCGTTCCCTTGAGCAGGAGATTCTTGACAAGGCCAGGGATTGCTACCCGGTCATGGGCAGCGGTGAAATTATTTTACGGTTCAGGCGGTTTTTCTTTATCGCCTGCAAAAATTAGTCCTTGTTTGATCATTGGAGGTGCGCCCAGTGGCGGACAATTTTCAAACAGGGACAGGGATTGACTGCGAATTTGAAAAGCTCCGCCTGACAATTGGCGGAGCTTTTTCGTTATCGTTGGATGCCAGAGGAAGGAGCCTCCTGCGCGCGGGTATGCAGCCGCCCGCAGGAGGTGGGCCGAAGCCCATAAAACAAGAAAAATGTATGGGAACCGTTTTGCTGGTATCAGCGGGGGATTTCCCTCCCGCTGACTATATATTAGCATAGGCTAACTCGTTTGTCAAGCTTTTTTTCCGGAGGGCGCTGGCTAATTTTCATACCCCGTTTTTACTTGCCCTTCCCGCGCCGATATGCTATAATAATTCCAACCAGAATGGGAAAAGAATGGAGGATTCTTATGCTTTCCACAGCCAAAAAAGAATTTATTGAATTCATGATGAGCGCGGATGTGCTCCGGTTCGGCAGCTTTGTCACCAAGAGCGGCCGCCAGACCCCCTATTTTGTCAATACTGGCAACTACAAGACCGGTTTGCAAAGCTCCCGTCTCGGCGAGTTCTACGCCGAGCTGATTCAGGAGACTGTCGGTTCTGGTTTTGACGCGATGTTTGGCCCGGCTTACAAAGGGATTCCGCTCGTGACCGCCGCCGCCGGGGCGCTGGCGCGCAATCACGGGATTGACAAGCCGTACTTTTTCAACCGCAAGGAAGCCAAGGACCATGGCGAAGGCGGCTCCATCATCGGCTATAAACCCAAGGACGGCGACCGGGTGATTATTATCGAGGACGTTATCACCGCCGGTACGGCCATCCGTGAAACCATGCCCGTCCTGGCTTCCTGCGCCGATGTCAAGGTGACGGATATGTTTATTTCGGTCAACCGCTGCGAGGTCGGCCAGGTCCCCGGCAAAACCGCCATTATGGAGGTCGGGGAGGAATTCGGCATCCGCGTCCACGCGCTGCTTACCGTGCGGGATATCTGCGAATATCTCCGCGAGCAAGGTACTTATGGCGATATCCTCCCACTGATGGAAGCTTATATGGCGCAATACTGCGTATTCTAATATCACGCCGTTTCCCTGCTGCACATTGGAAAATTTGCGTGCATACAAATGTTTAGAAACGAAAATTCCGGTTATCCTGTACCTAGAAAAAGGAGCAGGAGGAAACCCATGGTTAAAGGAATTTCCAAGCGGGTCGTCGTGGTTCAACCGGACGATTCCGCCGTATTTGAACAAGCGATTTTTATCGTCCGCGACGGTGGGCGGCAGGATATCATTAAAGAAGCGCAGACGGTCGCCGAACGCTACCTACGGCAAAGCAGCCAGCGGGTGCGCCGCTACCGCAAGCATTATACCGGGCTGCAAATGCTGCTCAGCGCGGGCGGCGGCGCGCTGCTGACCGCGCTGGTTTGGGCGGCAACCGTGCTGCTCCTGTAAATAAACTATGAAAATTGAGCCGCTGCCCTTGCCTGGGCGGCGGCTTCGTATTATATTATAATCATCTATCCGCACGAATATAGGGGGCTTGTGTATGACGTTTGCGGGATTCCTGGAAATGTTCCAGCGCTACGGCCTGATTTTTATTGCGGTCGTCTGTTTTTGCGAGCATCTGAATTTGCCGGGCTTCCCGGCTGGCGTGATTATGCCTGCCATCGGCGTCCTGGTCGAGCAGAGCGCCCTGAACCTGCCGCTTGCCCTGCTGCTGTCCGTCGCGGGCAGCCTTACCGGAAGCTATATCCTTTATTTAATCAGTTACTACGGCGGCGTGCCCATGATGCATCGCCTGTTCGGCAAAAGCGAACGCTTCCAAAGCTTCGTTACCCGCTGCCACGCCCATATCGAACGGCACCGCGCACGCGGCCTGTTCCTGTGCCGCCTGATTCCCGTGCTGCGCACGATTTCCTCCATCCCCGCAGGGCTGTTCCGCATCCCGGCAGGCGATTTCCTGCTGTGGTCCGGGCTGGGCATCACCGTCTGGAATTCCGTGCTGATTGGCTTCGGCTATTTGGGAGCCAATGTCATACTATCCCGTATTTGACACTATTTCCGGCCTTTTCTGCCGCTTTTTGACGGAAAAGGCTTTTTGAAATGATTGCAAAAGGGAAACATGCTTGTAACTGAGTTGTAGTTTGTAAAGCTTCTTTTTTTGTGGTAGAATAAGTAAGATTCCAAAATAGAAAGGACGAAGCCATGAAAATCGGCAATCTGACGCTCTCCGGTCGGGTGCTGCTCGCGCCGATGGCGGGCGTGACCGACTGGGCTTTCCGGCAAATCTGCCGGGAACAGGGCGCGGCGCTGACCGTCACCGAAATGGCATCCACCAAGGCGCTGTGGTTCGGTGACCGGAAGTCCCCGGCGCTGCTGCGGCTGGATGAAAACCCGGCGGCGGCGCAAATCTTCGGCTCCGACCCGGAAACCATGGCTTGGGGCGCGCAAAAAGCGTTGGAACTGTCCGGCTGCGCGGTCATTGATATCAACATGGGCTGCCCCGCGCCAAAAATTGTCAACAACGGCGACGGCGCCGCGCTGATGCGCGACCCAGCGCGCGCGGCGCAGATTATTGCTGCCGTTAAACGCGCCGTCCCTGTCCCGGTCACGGTCAAATTCCGCTTGGGCTGGGACGCAAACAGCCGCAATTATCTGGAATTTGCCAAAATGGCAGAGCAGGCAGGGGCGGATGCCGTCACCGTCCACGGGCGCACCCGCGCCCAGCAATACGAAGGCACCGCCGATTGGGACGCCATCGCCGAGGTCAAAGCGGCGCTTCGCATCCCGGTGATTGCAAACGGCGACGCTTCCTCTCCCGAGACCGCACAGGCGCTGCTGCGCCACACCGGCGCGGACGCGGTTATGATTGGCAGGGGCGCGCTGGGTGACCCCTGGATCTTCTCGCGCACCAATGCGCTGCTGGCGGGCGAACCTTTGCCGGAGCGCCCACCGTTCCCGGAACGTCTTGCCACCGCTGTTCGGCAAATTGAATTTGCCGCCGCCGATAAAGGGGAGCATATCGCGCTTCTGGAAGCGCGCAGGCATGTCAACTGGTACCTTAAAGGTGTGCCCGGACTGAAAGCATACAAAGCGCGCGTTTCCCAGCTTTCCAGTTTGGACGGGCTTTACACGCTGGCGAAAGAGCTGTCCGCATATGTCAGCGCCCGTGAAGGGCTTTAAGTTCCTATCACATAGATAAGTATAAAAATCATTGGCCATATCAGAAAACCCAAAAAGGAGGTGGGGCAGTGACCGAAGAAAAGGTATGGATACAACGCGCCCAAAAAGGCGATGCCGCCGCGTTTGAGCAGCTCGTCACCGCGTATGAGCGCAAGGTCTACGCGCTTGCGCTACGTTCGACCGGCTCCGAAGCCGATGCCGCCGACCTCACACAGGAGGTATTCCTGCGTGCGTGGCGCTCCCTGAACAGCTTCCGCGGGGACAGTACCGTTTCAACGTGGCTGTACCGCATTACAATGAATATCTGCATTGACTTTTCCCGGAAAAAGAGCCTTCAGCTCGTACCGCTGTCCGACGAGGAAGGAAACGAGCTTCCGCTCCCCGACCGCCGCACCACGAATTCCCCCGAGGCCGCGCTGGAAAACCAGGAGCTTTCCCGCGAGCTGAATACCGCCCTGAAGCAGCTCACCCCGGAACACCGGCAGGCGATCCTGCTGCGGGATGTTTCCGGCCTGACCTATCAGGAAATCGGGCGTATGCTTGCGCTTGAGGAAGGCACGGTAAAATCCCGCCTTGCCCGCGCCCGCAGGAACCTGCGAAATATTTTAATCAAACGAGGGAACATTTCGCTGCCCTCTGCGTCCAAAGAACATGAGAGGAGGCAGGAGAATGGCTGAATGTAAAAAAATGATGCAGCTGTGTGAGGAATCCCTCGACCGCACGCTGACCCCCGACGAGCAAAACATGCTCGACCGCCACCTGAAGGAGTGCCCCGCGTGCGCGGCCTATCTTGCCGACCTGCGCTTCCTGTCCGATGCGCTGGGTGAAACCCCGGAGCTTCCGGCAGGGCTGCATGACCGGATTATTTCCGGCATCCGCAAAGAGACCCATAACACCGTTATCCAGACCCACAGCCCGGTACGCGTCCGCCGGATGCCGGTTGCGGCGATGCTGGCTGCCGCGGCGGCCTGCGTTGTGCTGGTGCTCTCCGGTGCGCTGGGCGACCTGATGAATAATAACTTCCAGCTCGTACTTGACAGCGGGGGCGGCTCCAACAGCAGCGGCGGAATGGACGCGGGCAGCGCCGCACCGGCTGAGGCCGTCACCAGCGACAGCGCCGCACCGACCGGAGTTGTCCCACACGCCGAAACAACCAACGAAGACGGCACCATGGGCAACGGTACCGTTCCGTATCATACCACCGATGCGGCCAGCGCGAAAGTGGAAAAAAGTACCGAGACGCAGTCCCGCACTGCCAATCCCCCTGACGAGCAGCACAACGAAACGGCAATGCCCCGGCTGGCATCGATGCCCGAGGACGACAGACCCCTGATTGCGGGTGACGAACCAGTTGCCTTCAGCAGCGATATCGTGCAGCCGCAGGTTGGCGCGTTCATTTCCAACGTGATGGAGGGCGAGATTTTCGCCGCCTGCTATCTGGTCGAGGGTGGAAGCGACTTACCAGACATCGGGCAGGAACAGCAGCGGGATGATGGCTTTGCCTACTACGTGGCAGACAACAACCTCGCGCAGCTGGAAACCTTGCTGGATTCCCTGGAAAAGGCCGGATGCACGGTCAACCGCTATGAAGAAAGCGGTGTATTATTTAACGAAACCGCCAAACGCGTCATTATTGTCGTGCGGCTGGAATCCTGAATTCAACAGGCGTCAGGCGAATGATTCGCCTGACGCCTGTTCTGTTGCATCCGTATTGATAAAGCAGGGGGGGTATCTCCTGCTGCTATGCACGCAAGCTGGAAAGGCTCGGCAGGCCGAACATAGGGACGGCTGCCTCTGCCGCCCGGTTGATGGCTTTGCCCATCACGTAAGCGGCCAACGAACCAACCGCGTTCAGGTCGGCGGACAGCGCGCCGGTCGAAAGCGCGTAAATCGAATCGCCGTCAGCGGTAGTATGCACCGGACGGATGGCGCGCGCATAGCCGTTATGTGCCATCGCGGCAATCTTGCCCAGCTCCGCCTTGCCGAACGCGCCGTTCGTCAGCACCGCGCCGATGGTTGTATTGCCGGTGAACAGGTCGCGAATCCGCCCCGCGTCCTTCCACAGCTCCCGCTCGGAGGAGCGCAGTCCGCGCCCATCCTCGGTGCGCATCCCCGCGATCTGTTCGCCGGTGTCGATGTCGAACACGTCACCCAGCGCGTTGAGCACCACGACCGCGCCGACCTTGATTTCCCCGGCCTGCACCGCATAGGTTCCGATACCGGTTTTCATGGCGTATTCCCGCCCCCGGTATTTGCCGACACAGGCCCCTGTGCCGCCGCCGACACAGCCGTTTTCCAACGGTTCACGGGAAGCGCTTTCGCACGCGCGGTAAGCCATCGCGGCATCGGGGCGCACATCCATCCTGCCAATGGCAAGGTCAAAAATACAGGATTGGCACACCAGCGGGACCTTGGCCACGCCGGTATCAAAACCGATGCCGCGCTCCTCCAGGAAGCGCATCACGCCGCCCGCCGCATCCAGCCCAAACGCCGAGCCGCCCGACAACAGCAGCGCGTGAATCCCCTTCGCATCCATGCGCGGGTCGAGCAGCGGCGTTTCCCGCGAGGCGGGGCCTCCGCCCCGGATATCCACCCCGGCGGGTGCGCAGCCATCGAACAGCAGCACCGTGCAGCCGGTCCCGGCTTCGGCGTCCTGCGCGTGCCCCGCGCGGAAACCGCCGACCTCCATCAAATCAATTTCTTTCATAATCCATCCCCTCCATTGGGCGATATTCACATTAGGAACTGTGAATCCATAAATTGTGACAAGCGCACCGCAGATTCTCTCGCCAGACAAGGCGCTTTTCCGCAAGCAGGCTGTCGCCTGTCAAGGGAAAGCAACACAGTACGGCGGAAGAAGATGCAGGCGATTGTCGCAAGATATTTTTGAACAGTTCCTTAGAACCATTTTTTGTTCATTCCCACGCATGTGGGCTTACTGAATCGTGATTTCGGACAATAGCGTCTCCATCCATTTTACAGCATTTGTCCGGATCATGATTTCACCGTTGCGGTAATTGGCAGCCTCGACAAAGCCGTAATCGTTATCAAAGCATACCGCGTCATCGCAGTACGGAAGGGCAGCGGCCAAAGCACGCGCACGCCCGGCAAACCGGCGGCGCACGTCCGGCTCTGGTATATCATGCCCGCCCTTCCGCACACGGTCTGCAATGCGGAGAAGGCTTTCTTCCGCGCTGTCCAGCCCAACATGGAACATACGGAAATATCCATGCTCACGCGCGGTTCGTGCGGTTCGGGCTGTCAGGGAGCCGGAAAGGGTTGTTTCCTGGGTAAAACACACCCCCGGGAGATACCGCTGCGGATGCGCTGGACAGCGATGCGCCCTGCCCGAATATTGTCCCCGTTATTGGCCTCAGCGAGCTTGTCCACATCAATAATCAGCCCGAGATCGGTCAGCTGGTTTTTTAGGACGCCGGTCAGGCTGCTTTTCCCGGTACCGTTGACGCCGGCAATGATGATGTATGTTTTCATTTGCTTCATCTTCATCCTCCGGTTCCGATTCGCACCGGACTCCAGCAGCGCGTTTGCGGATTGCTTCATTCATTGACTTCATCCTTTTCGTCATGAAAGGAAAAAGGCTGCACGGGGCAGCCTTTTGATGTTTATGCGTAAACGTTCATGCGCTTGTAAATCGCGGACAGTGCCTTGCCGACTGCGCAGACCAGGACAGACGCAATGATTGCCTCCGGTACGCCCTGCGTCCCGACAACGCCTATGATAATGCCGAACAGCAGGTCGTAGGACTGCCCCGCTGCCGCCGCGTACTGTTCGCCGAACAGCAGATAAATCAGCCCCATAACGCCGATGGTATTGGTGATGGAGCCAAAGAACCCAGCCGCGACAAATGCCGCCGCGTTCTGCTTCACCATCCTGGAAAGCGCCTGATAAACCAGCCCGGCAACCACGCCAATCAAAATCCGCGGCACGATTGCGACAATCAGGCTCTTCCAGCTGCCATGGAACTGCGGGCTGAGACTGTAAAAGGGCGTGAATACAAATGAGGTCAGCGTCGGGGTCAGCGTCGCGCGAATGACACTGGTAATACCAAACAAGCCGCCCAACACCGCGCCCATCTCAGGCCCGAACAGGCATGCGCCCAGAATCACCGGGATATGCATGGTGGTTGCGTTCATAAAGCCAAGCGGGATATACCCGAGCGGCGTAAACGACATGACCAGCATCAAACCGGTCAGCAACCCCATCTGGGCAAGTAGATGTACGTTTGTTTTTTTGTTTCCCATTTTGAATTACCTCCTGCTGCCGTCCCGCCGTGCGGGTACAGCGCAAATGTTTACCGTTGATTCCTCCGCCAGATAAGCGCCAGCCCGCGCAGTACCAGTTCGGGTTCCCAGCGGGCTTTGGTGCGCAGATAGGGCTGGACGAGCGGAACGGCGCTGCCGGACAGCAACACCTCCGGAACCGCGCCCAGTTCGTCCGCAAACCGCGCAATCATCCCGTCAATCATGGACGCGGTGCCGTAGATGGAGCCAATCTGGATGGCATCCACCGTGGTGCGGCCAAGCACGCTTTTGGGCGGGGTATCGAGCCGCACCTCCGGCAGCTGTGCCGCCGCGTGCCCCATCGCACGAAGCGCAATATACATCCCGGGCGCAATGGCAGAGCCTGCAAGGGTGCCTTTTGCGTCCAGCGCGGTGAAGGTGATGGCAGTGCCAAGATCCACCACAACGCATGGCAGGGACGCCGTATGGCTCGCCCAGACCGCCGCCGCGACCCGGTCGGTGCCCAGTGTGCGCGGCTGGTCAGACTTAATGTTAAGGCCGGTCTTTACCCCTGCCCCGACGGTCAGAACACGGCAGCCGGACAACAGTCCAACCGCCCGCTGTAATATGGGAATCATCGCCGGGACCACCGAGGAAAGCACCACGCCCTCAATGGGCTGCTGCTCCATGCCGTGCAGGGCAAAGATACTGCGCAGGGTACAGGCGTACTGCTCACCGGTCTGCCGGTCGTCGGTTGCCATCGAAGCGACAAATAAAATGTCGTCTCCGTGGAAGCCGCCGATTGCGACATGGCTGTTCCCAATGTCCAGTGTAATCAGCACAGCCCGCGCCCTCCTTTGGAAAAATCAAATCAGCTCGCTTTATTATAGCCTATTTCGCAGCGCTTGGCAAGAGGAATCCAAAAATATCATCCGGTTACAAAATAGCTTCTGTTGAGAAATTTCCAGAATAGGGTTGACAATCCCACAAGACTGTGGTAGTGTATAAATAAAGATTGACACTACCAGGGTCTTTTGAAGGAGGCTGACCGCATGAAGCTATTTGATTCCGAGTTAAAGGTGATGAACGTCCTTTGGCGCGAGGGAGACTGCACCGCAAAGCATATCTCCGATGTCCTGAACGCCGAAACCGGCTGGAACATGAACACAACCTATACGCTCATCAAGCGCTGCATCGGCAAGGGGGCGATCGAGCGCAGCGAGCCGCATTTCATGTGCCGCGCGCTGGTGGACAAGGAATCCGTACAGGAAGCCGAGACCGACGAGCTGATCGGCAAGCTGTTCGACGGCTCGGCGGGACAGCTGTTCGCCTCCCTGCTGGGGCGCAAAAAGCTGTCCCCCGAAAAAATCGAGGAGCTGAAACGCATTGTCGGGGATTGGGATGAGGTGACGTGATGGGACTGCCGCAAATGAGTCTACATGGCGCGGTGCTGATTGCGGCCATTGCCGCCGTGCGCGCGCTCCTGCAAAAGAAGCTGCCCCGCCGGACGTTCCTGGTACTGTGGAGCGTGGCGCTGGCGCGGCTGCTGCTCCCCTTTTCGCTGCCGTCGGTGTACAGCGTTTATTCCGCCCCGGCACTGCAAACCCGGCTTGCCCCGAGGCTAAGCGTGACGGCGGGTACGGTTCCTGCGGCTGTGCCGCAAAGCGCGGTTTCCCCATGGACGGTGCTTTGGGCGGCGGGGACCGCAGCGCTGGCGCTCTATTTTCTGCTGGGGTATCTGTATTTCCGGCAGAGGTTCCGCTTTTCGCTGCCCGTCGCGGAAGAATTCCCGCTGCTTTGGCTGCTTGAGCATCCAATCCGCCGAACAGTACGGCTGCGCCGGTGCGGAAGCATTGCCGCGCCGCTGACCTATGGTATTTTCCGCCCGGTCATCCTGCTGCCGGATGAGACGGATTGGCAGGACACCGAACAGCTCCGCTATATTTTAATGCACGAAATGACCCATATCCGCCGGTTTGATACGCTTTGGAAGCTGCTTTCGACTGCCGCCCTGTGCCTGCATTGGTTCAACCCGCTGGTTTGGCTGCTGTGCGTACTGCTCGGGCGCGATATCGAGCTTGCGTGCGATGAATGCGTCGTGCGGCAGCTGGGCGAACCGCTCAAATCGTCCTATGCTATGACACTGATTCAGCTGGAGGAACAGAAAATCGGGCTGTCCCCTTTTCATGCCGGGTTCAGCAGTCCGCCGATGGAAGAAAGGATTCGTTCGATTATGCGCTTCAAAAAGGCTTCATTTGCCGCTTTGACAGCGGCGGTTGTATTGGTTGTTGGGATTACCGTGGCATTTGCCACCTCGGCGGACGCTGGGACAAAATGGCTGCCGGAGGATGCCGCAATGCTCCGCCGGTTCCAGTTCCCCGGCTATGAGGAAATGACCATCACCGAATTTCAGGAGCAGGCCGAACTGCTGCTCGACGAGCCGGAAATGTACGATTGGTGGACGGAAATGGAAAACGCCTTGGATAATATGGACGCTGACGACCCGCTGAGCGACTTTTATCTGCTGCTGAACCAGCTGGTTGCCGAACAACAGGTTTTCCACGTGAATCATGCCGGTGCGATTGCTTCCAATACGCCGTTTGACCAGGCAATCCTGGAATATGTTTACCGGATTGAAATTCCTGACCTCAACAGAATCACCGTCGGGGAATATGTAAAAGCATCCGGAACGGACGGCAGGGATCTGATTTATCGCGAGATGGAACAGTTATTTGACTCGCTGAATGGTAAGGATGTCGCCCCGGACTTGCTGCAACAACAAATAAGCTCGATTTTTGAAAAGCGGAGCAGTGACGCACTGCGGTTCACCTTGCTCGAATGGAGCTACCATCCGATGATGGAATCTGAAAACGCTGATGAAACCCAAACGAAAGGCACACGCGGCGAAACATCAAACGCAGTTTTGAAAGACGATACGGAAGCGGAAGCCGGTACCGAAATCATCGGCGAGAGCCGGTTCCCGCCCCCGACACAAGCCGATATCGACAGCCTGCTGGCGCTGAAAACGCCGGATTACAAATCCATGTCGCTGGAAACCTTCAACGCGGCGCTGCTCGAATGGGCAAACGCCGATTATGACCGGATGGAACGCATCAACGGGGCTGACGCCTATTTAGAGGATGCAGGGTTGTCCCTCACCTTGCAGGATCGGGATTTCATCACGCTGACCGTCCGCGCCTCCGGGGAGGAAAACGCTATGATGGTGCGCAGCCATTACACCGGCAGGCCGGAGGAGGACCCCAGCCTGACCGGCAAAAGCCTGATGCGCGGCAGTGAAGGCTCCGGCTTCTGGTGTGACCTGTACTATGAATTTTCCTACCATATAGCGGATAAGTCCAGGACCGCCGTTGGCGAACGTGACCGTTGTCTCAACAACCTGCTGTGGACAATAGAGAATTTCTGGAACGACACCTCGTTGGAAGAGCTTGCCAAGCTGGACGAAGCGGAAATGATGGCGCAGCTGGATCACATCGCGGAACGATGCAGCTCGGAAAATGTCGTGATCTCCATTTTGAAGGAACGAAGCGGCTATCAGGTTATGGATGAACACCGCATCTATTAAGGACCAGGATTCACAGCTCCGGACAACACGCCGGGCGAAAGAAAAATTTCCGAAAAGGGTCTTGCCTTTTCCGTCATATTGTGGTATGATTATAGCCGTGATGTGCCGGTGTGATGGAATTGGTAGACGTAGTGGACTCAAAATCCACCGCTGGCGACAGCGTACCGGTTCGAGTCCGGTCACCGGCACCACAATTTCCCGTGTTTTTTGTGAATACGGGAAATTTTTATGCGCTTAAAAATCGAATTTCTATCACCGTCAACTCGGCGGCAGCGGAATGCATATGGCGCTCTGCCGCTACCCCCAATACGACTGACTGCAAAAAAGCGCCTGCTCATGAAACGGCTTCATGAAGCAGGCGCTTTGTTTCTATACTCGCGAATGAAAAGATTTGCCGTATTCACCCACCCTGCCCGCCAT
>CAJUJQ010000026.1 GCA_910586575.1 uncultured Clostridia bacterium | reverse complement strand
CAACGGCTTTGCCCCGCATGAGGAAATCACCGCTCTGTACGGCGGGGGTGCCCGGCGGGGAGGTCGTGTATTGGTACCAGCCGCTTTCTGTGACGGTTGGATAGCGTACCGAGACCTCCCGTGCGTTTTGCCTGCCCCAGGGGGTCTCAGTAAAGCAGCCGTACCGGACGCACGCGGTTTCCGGCAGGTAAACGTCTGTCAGGTTGGCGCAGCCTGAGAACGCGCTTTCCCCGATTGAGACGACACTGTCCGGAATGCGGACGCTGGTCAGCGCAGTGCCATGGAAAGCGGCATAACCGATGGACAGCAGCCCTTCGGAAAATGTTACGCTTTTCAGGTTCCTGCACTCCCGGAACGCGCCTTCAATCTCCTGCACGCTGGCGGGGATGGTGACGCTGGTGATGCTGTCCAAGCCGCGATAGTCATAGTAAATATCGCATGTCGGATCCATGAAAGCGTTCTCGTCGATTGCGGTCACGCCGTCCGGGATGACCACAGCCCCGCCCGCGCCGCTGTACTTGGTCAGCACGCCGTCTGCGATGGTAAAGTCGCTTTCGGCGGCAGCAGCGGTGCAGAAGCACATTGCCACCAGCGCAGCCCCCATGCATGCGCGGATGAACCGTTGTTTCATAAGCAGTCCCTCCATTCTAAGAACTTGTTTTCATAATATCATATTTTATCCCAAAAGGCAAGGCCGTCGGATTCCAATTTACGGAAAAAGGAATCGGGGAAGGGGCATGAAAAATGTAAACGCCAACTAAATTTTCATCAGCGTTCATATCCCCTGACAGACAGTCGATCAAAGCCAATCTTTTACCTTTCCAGAAAAAGCGCTTTCAGCTTTTCTGCCTACGATGCCTGCTCCGGCGTGTTTTTGATGATACCATTCAGCTCACGCATCAAATATGTGCAGCATAAATTATGCATGGCCCACTGCCGTCAACTGAGGGCAAAACACCATATCATTTGTGCGGTAAACCCCCGTTTTGCTTTTTTCATCATATCGCACTTGCTTTGAAAGCTGTCTGCCTGGAAAGGCGCGGCGGGGGCCGTCCCGTTCCGAAGTCTTTGCAGCCTCTTTTGTGGGGAATGCGGATCAGTACCGGATAATGCTGTAATCGGTTACAATACCATCTTTCAGATGCAGCTCAAGCTGCTCCAGGTCAATCGAAAGCCAACCGCGCGCGCTGCCAAGTGAGTAGCACAGGTGGCTTTCGTCGGAATAGTCGCAGCTTCCCAGCAGAGAAAGTATTTCGTCGCGGGACATGCCAACGATGTCATAACGTGACAGCAGGCTGTCCACAATCGCGGAGCGTTGATGGGGATTGTTTTCCCAGCGCCAGACAGTGAAAGTATGCTGGTAGTGGAATATAGCCAAATATACGGCAGCAATAATTAAAGCGACGCGTAATGCACGCAGGTTGATTGTCATAGCGGAATCCGGTTTTTTCGCATCCATATTAAAGAGCCTCCCGTTTCATGATTCGTGTTTATAATACTATGAGAATATGAACAGTATATGAACAACGTATGAACGTACTGTAAAAGCATTGTTCACAACTTGAAAAGATGGGAAATATTTCCGCATGGGGCGAGCGCTGAAATTTCTATAATTTTGTCGTAAAAACAACATCTTCCCTTCAGAATAATCCCCCTGAAAATGGAAATCGACCTTAAGTTGTGAATCGTGGTTGTAAAAGAGGGGCTTGGAGAATTAAGAAAGCCGCAGAACACGGACAGCCCGTGATTCTGCGGCGGTTTTTGTTGAAATTTCAAAAGAAGGGTTCAGCCGATCTGCGGCAGCGAAGCGAAGCCGGCAGCAAGCTCCTCATCCGAGGGAATATGGTTGACCATTGTCCCATTTTTGAACGCATCATAAGCGGTCATATCGAAATAGCCCGTGCCGGTCAAGCCGAACAGGATGGTTTTCGCTTCGCCTGTCTCGCGGCACTTGACAGCTTCCTTGATGGTCTGGCAAATCGCGTGCGCCGACTCGGGGGCGGGCAAAATCGTTTCCTTCTTTGCGAACAGCGTTGCGGCTTCAAAGATTTCAAGCTGTTTGACCGAAACCGCGTCCATATAGCCGTCATGATAGAGCTTGGAAAGGATGGGACTCATACCATGGTAGCGCAGGCCGCCCGCATGGTTGGCGGCAGGCATAAAGCCATGGCCAAGGGTATACATCTTTGCCAGCGGCGTCACCTTGCCGGTGTCGCAGAAATCATACGCGTATTTGCCGCGTGTGAACGACGGGCAGGAAGCAGGCTCAACGGCAAAAATCTGCGGGTTGGCTTTGCCGGTCAGTTTATCGCGCATATACGGTGCAATCAATCCGCCGAGGTTCGAGCCGCCGCCCGCGCAGCCGATGACGATATCCGGGTATTCGCCCAGAATATCCATTGCGGCCTTGGCTTCCAGGCCAATAATGGATTGGTGCAGCAGCACCTGATTGAGTACAGAGCCGAGCACATAGCGGTAATTATTCGAGGAAACAGCCTTTTCGACGGCTTCCGAAATGGCGCAGCCCAGCGAACCGGTCGATTCGGGAAACTCAGCGAGGATTTTCCGTCCAACTTCAGTGGTGGGCGAGGGGGAAGGCGTAACATTCGCGTCAAATACGCCCATGACGGCTTTGCGGAAGGGCTTCTGCTCATAAGAGCACTTGACCATATACACCTGTAAATCCAGCCCGTAGAACGCACAGGCTTCGGAAAGCGCGGTGCCCCACTGCCCCGCACCGGTTTCCGTGGTCAGCCCGGTCAGCCCCTGCTGCTTCGCATAGAATGCCTGAGCGATTGCCGAGTTCAGTTTATGAGAGCCGGAAGTATTATTGCCCTCATATTTGTAATAGATTTTCGCCGGGGTGTCCAGCGTCTGTTCCAGGTTGTAAGCACGGATCAGCGGGGAAGGCCGGTAAATGCGATATTCTTCCATAATCCCTTCCGGAATATCAATCCAGCGGGTTTCGCTGTCCATTTCCTGGTGGGCAAGCTCCTTGCAGAAAATGGGGTACAGATCTTCCTCGGTCAGCGGCTTCATCGTGCCGGGGTTCAGCAGCGGGTCGGGCTGCTCCGGCATATCCGCGCGGAGGTTATACCATTGTGTCGGCATCTGGTCTTCGGTTAAATACAGTCTGTGTGGAATTTTAGGCATCGTCAAAACACTCCTTCTATCATTGTTTGGACATACATCATAACGGGAATCTGGGCAATAAAAAAACCTGCCCGAAAGCCCATTCAGGGTTTTATGGGACAGGAGAAAAATTCTCTTGCGGTACCACCCACATTGGCGCAAATACGCCCGCTCTGTTCACGTATCCGTCAATACGCGCCCCGGCTGGTAACGGGTGGAGTGCCCCGTCGCGGCTACTTGGCAAAGCTGCCGTTCGCGTTGCCCTCAGGAGTCCATTCAACCGGCTTCCCCTCACCGCGCTCCCAGTACCCGCAGCTCTCTGTAGAAGGGGAAAGTCCGACATACTCTTCTCCGTCATCGGTTTCTATGAGATATTATATGCGGTTTTTCCGCGTTTGTCAACCGTTTTGATCAGAAATTCCGATTGCCTTTTTCGGCAAAATTCTGATATGCGAAATCATCAGGAAAACCGGAAGGTTTTCAGCGCAGCCGAAAACGGTTGGCGGTATGGTTTCCTCGAAGTCTGTTCCCAAAGCGGGATTAACAGGCAAAGGGGGTGACGCGCATGCGTACAAATGCAGGTTTTTTACAGCTTTGCCAAGCAATCATTGCACTTGCTGCTCTGGTTTACCAGGTGTATAGCAACGGGAAATGGCCGCCTAGCTGCCAACTTTACGGTCTGTTCTCGTAAATGGCTAAGAGGAAAGCAGACTGTCAACCGGCTGCGCCCTTTTATGCTTCCATTATAGAGGAAAGAAAGCGAAAAGTTAACCCAGCAGCAAAAATATCCTGCCTGATTACGATATCTTCCGGCTATGATATGGAATAGGGAGGGCTGTGGCCCTGCCGGGTGGAAACCGCAGCTTTTAAAAAACGGATATGGGATAAAACCGCACTGCCCGCAGGGAATGGGGCGGTGCGGTTTCTCATTCAGCGTGACCAGGCCAGGGGGGCGCGGGTCGGTGCAAGTCTGGAATCGGACAGGAAAAACACCTTTACCTGTGTGCCCTGTTCCGGAAGCGGGAGGAGCCAGGTAGAGTATCCGTTCATCCGGCAGCCGTCTGGCAGCGCGGAGCAGGAGAGCATTTTGCCGTCTTGATTGTAAACCGCCGCAAGCATCGTTTCCCCGGCTTCGCAAGGGGCGAAGATGCGCAGACGGTCGCCGTTCAGGATGAAATTCGGAGGGGAGAGCAGGCCGGGGATGGAGAGCAGGCCGTTTCCGTAGCTGGTGTCATAGCCGGGAGGACCTTTGTCCTCGGCGGTATCGGCGAGGAGGGAGCGTACTTCATCGAATTGCAGGCCGGGGTATTTTTGCAGGAGCAGCGCGATGGCGGCGGCAACATGGGGGCTGGCGAAGGAGGTTCCGCTCCATTCCCTGTACGTGCTGGTGCCGGCAGCGTCAAGCCCATAGAGGTTATGTCCGGGAGCGGTGATCCATACGCTGTCATTTCGCTGGGAATTCGCCGCGACGGCCCCAGCGCTATCGACCGAGCCGACGCCGATAACACAGCCGTAAGCCGCAGGATAATTTCGTGTCTGGTTGCCGTCATTCCCGACGGCGGCGGTTATAATGACGCCTTTTTCCGATGCATATTGAACAGCGTTCTCCATGGTCCTGCTGCTGACTGGGGTGCCAAAGCTCAAATTCAGGATATCACAGTGGAATTTATCCGCACTTTCGCGGATGGCACTGGAAAGCACAGAGGTCAGGCTGGTTTTGGTACCGAAGCATTTCAGCGGCACGATTTCAGCGCGCGGCGCCAACCCCGCAATGCCTTTGCCGTTGTGCTGGGCGGCAATGATTCCGGCGATAAAGGTGCCGTGGCCGTATTCGTCGCTGGTATCGGTGTTATTGTCCAGATAATTATAGCCGGTAAGGAGCTCGGCGTCCTGTAAATCCTCATGCTCGCGGTGCACGCCGGAGTCCAGGATCCCAACACGCACGCCGGAGCCATCCAGCCCGGCATCCCAGGCGGATTGCATGCCGATTAAGCCGAGCGCCCACCGCGAGGGATATTCTTCGGCCGGGGCATTGTCAAACAGGGTGACGATGTAGTCCGGCTCGACATATCGGAGCGCAGCCTCTGGAAGGAAATCATAGACTGTATCCAGGGTATCCGCTTTATAAATGCCTGCTTCCGGGGAAATCGGCTCAATGCTGTCCGGCAGGGAATACAGCACGGCAGTATCTTCCTTCAGGCAGAAAAGATAGCCGTCATAAGGGGCGTCAGGCGCTGAGGACGGTCCGGGATAATTTTCCTCGCCGTCCCATGCGGCTGCGGGTGCGCCCAGTTGGAGCAGCAGCGGGAACAATAATGCTAATAGCAGGGCGGTGAATCTTTGTTTCATAGGGAGAATGGCTCCTTTATACAAAGGCTTCCGCAGAAGCGGAAGCCTTTCTTTGAAGTTGTAAGGTTGTCAGGCAACGGGGGCAAAGGTGCTGGAATTCAGCAGGAAGGATTTGACGGTGTCGGATGCGCCGGGGGTGCCGCTGGAAGTAAAGGGCTGCATCATCAGGTCGGCCCCGCTGACAAGCTGCGGCGCGATGCCGGTACCTATCACTCTGCCGACGAATGTCATGCGGTTGTTATTGTAGGCTGCAATCCAAAGGGCTTGACCGGCATTTGGAACTCTTGAACCCCAAAACAGCGTTTTTCCGTCATTGGAAATGCCGTAAGAATCGGAAATCATTTTCCAGTTGCTGGGAAGTAAAGAAAGGCTGGCAAGCTCAGGGCAGGAGCCTGCGGAATGATTGGACGAACGGTATGGAATAATTTTGCTATCTTTGAATTTTAAGCCAACATCCTCGCTGCCTGTCCTGGAGAACGGCTCAAGCTGTATTCTTTTTTTATTGTCGAGGTCAAGTGCAAGCAGGTTCGTTTGTGAGTTACTGTTATTTGGAATAAAATATAGGGCATTGTCATACCATTGGAATCCACAATGGGGGGCGCTGGTAATGGACGCTACGGAGATACCTGAAGTTGTATGCAGGGTGTTTGTTTCATAAATGGTATGATGGCTATAACCGGCACTGCCGTCGATATAGTAGTATTTTCCGCTGCGGCAGTGGACTGGGAACTCAGTATCGTTAAACAGCCAGCCGCTGTCATACATAGTGCCCCAATTGGGTACAAGAGATTCATCCCAGCCATAATGCCCATCCGCTCCCTCGCTGCTCATTTTAGTATTGGAACAGAGAAAATATTCATGGCCGCTGTACCCTTCCATATCGCCATGGTTATTGAATTTGGGATCATCCCAGGTAACGTCAATGTGATACCAGGCACCGTTCAACTCAACAGCATTCCAAACGTGGTTCATCGCTTTTGCTCCGTTAACAAGGATGCAGTTTATATTTATTTGATTCAGCAGGTGCTTGAATGCCAGCGCGTACCCCTGACAAACTGGATTGCCATTTACCAGTGCGCCATAAGCGCTGTGAACATACGCAGCGTTTGTGTCATTTGCGTATGCACAGTGCAGTGTCAGATAGTCATGAAGGGTGAGAACCTGCTCCAGAGGGTCTGAAATACCCTCGATTGACTTCAAGGCTAACTCGGTTTCGGCAGCAAAGTCCTTCTTCGCCTGTTCAAGATTGTCAAAGGCAGCATATCGAGGGGTAATACTTGTCACAAATCCACTGGATGAAGATTCGGAATAACCAGATATT
The DNA here is from genome assembly GCA_910586575.1 of uncultured Clostridia bacterium. Classification (GTDB taxonomy): domain Bacteria; phylum Bacillota; class Clostridia; order Oscillospirales; family Butyricicoccaceae; genus QXXE01. Next base: position 21,786 of record CAJUJQ010000026.1, on the reverse strand, counting down.
ACATAAAAAAGATCTGGATTGTCATTTATAAGACCAAAGTAGAATGTGCTAAGTTCGCTTACGGGTAGACGAAAACTTGCAATCGAAATGGTTGGAGATTGCCTTTCAAGTTCGCTTTTGACGTAAGCCTTGAGTTCCTGATAATCCGCCATCAGTTCGACTTCGCCGGGGATGGACTGGGGGCCGGAGAATGCGCCGTCCTGGAACAGGCCGGGCTCACCGGGCTTCGGTTCTACCCGTATGGTGACAAGCTCGTCCGGGTCGTTCGGGGAGACAGGTGCGCTTGTCTCGGGAGCGGCGGGGGTATCCGTGGGTTCCGGCGCGGGGGCTTCGGGTGGCTCCACGATGGGTAAATCTTCCGTATCTGGGGTCAAAGCATCATCGGCCGCAGCGGGTATCTGTTCCCCTGCGGGCACAGAAAGCAATCCATCCCCGTCGGCAGCTTCGGCGGCGGAGGCGGGGATGCACAGTTGTGCCGCAAGCAGGAAGGCCAGGCACAAGGCAGTAACTTTAGACTTCATGGGTTCCTCCTTCGTGGCAAACGCACATGGGGTACGGGCGCATTTGCACAGCAAAATTTTGATAATAGTAAGATTATAACACATGTTTGCCAAGTCTTCAAGCCCTTTCACGCGATTCCCTGCGAAAAAAACCGTTGTCTGTGCGTCCTGCTCACCGAGGGCATATAGCAGGGCGTGCGCTTTGTCGAATTGACAAATTTTTTCCGATTGGGGGAGATTTTGAAAAAAAGAGTTGCAGTTGCATGGAAAGCGTGATAGAATAATCCTGTACACGAATATCCGCAGGGATTTCCTGTGCATTTTCAGGCCGAGCGCGGGGGGCTTTCCTGTGATTTGCCTGTTGTATCGGGTGTGGCGGAAAGCCCCCCGCCCCAGCGGCTGCGCCGCTGGGGCGGGGATACGCAAACACTCCCTTGAAACAAATTCCTGAAAAAGGGGGACGTGGATGGCATTTTCTGGGCGCGAAACTGTGTGGCTTTTTCCTGATGCAGCCGGGGCGCGTTTGCCTATAGCGCCGGGCGCGGCGGGAGGAAGGGCTGCGGGGTATGCAGCAAAAAGCCGGGGGAGACGTTCCGGCGAAAGTTCAAGAAAAAAGGAGGGAAAAGCTTTTGAAGAAAATGATTAGGCGGTTGGCTGCCGGGGCAATCGTTGGCGCTATGCTGTGTACCAGCGCCGGGGCGGTTCAGGCTGGGACAAAGGTCAGCACAAAGTATGAACCTACAACGTCCAACGGGGAAACTTATTATACTGTTTCTGTGACGGGTGGCAGTGGGTTTACCATCACCGCTGGAAACGAATATGTGCTGATGGTTGCAAAAGGAACGCTCAATGATAATGACTACGTGATTGATCCCAGTACCCTGGTTTATATCGACCAGCAGCGGGCTGAGGGCAATACGCTTACGTTCACTGTCAAACCGAGCTGGACACCGGACAGTGTGGTTTTGCTTGGCGGCAATTTTGGAACAGGTGTGAGCAGCCCTATTGTCATTGGCTATATTGAAGGTAAAGGGACGCTTGTTTCTGTTACAATTCCAGTCTTGGATGTTGGAGATAAGAATGCAAGCGACATCACTTTCTCTTGGGCAAGTTCGGGTGGTACACCGATTAGCAGCGCCACGGCTAATGCGGATGGCACACTGAATGCACAGATTGACGGTACTGGTTTGACGATTACGATTTCCCGACCGGGATATTTGCCTTTGGTAATCAAAAATTATTCTCCGGGAGCGGATATAACGCAATACATTTCACAGTTCGAAAAAGGGGCTGGCGATGTTGATGGGGATACAGTAATCAACATGGTGGATATTTCCAAGCTTATTGACGCCTACGACAAAACGCAGAGTTATATCGTGAATGCGGACTTTAATAGAGATGGTGTTATCAATATGCTGGACTTGTCAACCCTTATCAGTTCATATGACCGCAATACGGGGAATAATATGACCTTTTCGGTGACATAAAAGGAGTGCAAAATTGTTGAGAAAGGCAAAACGTATTTTATCTCTGTTACTTGTCCTTGCAATGATGTGCAGTATGCTGGTCGTTACAGCTGGTGCAGCGGACGGCAATTTGACAATGAATCTGAGATTGGAAAAAACAAATGGACAGTATCAGGCTGTTGTATATCTGAAAGCTCCAACTAAATGCACAGGGATACAGTTACAGTTAAGCTACGATCCTGCAATTATTACGCTTGGAAATGCTGTTCCATTAGATGGTTTCAAGCGGGTAACCAGAACGGATAAAACATACAGTGCGTCTGGTTACACAGTAGTAGATTGCAGTATCCAGCCGGAATATCCAGACGAGGACGCACTTCCGGATATTAGCAATGGCTTGGATTGTTTTTATCTTCCGATTACTTTTGTCAATGGCAAGAGTGCAGCGGATGTTAAGCGTTCAACGATTAAGATTGACGCAGGCCATTCGTCAGAAATTTTTGCTGCGAATTCGAGCGCATCTGCCCTTTTGTTTGTTGGCGGGCAGAATCAAGCGCAGTTCTTTTACGTGAGTAAATCGCAGGAAATTGCAAATAACATTAGCTATGCGGCTACAGTTGCGGAGAAAGATAAGGCAGAGTTCACAGCTTGGGATAGTCAGGAAGTCGCAACGGTTGACTTGAAAGTTGATGGGAACGCAAGTAAAACTGTAACAGTAAACGGCAGCCTTGGTGCAGATGAGACAGTGAATCTGACGCTGAGTGCCGTTGATACAGAGGGTGAAGCAATTGCTCCCAACAGTGAATGCCTGAAATGGACATTCGATAAGGGCACAACTGACGCAGCCCTCAATTCGACTACGGTGACGATTCCGAAGGAGTCTCCGGAAGGCACCATTACCGTAACAGTTGAGGATGCCAGCGACAGCAGCAAAAGAGCACAGGTCACTATTACGGTTACCCGCGCCGCGCCTGCGCTTGCATCCGTCAAGATTGATCCTGCGACGGTTGAGGTTAGCGGCCGCAACGATACGGCTATCAAAAAGACAGCTCAGGCAACTGCGCTTGACCAGTTTGGCGATGCAATTACCGGTGGTATAACCTGGAGCAAAGGCGTTGTAAGGACTCTCAGCGTGGATAGCTTGGACACGACTGTACCCGATATCGATGCAACAACAGGTGTGATTACATTTGGTAACGCAGCCCCGGCGGGTACATATGAGTTCTCTGGCACATATTCGGGTGTTACTGAATCCGCTGCCCTGACACTTACCCACCAGGGCGCGAGCGCGAGCAAGGATGGTACTATTGTAGTCGAAGGTTCTCCGATTGCACAGGGTTCGTCCACAACGGTTACGGTTACACTTACGGATCAGTTTGATAATCCGGCAGAGTACGTGTGGGATACATTGCCCGCTGGCATTTCAATCAATGGAAATACCCTTTCGGTGGCTGAGAATGCAAAGACCGGAACATATACAATCACAGCCCGTGCAAAAGTTGGCTCGGCGAAGGCTGTCGGGACGTTCTGAGGTTACAGACCGCAGAACGCTTGTATTCACTGCGTTCCCGACTGTTACAGCTTCCACGGCTGTATATGATGGTGCCAGCCATGAATTTGTCAGCATTGCGGATGTTGCTGTTAAGGATGAAAAGACTGATACAAGGGTTGAATTCACTGACGACCAGATTAAGGTACAGTATTTCAAGGATGGCAACCCGGTTGACAAGGCTGATGTGAAGGACGTTGCTTCCTACACTGCAAAGGTCACTGTTGATACAGGTACGCATCTGGGTACATGGAATACCTCTGCGGATGCATTTGCAATTACGCCCAAGGACGTATCGGTCAGCATTACAAGCGTTGGCCCGAAGACTTACGACGGTACAACCAATGTTGACGTTACAGGCGCGCTTGTTGGCAAGGTTGAAGGTGACGACGTTGACGTTAAGCTGACCGGCGTTGCGGCCAGCAAGAACGCAGGCCCGCAGGATGTTGCTGTCACTGCCGCGCTGACTGGCGCTGCACAGAAGAATTATACGCTTCTTCCGCTTTCCGGTAGCTATACTGTAGATATCAGCAAGGCGGAAATTGCGATTAAGTCTGTCAAGGTTGCGGACAAGACTTATGACGGCGTAACTGCGGCGGTTGTTACCAGTGTTGTACTGGCAGATGGTACAGAGGCTGCATTTACAGCTGATGCCAATTTCTTGGATACGAATGCTGGCGACGGCAAGGATGTCGCTGGTACTGTATCGCTGACCGGAACGTTTGGCGAGAATTACACATTGGAAAATGACGGTGCATTTACCGCAAAGGCAAATATTATCCCGGCGGATTACATCGTCACCCTGAACCGCGAAAGCATTGCAATCCGGGAGGGCTATGAGCTTGAGGAGATTGCAGCGGCTATTGTAAACGCGGTTGGCGATGACGAAATTGAGGGCGAGCTTACCTTCACCGACAAGAGCGGCAAGGAAATGACCCCGGCAGAAATCGCAAAGCTGGATGTTGCGGAGGAGCCTTATGAGCTGACTTGGACATACAGCCAGTCGGATAACGAAAATTATGTTACCACGGAGAAATCCGGTACATTCCTGCTGACGGTTACCGATCTTGCTCCGCAGAATATCGAGATTACAGACGTTACTCCGGTAATGACTTATGGCGATCCTGCGTCCATTCTGGGTACCAATGTTACTACCTTTGATGAAGAAGGCGCAGAGCAGGATGTTGAGGACGGCGGTGAGCTGGCCTGGACTTCCAGCAACGATGAAGTGATTGTCATCAACAACGATGGAGAAGTGGAGATTGCAGGAGCGGGTATTGCTATCCTGACAGTCACTGCGGAAGCAGTAGACGGCAAGTATGCCGAAGGCAAGCAGACGGTTACCATTACCGTACTGCCGAAGCCGATTACTGTACAAGTAAGCACTGAATCTATGAATTATGGCGATCCTGTTCCGACATTTACAGCGACATCGGATGAGCTTGTAGAGGGTGATGATCTTGATTTCGGAGCAGCAGCCCCGTCTAATCCGGATGCAGGCGAATATCCGGTCGGCGGTGTTGTTGGGAACAAGAATTACGCGGCTGTAATCGTTCCGGGCACCCTGACGGTTAACCCGATTCCCGGCACGGATATTGCCAATACGCTGCTGATTCCGGACAAGACCAAGGTAACCGGAAACCAGACGAAGGAAATTGACCTTTCGGCATATATCAGCGGTATCAAGGGCGCAGTATTTGGCAATCCTGCTGTAGCGACTACCGGCAGCAGCAAGATGGCGATTGACGCGTCCATTGCAAACAACAAGATGACCGTAACATTCACCCCGCAGGCGGCTGGTACAGTGTCTACGATTACCGTTCCGGTCACCTCCAGGAACTATACCTCGTTCAATATTGTTATCACGCTGGAAGCCGTCGGCAAGACGGACATTTCGGACGAAATTGTCTTTGAGTCCAAGACATTCGTTTATGACGGCGATGACCACGAGCTGGCAGCAACCTGGAAGGGTTCTTCCAATGGCTTTACGTATAGTCCCGCTCAAAAGGAAAGCGCGGTCGGCACACATACAATCACCGCGACTTATAACGAGGGTGATTATTTTGGCACCGCGACCGCTGTTCTGACAATCATTAATAAGGCAGTGGTTGAATCCGGCAAGCTGGATGCAATCGACGACCCGAATAAGGATGCTTACAAAGCGCCCACGGCAGTTCGCAAGGATGTTGATGACGCAAACGAGTATACGGTTTCCTTTGAGCTGAGCAATAGCGCTGCACTGAAATCTTACTACCGTCCCGGCGCAGGTACGCACGAATGGGTACCAGTTCCGATTCGGGTAACAGTGGGCGGCGACGACTTGACGGAAGGTCAGATTTACGTATCGATTGACGGCGGCGAGACCTACGAACGCGCAGATGTCAGTGATTTTGTCACCGATGAAACCGGTACTTACTATGTCTACTGGATGCCGGTTGACGTTAGCAAGAACGTTGAGCTGATGCTGGCGACCAGCGCAGACGGCAAGGACGCAGTGAAGGTAAATGTTGTTTGCGGACAGCCTGCCCCGCCTCCGTCCGGCGGTTCCAGCAGCAGCGGCGGCGCCAGCCACGGTGTCTGGACCGGCGGCAAGGATTCCACCAGGCTGAATGTGAAGGATATCTCTTCTACCGCTCACGGCAAGGTTTCGATCTCCCCGACCAAGGCTGACGAAGGCGACCGCGTGACCATCAAGGTTAATCCGGACGACGGCTATGAGGTTGATGAAGTAGAGGTCCTTGACAAGAAGGGCAGAGAGGTTTCTGTCACTGAACGTGACGAAAACGAGTATACCTTCATTATGCCTGATTCCGACGTGACGGTTGACGTTACCTTCAAGGCTGTTGAAGAAGAGCCTGAAGCCGCACCGGTGCAGCAGGCAGCACGCTTCGGCGATGTCAGCGGCAGCGACTGGTTCAGCGCGGCGGTTGATTATGTCAGCCAGAACAACCTGATGAGCGGCAACGGCGGCATGTTCTCCCCGAATACGAACATGACCCGCGGCATGATGGCGCAGATCCTGTACAACATGGAAGGCGCTTCCGGCAGCGGCAGCAGGACCTTCCCGGATGTTGCGGCGAACGAATGGTATGCAGGCGCGGTCAGCTGGGCGGCTACCCAGGGTTATATGGATGGCTACGGCAGCGGCAGCTTCGGCCCGAACGATCCCGTTACCCGTGAGCAGGTTGCGGCAATCCTGTACCGTTACACCCAGACCAAGGCTCCCGCAAAGGCGGGCGGCGCTGCCTCCCTGGCGGCGTTTACGGACGGCGCAGGCACCTCCGGCTGGGCACAGAACGCGGTCAGCTGGGCAGTCAGCGCGGGTATCATTTCCGGTAAGTCCGGCAACCGTCTCGACCCGACCGGTACCGCTTCCCGTGCGGAAATCGCGCAGATTCTGATGGGCTTCCATCGCAATATCTTGCAGTGATTCCCTAAAACCGAACAAAAGGCAAGCAGCCTTAAAAAAGCCAGCCCCGATATGGGGCTGGCTTTTTTGGCGCATAAAACAGAAAACCGGGTAATGCGCCGCCGCAGCGGTACATAGCCCGGTAATTCTGTTTTCAGCCGAGCTTGGCCTGTGCTTTCTGTTCGAAGCGCTCCTTCCAGACGACGGCGCGCTCGTGTTCGCCCTCACCGATGAGTCCCTTCTCATCGTAGGCCGCAACGCGGAAGGTCAGCATTTTGCCATTCGCTGACATGGCGGTCAGCTCGGTTTCGAAGCGCACCTTCATCCCGGCAGGCGTCGCCGCCACGTGGCTTACGTTCATCCGGCAGCCGACCGTGGTTTGTCCAGGCTCGAGCGCGTCCGCGACAGACGCCGCTGCGGTGCCTTCCAGTCCGGCGATCATCATGGGGGTTGCGTATACCGCGACCAGCCCGCTGCCAACTTTGTTGGCCAGCAGCTCCTCGGTGACGGTCAGCTCTGCGGTGCCTTTGGTTCCGATTTCCATAGGGGAAAACCTCCTTCATAGGTTGTCCCTTATAGAATACGCTGCGCTGCGCTGTTTGTCAACCGGTCAGTTCCCGGATTTATCTGCTGGGCGCGACAGCAGCGCGAACAGGCAGCCGAATACGATTGCTGCCGCAATGCCGCCCGCCGCGCCGCTCACCCCGCCCGTGAACGCGCCGAGCAGCCCCTTTTCGGCGACGCCCTTCGCGACGCCTTTCGCCAGCGAGTAGCCGAAGCCCAGCAGCGGCACGGTGGCGCCTGCCCCGCCGAAGTCCACCAGCCGCTGGTACAGGCCGAAGCTTTGTAGAATGACGCCCAGTACCACATAGCTGACCAGGATGCGTGCCGGGGTCAGCTTGGTTTTGTCAATCAGGATTTGTGAGAGGGCACATATAATACCACCTGTTATAAATGCGTTAAAATATTCCATTTGGAAATCACCTCGTTCCGGCTGATTCTATACAATTCGTAATCATATAAATACATATTGTAATCATCACGGGTTACTTTTTCGTGCGCTCGATGACCACTGCATGACAGATGCCCGCGATTGACTGCCCCTGCTGCAAGGAGGTCGGGCTCATCAGCGCGCCTGTACCCGCAAAAACAACCCTGTTCAGCGTGCCCTGTTCCAGTTCGCGCAGGACGTGCCCGCAGACGACCGCCGCCGAGCAGCCGCAGCCGGAACCGCCCGCATGGGTGTCCTGTCCATCTCCATAGAGCAGCGAACCGCAGTCGGAATACACCGGCGTGATGTCAATGCCGTCTTTGCGCAGCAGCGTGACAAGCAGGTCAGCGCCCACTGCTGCCAGGTCGCCGGTCAGAATCCGGTCGTAGTCGGACGGTCCCGTGCCCGTGTCCTCGAACAGGTGCTCCAGCGTGTCGCAGGCAGCCGGGGATGATGTTGATTTAGGGCAATGCCGCTTGTCGTGCGGCGATATAGTCCGAAGCGGCGGAAAAAGCATCCGAAAACCGGAAGTGGATGCGGATGCCGCCGCCTTCCTCCACCTCGATTTGCTCAATCAGCGCCGTGACGGCTTCGCGCGTCAGCGTTTCCAGCTCCCGGTACCGCGTAAACTGCGCAAGCAGGGAATTCGCTTGTGCCGCGCCGCGCTCCGCATCCTGGATTTGCGCGGCAAGCCCTTCCAGCTGCCGGTCAAGCGCTGTCAGCCGGCCGGTGTACTGCGCCTTGAGTGCGTGGTATTCCTCACGCGTCAGGTCGCCGCTTTTCCAGTCCGGGTAGAGCGCCAGACGGAGCTGTTCCGCTTTGTCCCGTTCCGAACAGAGCCGTGCCTGCTCCCGCCGCAGCCGCGCCGAAGCGTCCCGCTGTGGGCCGTTCTCCCGCAGCTCGGTGAGCAGGGCGTCCATTTCCACCGCCAGCGCGATTTGCTGCCGCAGAGTGGTCAGGACGGCGGCTTCCAGGCGGTCGCTGCGTAGGGTGTGCTTGGTGCACGCGCCCTGCTTTTTGAAGGTCGAGCAGATGAAATAGTCGTATTTTTTGTACGGTTGGGAAATTTGTTTCCGGTGCATGGCGCGCCCGCAGTCTGCACACCGCAGCAGCCCCGAAAATAGGCTTACCCGGTCGGTATGCGGCGGGGTGCGCGTGTCCCGCGCAAGCAGCGCCTGCACCCGTTCAAAGGTCCCCGGCGGGATGATTGCCTCGTGGGTCGCTTCCACGGTAATCCATTCGGACGCAGGCAGGCGCTCGCTGACCGACAGCTTATAGCTTTTGGTGCGGTTCATGCCTTGCACCATTGTGCCGGTGTACAGGCGGTTTTTCAGGATGCGGCGCACCGAGCTGTCCGGCCATAGCCCGTCGAGCTTTTCCGCCGCCGGGTGGCGGTAGTTCATCCCGTGCTGCCGCTTGTAGGCCGAAGGGTTGGGTACGCCCTGGGCGTTCAGCCGTTTGGCAATGCCAAGGATGCTCATCCCCGACAGGAACCAGCCGAAAATGTCGCGTACCACGGCGGCGGCGTCCTCGTCCACCAACAGGTGGCTGTGGTTGTCCGGGTCCTTGCGGTAGCCGTAGGCGGCAAACGAGCCGATAAACTTGCCCTGCCGCCGTTTCAGGTCGAGTGAGGCGCGCACCTTGGCGGAAATATCCCGGCAGTATTCGTCATTGATAATATTTTTGAAAGGGACAATCAGCGTGTTCATGGACTGCGGGTCGCGCACGCTGTCTACACGGTCGTTAACCGAGATGAACCGTACCCCCAGCAGCGGGAAAACGCGTTCCAGATATTCGCCGACCTCGATATAATTGCGCCCCAGCCGGGAAAGGTCCTTGACCACTACGCAGTTGACCCGCCCCGCGCGCAGGTCGCCCAGCATGGACTGGAAGCCAGGCCGCTCGAAGTTGGTGCCAGTGTAGCCGTCGTCGTAGTAGTATGCCGGTTCGGAGAAGCCCTCTTCCCCGGCGGTGAATTCGCTCAGCAGGGCGCGCTGGTTGGCGATGCTGTCGCTTTCGGCCTTGTCGCCGTCCTCGCGTGAAAGCCGCAGGTAGAGCGCGGGCCGCCATAACGGGGGCGCGTCAGCCTGCGGCGGTGCGTATTTGCTTTTTCTTGCCATATAATCCTCCTTTTGGGAAAAAGGCGGCGTCCGGCATATGCTGTGTCCTTATTCTAACACAGCCGCCGGCGGTACCGCAAGGCCGTCCCACGGACAGAAGAAATTGGCAGGGCTACAGCGTGTGCCGGCACAGATCGGTTAACACGCGCTGTAAGGCGGGAGCGTTATCGCTGTACACAACCGTAACCGGCGTTTCGCCCACGCGGAAACGGTATGGGTTTCCGGCTGCCTCTAAAAAAATACGCAGCCGCTCCGCGCCGGGAAGCGCTGGGTCAATCCGCATTTCCGAGATGTCGGTCAGCGGCGGGAAATCAGAGGGGGACATTGGGAACCTCCTTTCATGCATGGATAAAGGAAGTATCCCCCTTTTATCGGCAGCTGATACCGGCACAGCGGCGGTTCCGACATTGAAATTAAATTGTAAATACAATAAAAAAGGGACTGTCATGATGTTGAAACAGTCCCTCTTTGAATTTCAGAGAATTGATATTCGGGCAAATGTGCGGGCGCGCTGAATGGTTCAGCCGTTTCCCGGTGCTTCGGTACATAATTCCAGGTATTGCGCGGGCACGCGCGCGGTCTGCCACACCCCGTTCACCGAGCGGAAAAACGGGAAGCCCGCCATTTCGCCCGTATGAACCCGGAACACAACCGGTTTGCCATGGCGGCTGCCCACCTTGACCGCCGTTTCATAGTCGTTCGACAGGTGGACATAGAGGCGGTTTCCAGGCTTGAGGCCCTCCTTTTGGATGGAAGCCAGGTATTTCTCCGCCGTGCCGTGCCATAGGGATTCGGGAGGGTCGAGCCGTTCCAGCCCGACATCGACTGGGATGGAATGCCCCTGGTTCGCGCGGATTTTCGTCCCGTCCTCGCTGAATGAATACCGCTGCTTCTTGTCCGTCCGGACAATTTCTTCCAGCACCCGCCGGTTAAAATCCGGGTGCGTGCGCCGGACGCCCTCAATCAGCGCCGTGGCGTCCGCCCAGCCGTGGCGGTCGAGCGTCAGCCCAGCTTTTTCTGGCTTATGGCGCAGCAGCAGGCTCAGATATCGGCCAGTTTGCGTTAGACTTTTCATGGGATGCCTCCTATGCTTCCGGGAAGGGGTCGCAGTCCTCGCGCTGCGCGATATAGGCAAGGATTGCGCGCGCCGTGCCGTCAAAGCCCAGCTTCGAGCTGTCGAGCGAAAGGTCGTAGTTACGCGCGTCATTCCAGTTCTTGCCGGTGCAGTATTTATAATAGCGTGCGCGGTAGTCGTCGGTCTTTTCAATCAGCCGCAGTACCTCGCGTTCGGACAGGCTGTTGACCTTCATTGCCTCGCGCAGACAAAAATCGGGCTTGGCATGGACGAATACGCTCACGACCCCCGGCTTGCCGCTCAGGACATGGTCGGCGCAGCGCCCGACGATGATACATGGCCCCTGTTCGGATACCTGGCGGATAATTTTCGCTTGCAGCGCAAACAGGTTGTCGTCCTTCGTGAAGCCCGTGCTTTCCGGGCTTTGGATATTGTAATGGTCAATGCCGCGCGGCTTGAGCAGACCTCTCAGCGGGGATTTCAGCTTTTCATCCGTGAACAGGCGCGCGTTAATCCCGCTTTCCTCCGATGCCATAGTAATAATCTCGCGGTCATAGTACGGGATGTGCAGCTGTTTGGCCAGCTGCTTGCCGACGGTGCGTCCGCCGCTGCCGTATTGGCGGGCAATCGTGATGATTGTAGTAGCCATGCTTGGTACCCTCCTTTTCCTGACGCCGTGCGGCGTGCCGCCCTCCGCTGCGGGAGGGCGCTTTTGATACCCTTATTATAGCACAGCCTTTCCGGCGCTTGCAAGGGGTTTTCCACCGCTTTCCAGCCCGCTTTATGGCCGGCCGTTTTTCCGGTGCTTCCAGACCATCGCGAGGATGTCTTTCAGCACCAGGAAGGCGTCAAGCCCGCTGTATCCGTATTGCTTTTCGAGATTGTCCAGCAGCACCGACAATTCGGCGGCATAGGGTGGAGTATCAACCTGTTTTTGATACTCTGACAGGATGGGATATTTTTTGCTCCAGGCCTTGTTCCAGTCAATTTTGTCGGACACTTCGTCTCTGGTTTTGTCAATCCAGTCCTGAATTTCGCTGACGGTCACGTCGAACGCAATCAGCTCATCCAGCGATACCCCGTATAATACCGCGAGCTTTTTTGCCTGACGGATATCCGGGAGCGTTTCGTTCGTCTCCCATTTGGAAATCGTTTGCCTGCTGACGCCTAAGTGCTCGGCGACCTTTTCCTGCGACAGCCCCTTGTTCTTCCGCGCCAGGAATAAATGATTGCCAATGCCCATTTGCGAATCCTCCCTTGCCTGTTTTCTGAGTATTATTTTATCCGGGCAGGAGCCGGGATGCAAGCAATTTGCGGTTGCAGTTTCGCGCGTTTTCTGAACAGGTCTATTGAATCCGGCATTTCGGTTTTATTTTTGGAGGATTATCGCAGCAGCGGCAGGCTGCCGGTCAGCTGGTTGACCTTCTTTTTCGCGCCGCAGAGTGCGATTCCGTAATATTGCAGGCTGCTTTCGGGTGCATCCCCCATTTTCCCGATAAACTCCGGGTAGGTTTTGCAGCCCTGCGCCAAATCGGAGAAGTCCACCGCTGTCAGCTCCCGGAACTTCGGCTCGCTGAGCTTCCCGCGGAGCGCTTTCAGCAGCTCCGGCGTCCCCCGCAGGATTGTCACCGGGAACGCAATGATTCCGGGATGCCCCGTGCCGCTCCGGTCGGTGACATCCGCCCCGACGATCTCCGGGCGCTGCTTCCCCAACGAAATGCCCAGGATGGCCGCCGTATTCGCAATGACGCCGGATGGCAGGCTGTCATCGATTACCATCACGCATTTTTCATTTTGTAAATCCATCTGTTTTGCCCTCCTTGAAAATTTCCTGATAAGCCCCCGGCGTTAGGCCGATAAACCGGCTGAAATAACCAGTAAAATGGCTTTGGTCGGAAAAGCCGGTGCGCTGCGCCGCTGCTACCGGGGGAACGCCCTGCTCCAGCAGCTTTTTGGCCTTGCCAATGCGGACGGTTTCCAGATAGCGGTATGGTGTAACGCCCTTTGACCGCGTGAACGCCCGCAGCAGCGCCGACTTGCTGAAGCCCGAAGAGCGGCAAATCTGTTCCAGGCTGATGTGCTCCGCATAGTGCTGTTCCATGAAAGCGCACGCGCGCTCCAAGCCGTCCCCATCGGCGGGAGGGCTGCCCGAAAAGGGTTGGCAGTACCGGCGCAGCAGCAGCGAAACCAACAGCAGCAGGTTTTCTTCCTTATCGAAGCCGGTGTACCCTTCCATAATTTGCCTGTGAAGCGTACAAAAGCAGCAGGCGGCTTCCTCGCCGGTGGTTACATTGCGGGAGAAAACCGGCGGTACCCGCCGCCCCGTGACTTCCTCCGCCAGTTCCAGCATCACCGCTTCGGAGAGGTTCAGGCTGCGGTAGCTCAGGGCGGTTCCCCCGCTTTGGGTGCAGGCGTGGCTGTCGCCTGGGCCAAACAGCAGAAGGTCCCCTTTCCTGACGGTATACGTTTGGTTCCTGCACGATAAGGCGCGTTCCCCCTCCTCGATATAGCCGATGACATAGTATTCGTGGAAATGGTTCGGGAACGGCTGCACAAGCCCCTCGAAACGGTACGCTTCGAGATGCAGCGCTTCGTCGCAGACGGCTTCCCGGATTTCTTTCTTCATATGGCGTCCCCCTTCCTTGCCGTGCCTATTATATCAGATACACATCTCCCCTGGCTTGTAAAATATCTTCATTTTTCCGGCTGGCGAAGCCACTTCCGCAGCTCCGGAAAAATTTGAGGAAATTTCAAATTTCCCCTTGACATCCCTCCTGCCCTTTGCTATAATAAGAATCGCGCTAAGGGCAGCGCGGATATGCGGATGTAGCTCATCTGGTAGAGCGCCACCTTGCCAAGGTGGAGGTAGCGAGTTCGAGCCTCGTCATCCGCTCCATAGACAGCCATTCCTTCGGGGGTGGCTTTTTTTATGAAAAAATGGATGTGAAAACGCCTGCTTTTTTACTTGATAATTCTACAGAAAACGTCTATACTAGAACATAAGTAATGCCCACACGGAGGAATCGAAATGAAACATGGATGGATGAAAGTCACGGCGGCGACCCCATCGCTGCGCGTGGCAGATACCGAATACAACGCGGCGGAAATCGTCACCCAGGCGCGCCGCGCCGCCAAGGAGGGCAGCGCCCTGTGCGTGTTCCCCGAGCTGTGCCTGACCGGCTATACCTGCGGGGATCTGTTCTTGCAGCAGACGCTGCTCGACGGTGCGCTCGCGGCGCTGGAAACCGTCCGGGAAGGAACCGAGGGGCTGGATATGGTTGTGGTGGTCGGCCTGCCGCTGCGCGACGGCGCGTCGCTCTATAACTGCGCGGCGGTGCTGTGCGGCGGTGAAATCCTGGGCATCGTGCCCAAGCAGCACCTGCCTAATTATGCTGAATTCTACGAAGCGCGCCATTTTACCTCGGGCAGCGGCCAGGCGGTGCGCATCCTGGAGGTACTCGGCCGGGAGGTGTTCTTTGGCGCAGATTTGCTGTTCACCTGTCGCGAGCTGCATAATTTTGTGCTGGGCGTGGAAATCTGCGAGGATTTGTGGACGGCAGGCACCGCCTCCGCGCGGCTGGCGGAAGCGGGCGCGACCGTGATTGCCAACCTTTCTGCTTCCAATGAGCTGGCCGGCAAGGCCGCTTACCGGCGTGAGCTGGTCCGGGGGCAGTCCGGGCGGTTGATTTGCGGCTATGTCTACGCGGACGCGGGCTTTGGCGAATCGACCCAGGATCTGGTGTTCGCCGGGCACAACCTGATTGCGGAAAACGGCGCGCTGCTGGCCGAGTCTAAGCGCTTTGAAAGCGGCATGATTTCTTCAGAATTCGACCTGGAACGCCTCGCCCATGATCGCCGCCGCTGCAATACCTTCGGCAAGGTCTGCGAAGAAATCGCAAGCATCCCCTTTGACCTGACGCTGCGCGACACTGCGCTTACCCGCCGTATCCCGCGAACGCCGTTCGTGCCCGAGGGCGAGGAGCTGCTCGCCGAGCGCTGTGAGGAAATCCTGAATTTGCAGGCCACCGGGCTGGCGTCCCGGCTGCGCCATACCCATACAAAAACGGCGGTGATCGGCCTGTCCGGCGGGCTGGATTCCACCCTTGCGCTGATTGTCACGGTGCACGCCTTTGACCGGCTGGGGCTGAAGCGCAAGGGCATTCATGCGGTCACGATGCCGTGCTTTGGCACGACAGCCCGCACCAAGTCCAACGCCCTCCGGCTGGCGGAGGAATACGGCGCGACCATCCGCACCATTGAAATCGGCGACGCGGTGCGGCAGCATTTCCAGGACATCGGACAGCAGATGGGCAGGCAGGACGTGACGTTTGAAAACGCGCAGGCGCGTATGCGCACGCTGGTGCTGATGGACCTTGCAAACCAGAGCGGGGGTATGGTGGTCGGCACGGGCGACCTGTCCGAGCTGGCGCTGGGCTGGGCGACTTACAACGGCGACCATATGAGCATGTACGGCGTCAACGCGTCCATCCCGAAAACGCTGGTGCGTTACCTGACCGCTTATGAGGCAAGCCGCTCCGGCGAATCGCTTGCCGCCATCCTCAGGGACATTCTGGATACCCCGGTATCCCCGGAGCTGCTGCCGCCCAAGGACGGCAAAATCTCCCAGAAGACCGAGGAGCTTGTCGGCCCCTATGAGCTGCACGACTTCTTCCTTTACTATATGCTGCGCTTCGGCTTCCGCCCGGAAAAAATCTTCCGGCTGGCAAAGCACGCCTGGGGCGATGTCTATAACGATGTTACCATTAAAAAATGGCTGGTGACCTTCCTGCGGCGGTTCTTCTCGCAGCAGTTCAAACGATCCTGCATCCCGGACGGCCCGAAGGTCGGTACGGTGTCGCTGTCCCCGCGCGGGGATTGGCGGATGCCGTCGGATGCTTCCTCCGCACTTTGGCTTAAGGAAGCCGAGGCGCTTTAACGCGGTCCCCCTCTGAAGATCCTCTCTTTCCGGTGCATGGAAAGAGAGGACAAGCCGCTGCTGTTTCCACTATAATAGGCCTGTAAGGAGCTGATTGACATGGATTGGATCGACCGGTTAAACGCCTCTGTCAACTATTTGGAGGAACATCTTACCGAGGATATCGACTACGGCAAGGCTGCGCAAACGGCGTGCTGCTCGGTGTACCATTATCAGCGGATTTTCGCCTATCTGGCGGGTATCCCGCTGTCCGAGTACCTGCGCCGCCGCCGGATGTCGCTGGCGGCAGTCGATTTGATGAACGGGGAAAAGGTGGTGGACACCGCGTTAAAATACGGCTATGCGTCGCCGACCGCGTTCAACCGCGCGTTCCAGCGGGTACACGGGGTGACGCCCTCCGCAGTGCAGCACGGTACCGCCCCGGTGAAGGCCTATCCGCCGCTCAGCTTCAAAATTACGGTGCAGGGAGTGACGGAAATGGAATATCGGATTGAAAAACGGGACGCGTTCCGGGTGGTCGGTGTCAGTGAAGAGCTGTCCGCTGAGATGGAGCAGAATTTCGAGCGGGTTCCTCAGTTTTGGGGGCGCGCCACAATGGACGGGACATTGCCCGCCCTGGCTGCGCTGATGGACAGCAACCCAAAAGGGATGCTTGGCATTTGCAGCAGCGGGGACGGAGAGGATTGGCGCTACAGCATTGCGGTTGCCAGTACGCAGGAGCCGCCGCAGGGCATGGAAGCATGGGAAATCCCGGCGTTTACCTGGGCGGTGTTCCCAGGGCAGGGGCCTTGCCCGCAGAGTATCCAAGAGCTGATGCAGCGGATTGTCCGCGAATGGCTGCCGGCCTCTGGTTATGCGTACGCGGACGGGCCGGACGTGGAGGCATATCTGGAACCTGATATGTCAAACCCGAAATTTGAGGTTTGGATTCCTGTGGAAAAACAGGAATAACGACGCATGCAATATGGATGAAGCATTTATCCGCTGAAAAGCAGCAGCCCCGGAGCCGTTCGGCTCGGGGCTGCTGCTTTTACCACTCCCGCTTGATTTCTGATTCGGTGACATCGTATTCCCGCAGATAGGTTTGCAGGTCGGCAGGGCTGCGGATGAGCATCAGCTCGTCAAATTTGCCGGTTTCCGGGTCCTTGAAGCCCGCGACCTGCTCCCCTGTGCAGATGCTGGCGCGGATGACCGGGATTTTCCCGCGTTTGTCGTAGGGGATGAGCGGTTCTTTTTTTCGCCTTCCAAACATGGCGGCTGCCTCCTTGTAGATTGTGAGATAGGGATGGCCCGTTTGCGTTTTACAGCGTTTCCGCCTTTTGGGATATGCGTTCGATGCAGAAGGATGAAATGGTGACCGTGACCAGCGAGCAGGCAATCTTGTGCAGCGGGATATAGCTTGCCGACAACGTCAGCACCGTCAGGTCGGTTGCCAGGTACGCGCGCGAAAGCGGGCACTTTGCCGCCTTGGCAATGACCAGCGCAAGCGCGTCGTCGCCGCCGGACGCGCCGCCCGCCCGCACAATCAATCCAACGCCGATACCAACAAACAGCCCGCCCAGCACCGCCGCCAGCAGCGGGCTGCCGCCCAGGCCGGGCAGCAGATAGCCGGACGTCTCATACACCCGGTAAAATACCGAGAATGCCGCGCTGCCCGCCAGCGCCCATTTCAAGAAGCCTGCCCCCAGAAAGCGCAGCCCCAACAGGTAACAGGTGATATCAAGCACCGGCGCGCTGATGCTCGGAGACAGCCCCAGCCAATGCTGGAGCAGCAGCGTCATGCCCAGCACGCCGCCCTCGGTAATATGGCTTTGGCTGTGGACGTTGTGCAGGCCAAACGCCAGGATGGCCGCGCCGCAAATCAGCAGCAGCACACGCCGCCCGGGCGGGTTCTTTTGGTTTCGGATTTTCATAACCTCCTTGGGAACTGCTCAAAAATAACTTGCGGCAATCGCTTGCATTTTCTTCCGCCCTACTGCGCGCAGTTCGCTGGACAGGCGTCGGCCTGCCTGCGGAAACGCGCCTTGCCTGGCGAAAGAATCTGCGGCGCGCTTGCCATAATTTGTCGATGCACAGTTCCTTGGTTTAGCCGTCCTTCCGGCGCGGCGCTTCGGGCTTCGGTCCCGACAGGAACGCCTCCGGAAGGTCGCTGTTGTATTTCGTACGGATTAAAATATCCGTGTACAGCAGCTGCTTTTCCGGCTTCTTCTCATATAACAGATAATCATACAGCAGCAGCGGCGGGCGGTAGCCCTGCTCAAACGGCACCTGGTCGATGGCAAAGCTCAGGCTCCCTTCCTGTAAAAGCTGCATATTGGGCGCGTTCAGGTCGTAGGCAATCACGCGCACGCGCCCGGATAGCCCCAGCTCGGCAATCGCGGCGCACACGCCCTGCTGGCCGTTGGAAGCCACGTAAATCCCCGCAAGCCCCGGCGATTCCTTGAGGACGTGCTGGGTAATCTCATATGCGTAATCATCCCGGTCGAAGCACGGCTGGAAGGGCAAAAGCTCGATATCGTCCGCACCCGCCGCGCGCAGCGCGTCAAAGAAGCCGTTCAGGCGGCTGTTGTGCGCCGTATTATTGAGGTGTCCCGCCAGCGGGAACACGCGCCCGCCGCCGCCCGCCAAAAGAAGCTCGTGCATCAGGTAAGCGGCGGTTTGCCCGGCGCGGTAATTGTCCATGCCGATAAAGCACAGGCGGCGGCTCGCGGGCAGGTCAGAGTTCATGGTGATGACCGGGATGCCCTTTTCCGCCAGCTCGTTGATGCGCTCGGTCAGCTCGGGCGCGTTGCTCGGCGCGATGGCAATGCCGCGCACGCCTTTTTCTACCAGGCGGTCGATTTCTTCCATCACTTTTGCGATGTCCAGCCCGTTGATTTCGCATAATTGCAGGTCCACGCCCGAGCCGCGCAGCTCTGCCGCCGCCTGCCGGGCGCCTGACGCGACAATCTGCATGGTGGGGGTGTCTGCCGACTGCAAAATTGCGCCGAGCAGGAAATCACGCTTGGTGCGCACGAGCGCCTGGCCGATCATGTTCGGCTTGTAGCCCAGCTCGGCGGCAATTTTGTGGATGCGCGCGGCGACATCGGGGTTGACGCGGCCCCGGTTGTGCAGCGCGCGGTCTACCGTGCCGCGGGATACGCCCGCCAGCTCGGCGATTTGCTGAGAGGTGACTGCCATACTTTGACCCTCCTGCGGTACGTGGGGGGTGTCCGGGGGCCGCTGCCCGCCGGGATACCCTTTGCTCCTTCTTTCAGTATAGCACAGTGCACGCAGTTTGAAAAGGGGGGATACGCCCGATTGCACGCAAAAAAGCGTAGGACATGCTGGCTGGGAGCGGGCAGTGACAGTGCCCGGTGTACACATCAGCATGTCGCCAAAAGGCAACCATAAAGCTACAATCGTGTTGCAGAATTGTCTGTGTTTTCTGCACACAAACGCTTTACAAAGGGAGAGAAGTATAGAAAACGGTATTTTTCGTGAAAAATGCATATTTCGGGATGCACAAAAACAGTACCGTAAAACTGTTTGATTTTTACAACAATTGAACGCGGATGCACGCAAATTCTAAATTTTCCCTTTGCCAATTCCACAAAGCAGGGTAGCCCAATTTGTTCATGCCTACAAAAACGCAAAATGCACGTTTTTTTAGCGGAAATTGCTTGCAAAGGTGGTTTTATGGTGCTATACTATGAACATCAGGAAGAAAAGTTCCCCACAGGGCGAAACAGCCGCCCGCCGTTCCGGAATGGGGATTCCGGGGTGGAGGCGCGTGGGGAAACATTTTTTCCTCAAATGCGTTCGCGTGCACGCCTGCGCTCACCTTTCCCACTGCAATCGAGATCATAAAACAAAAATCGGAAAAGGGGTTTTATGTATGGCATTCTTTAGTTCTACTACCTGGATTCTTATTTCGTTCGTATTCTTCACCGCAATGGTCGCGGTTATTTCCAGCTGGAAAACCCGCGGCGAGGATCTGGAGTCCGCCGAAGGCTACTTCCTCGCGGGGCGTGGCCTGCCCGGTATCGTCATTGCAGGCTCGCTGCTGCTGACCAACCTGTCAGCCGAGCAGCTGGTCGGACTGAACGGCCAGAGCTGGAAATCGAATATGGGCCCGATCGCGTGGGAGGTCGGCTCAATGTTTACCCTGCTGGTACTCGCCTATTACTTCCTGCCGCGTTACCTGAAGATGGGCGCTATGACCATCCCGTCCCTGATGGAGGTACGCTATGGCAAGAGCACCAAGACCATGTTCTCGGCGGTTATCGTCATTATGTATTCCATCCTCAACCTGCCGGTTATCCTTTATTCAGGCGCGGTGGTGTTTGAGCAGATTTTCGGGATTTCTGACATGATGGGCGTCAGCAAGTTCCAGGCGGTTGCGGTGCTGTGTGTCATTATCGGCATCATCGGCGGCTGCTACGCCATCTTTGGCGGTCTGAAAGCGGTCGCGGTCTCGGATACCATCAACGGTATCGGCCTGATTATCGGCGGCTTGATGGTTCCCTTTATTGGTTTTGCCGTGCTCGCCAAGCAGACCGGCGGCAGCGGCATCATTGACGGCATCCGATACATTGTAGAGGCTGACCCGGCTAAAATGAACGCGGTCAACGCGTGGAACGCGCCCGAACCGGAGGTTCCGTGGCCGCTGATTATCACCGGTATGTTCTTCAACAACTTGTACTGGTGGTGCACCAACCAGTCCTTCGTACAGCGCTCCCTCGCGGCGAAATCCCTGAAGGAAGGCCAGAAGGGCGCCATCTTCTGCGGCTTCCTCAAGTGCCTTGGGCCGCTCTACCTCGTTATCCCCGGCATCATCGCTTTCTATCTGCCCTCCATCCAGAACGCGCTTGCCGCAGCCGGTGACCAGGCGATTGACTTCGCTTACCCGGCGCTGATTGCGGAAATCATCCCGAAACCGGTTATGGGCTTCTTCGCGGCGGTCATGTTCGGCGCCATCCTGTCCTCGTTCAACTCGGTGCTGAACTCCGCTTCCACCATGTTTACCCTTGACCTGTACCGCTCGGCGATTGACCCCTCGGCTTCCGATGTCAAGTGCGTCAAAATCGGTAAGGTTTACGGTACCATCGCGGGCTGTATCTCGATTATCATCGCGCCGTTCGTTATGAACGCTTCTGGTATTACGACCTTCCTCAACTCCATGAGCCAGTTCGTTTCCCTGCCCGTGCTGTGCACCATCCTCGGCGTGTTCATGTTCAAGCGCCTGCCCGCATACACCCCCAAGATTATCACAGCTGTGCATGTCGTCTGCTACGGCGCGTTCCTGCTGCTCAAGCCCTGCTATCCTGGCTCCTCGAACCCCATCCATTACCTTTATGCAATGGCGGTGCTGTTCCCGGTTGAGCTGGTTATCATGTGGGCGCTCAACAAGTTCCGCCCGGCAGAGGAATACGTGCTGAAGGATGTCGGCGCGGTTGACCTGACCCCGTGGAAATACCGCCATGTGGTCTCCATCATCGGCCTGGTGGTTGCGGTCGCGATTTATATCGTATTCTCCCCGATTGGCATTGCTGCTAATTGAAGCCATCCCTCTTTCTTCTCTTTACAGGCAGGCTGGCAGGCGGATTTTCCGCCGTCCGGCCTGCCGTTTTTTGCGGCATTTTATCTGGGACGCGCAGACGGTTCAGCTGGGAAGCCCCGGCTTTGGATGGGGATGTGTTCTGGATTTATACTCGCGAATGAAAAGATTTGCCGTATTCACCCACCCTGCCCGCCATCC
>CAJUJQ010000025.1 GCA_910586575.1 uncultured Clostridia bacterium | reverse complement strand
CACCGAGATCTACACTCTTTCCCTACACGACGCTCTTCCGATCTGGACGGCGGCGCGCCGTATGCGTATGATACCAGCGGTTTGCCGACCCCGTTCTGGGTTCCGGCACGGGAGGATGATCACGCGGGGTTCCTGGTCCCGCTGTCGCAGGTGTGCCGGGGGCTGGGCGTTCCGGAGAACCTGGATGTCGGGCAGGGAACAGCGTCGGTTACCTATCGTGGGATTACGGTTCACTACATGGCAGGGCGCGGGGCAGAGCTGCGGGACGCGGAAACCGGCGAAACCCTTGCACAGTGGGACGATGAAACGGTACTGTTGCAGGACAGCGAGCTGTGGGTCAGCTATGTGCCGCTCCTTTCCTCTATGAAAATCGGCATGCGCCCTGTTTGGGGGCATGATACCCCGAGCGGAATGATTATTCTGCCGTAAAGCCCTTTGGCGGGGCGGCGTGTCCCGGTGGGAAGCAATCGGATTCTGATGATAAAAAATCTGCACAAACAACAGCGGTTATCCGGTGGAGGGGGATTCCCCTCCGTTGGTACCGTGATTGTTTGTGCAGGTTTTTTTATTTTTAGACCAGCAGGGAGAGCGCCGCCGCAAAATAGCCCTCGTCCTGCAGGGCGCGCATGAGGTCGGCGGCGCGTACATGCAGCATACCGGTATCCGCTTGGTTGAGCAGGACACGCAGCCGCTTTTTTTCGCAGGGGAGCGCATACAGGGTATCCCGCACCACCGCCAACAGGTCGTGCCCGTCGCAGGGGCGACTGGGGTTGGCGGTAAATTCGCGCCGGAGCGCGAAGCCGTCGCACACCTCGCCAATTGACCAATCGAGCGCGCCCAGCCCCGCGACCACAACCGCGCAGTCGGTTCCCGGGCGCAGGGTGAGGGTATCCGGAGCGTACAGCTTCAAGCAGCGTCCCTGGGCACTGCCCACCTCATAAAATTCGCAGGACTCGCCGAGCGCAGCGCATTCCTTTTCGAGGATGCTTTGCAGGGTGCTTTTCCCGCCCGCGCCCAGCAGCGCGACACGGCGGCAGCCGCGCAGCTGCAAGATATCCAGAACCATCGGTTACGCCTCTTTCCCCGGCGTGCCGGCGTTTGTCCCGCGGAGCAGGTCGCGGATTTCGGTCAGCAATTCCTCCGCTGTCGGCGCGGCAGGGGCGGCCTCGGGCACGGGTCCGTCCTTCTTACGATGCATACCGTTCATCGCCTTGACCATGGCGAATACACAGATTGCGATAATAAAGAAATTCAGCACCGCCTGGATGAACTCGCCGTAAATAATGGCCGTCCCGGCGAGTGTGAAGCTCATCCCGGCAAACTGGATGCCGTTGGTGGCAATGCTGATGACGGAGGTCAGCATATTGACCAGCGAGTTGACAATCCCGCTGAACGCGCTGCCAATGATAACGCCGATTGCCATATCCATGACATTTCCGCGAAACGCGAATTCCTTAAATTCTTTCCACATGTTGTCTGTTCCTCTCATTTGATATACTCGTGTGCGTGAAAGTTTGCCGTTCGGTTCGCCTGCGCGGCGGGCGGTCCTGCGCGGACAGCGCCAGAGGGACTCATCCCTCTGGACTCCCTTTCTCCGCTGCGGCGGGAATTGGAATGGCAATCATCGTTGCTGCACCTTGCCCTGCCCGCCAAACGGATGGCGGGCGGGGTGGGTGAATACGGCAAATCTTTTCATTCACGAGTATAAACTTGAAAAAACGGATACGTTCCTTTTGTATGCAGCCGCTGCCCGGCGAGTCCGCCGTCCTTTTGGCGGACTTGCCAGCACCGCGAAAAGGGAAGCCGCGCGCCAAAGCCCTCGTCCCGCCCGCGGGCGAGGAAAGATGCGCCAGCATCTTGGGGTCTGGGGCGTAAGCCCCAGCGGAGTCCAGAGGCAGCGCCTCTGGCGCTCGCTGCGTAGGCGCGGGGTTCCAAGGGGCAGCGCCCCTTGGCGCTCGCTGCGTAGGCGCGGGGTTCCAAGGGGCAGCGCCCCTTGGCGCTGCCTGCGGAGGGCATCACGCAAAAAGCGGCGTGCTGAAATAGCGCTCGGCGGTGTCGGGCAGGATTGTGACCACCGTTTTGCCCGGGCCGAGCTTTTGTGCCAGCCTGAGCGCCGCCGCTACATTGGTGCCGCTTGAGATGCCGCACATCAGCCCCTCTAAACGCGCCAGGTTGCGCGCTGTTTCAATGGCTTCCTCGTCCGATACGATGTAGATATCGTCGTAAATGTCGCGGTTCAGGTTTTTCGGGATGATGCCGTCGCCAATGCCCATTTGCAGGTGCGTCCCGATGGAGCCGCCCGCCAAAATGGCCGCGTTTTTCGGCTCGACCGCCCAGATTTCCATGTGCGGGTACGCGCTTTTCAGCGTTTCGCCAATGCCGGTAATCGTGCCGCCCGTGCCGATGCCCGCGCAGAAGCCGTCGATTGGCCTGCTGGCCTGCCGCAGGATTTCCAGCGCCGTGGAATGGCGGTGTACCTCCGGGTTCGCCGGGTTTTCAAACTGCTGCGGGACGTAGACGTCCGGGTCCTCCTCCGCCATGCGCAGCGCGGCTGCAAGGCACTCCGCGATGCAGTCGCCGATGTTGCCCGCGTCGTGAATCAGCATGACCTCCGCGCCGTAATGCCGCACCAGCTTGCGCCGCTCCTCCGAGACGGAGTCGGGCATAATGATAATCGTGCGGTAGCCCTTGACCGCGCCGATCAGCGCCAGGCCAATGCCCTGGTTCCCGCTGGTAGGCTCTACAATTGTCGTGTCGCGCGTGATGCGTCCGCTGCGCTCCGCCGCCTCAATCATGTTGAATGCCGTGCGCGTCTTGATCGAGCCGCCGACGTTCAGCCCTTCGAATTTTACCAGCACCTCCGCGCTGTTCGCCTTGACCATGCGCGACAGCCGCACCAGCGGCGTGTTGCCCATTGCCTCCAATATATTATTATAAATCATCTGTCTCCCCCTTTGGGATTTCATTGCTTCTTTTGCCTATTCCGTACTATTATAGCAAATTGTATGACGATTTTCCATTAAAATTATGCAACATTTGTGCCCTGTTTTCGATACGGCAGTTGTGGATTTTGTTTGGAATTCCATGTCACGGCCGCCGGTTCATCCTATGCGCGGACCGTGCCGGCGGAAACGGCGCGGGTTTCCAATGTTTCCGGACAGGCCTCATCTGCTTTGAAAAAGGCTTTACACCCAGTTCCAAAGCAGATATAATAAAAACAGGCCAGAAACACAGCTTTCAGAAGGGGGGTGGATGCGGTGACAAAGGAAGAATTGGCAAAAATCTCTATCGAGGAATTCTCCCGGCTTCAAAAGTGGATGTTAGCCACAAGCAGGGATTCCGAAAGCTATCAGATGATGTATGAGCGCTATATCGAATTAAAAGCAATTTTAGCCGCTGTGAATGTAAACCTGGCCGAATTGGACCGGATAAAATAAGGGACTGCCCGAAGAGCTGCGGCGCGTCTGCCGTTTTGCGGCATATCCGTCCCGTTCCCGCAGAAATTTTGCAAAACCCCTTGCGTTTTAACCGCTTTTGTGCTATGATGAGAGACACGTGATTATTCCCTTCCCCCCGGCAGGGCGGAAGGTCAACGTTCAAAAATCCAAAGCAGGGAGGAGATCCAATACCATGACGACCATTCAGACCGTGCTTGCGGTTATTATGATCCTCGCAAGCCTGTTCCTGACCTTTACCATCCTTATGCAGAGCGGTTCGCGCCAGGGCATGAGCGGCACTATCTCCGGCGGCGCGGAAACCTTCTTCGGCTCCGGCAAGGCCAAGGGCATGGACGCTATGCTCAATAAGCTTACCATTGCGGTAGCGATTGTTTTTGTGGTGCTTGCCATTGCGCTGAATGTGATGCAGTAAGATGTGGCGGCAATTACAGGCCGGTACGCTGGCGCTTTTTGTCCTGTTCGCGGTGCTGACGCTGTATTGTCAGCTGCGCTGCGGCATGTTGGGCGGCGCTGTCTCACGCGGTGAGGCTTCCGCGGACGAGCTGGAACGGATGCAGGGGCAAGGGAAAAGGGCCGCGCTCGGCGCGTTGGCCAGCCTTGCGGCGTGCATGCTGTTCGGTGCGCTGGGAATGCGGTAAACGCTGCGCCCCTTCCATTGGCAGAGGGGGCGCTTTTGCGTATCCGGCACCGGAAAAGCGCAGCTGCCACTTGCCCCGCACCTGTCACCATCGGCTGGTGACGGCGGCGCGGGAAGCTGCCCCGTATTTGTCGAATCCCTGTCATAATCCCTAAATCCAGCCTGAAGTTTTGCACAACTTGCCGAAAACGGCCCGTTGTCACCATCCTCTGATGCCAGCTGCCGCACAGGAAACGCTTGCGGCGGCGCGCCGGAGAAGGTAAAATAAAGACAACGAAACGAAAGCACAGTCCCATCCAGGGCCAGCCCACCGGCAAGCCGGGGGCCAACGCACGGCCGCCGGGCGGCAGAGGCACTCTCCGGGAAAGGGTCATAACCCGGCCCTGTTCCGGGCAACCTGAATACGCCGGCCCCAAAGGCGCTTTCCCAGGAGGCCAGGCCTGAGTGGAACTGTGTGTGGTAGTAAGGAGTGCAGAATTATGAAAAATACGTTGTCCCGCTTCGGCAAGTTCCTCAGCGGAATGGTCATGCCCAACATTGGCGCGTTCATCGCGTGGGGCTTCATTACCGCGCTGTTCATTGAGGCGGGCTGGTTCCCGAATGCCCAGCTTGCTTCTATCCAGCCCTATATGCTGACCTATCTGCTCCCCGTGCTGATTGCGGCGCAGGGCGGTAAAATGGTCGGCGGCGACCGCGGCCGCGTGATGGGCGCGATTGCGGTGATGGGCTGCATTGCCGGCGTCGGCGGCACCGAAGGCCAGCCGATGCTGATGGGCGCGATGGTCATGGGTCCGCTCGCCGGTTGGCTCATCAAAAAGTTTGACGAAGCCATGGACGGCAGGATGCCGGTCGGCTTCGAGATGCTGATTAACAACTTCTCGGTCGGTATCTTTGGCATGATCCTTGCCATCTTCGGCTATTACGCAATTGGCCCGGTCATGCAGGCAATTCTCGCGGTGCTGTCCGCCGGCGTTGCGTTCCTCATTTCGCACAGCCTGCTGCCGCTCGTGTCGGTGTTCCTCGAACCCGCAAAGGTGCTGTTCCTCAACAACGCCATCAACCACGGCGTGTTTACCCCGATTGGTGCGGAGCAGGTGCAGCAGATGGGCCGCTCCATCATGTATATGCTCGAAACCAACCCCGGCCCCGGGCTTGGCGTCCTGCTCGCGTATATGTTCTTCAGCAAGGATGACACGACCCGCCAGTCTGCCCCCGGCGCGGTGATTATCCACCTGTTCGGCGGCATCCACGAAATTTATTTCCCGTATATCCTCATGAACCCGGTTGTGATTATCGCCCCGATTGTCGGCAACGCCGCCGCCATCCTGTTCTTCAGCCTGTTCGGCGCTGGCCTGAACGGCCCCGCTGCCCCCGGCTCCATCATCGCGTTCATGATGATGACGCCCCGTGATTCCATGCTGATTTCCCTGCTCGGCATTGTGATTGCCGCAGGTATCTCCTTTGTCATTGCCGCCCCAATTGTCAAGATGAGCGGCGCGAAA
The DNA here is from genome assembly GCA_910586575.1 of uncultured Clostridia bacterium. GTDB lineage: Bacteria > Bacillota > Clostridia > Oscillospirales > Butyricicoccaceae > QXXE01. The sequence continues at coordinate 25,213 of CAJUJQ010000025.1, read as the reverse complement.
AACCTGGATGAAGCCACCAGCCAGATGAAGGCTATGAAGGCAGAAGCCAAGGGTATGGCCGTCCCCGCAGGCGAAGCGCCCGCGGTCAGCGGCTCCGCTGTCAAGAAGGTCGTATTCTCCTGTGACGCCGGTATGGGTTCGAGCGCGATGGGCGCAACCAAGTTCCGCAACCGCATCAAAGCGGCGCGCCCTGACCTGACCGTTACCAATTCCAGCGTTGATAATATCCCGGCGGACGCTGACGTGGTTGTCTGCCAGCGCATCCTTGCCGACCGTGCCCGTGCCTGCGCGCCGCAGGTCACGCTGGTTACCATTGATAATTTCCTCGCCGACCCTAACCTCGACCACCTGTACCAGTCCCTCGCGGGCGGCAGCACCCCGGCGCCCGCCGCACCCGCCGCGCCGCAGAAGAAGGACACGCCTGTGCAGCCGGCTGCCAGCGCCATGAACGGCGTACTGCTGCGCAAGGGCATCAAGGTCGGCCTGCCGTCGGTCAGCAAGGAAGAAGCCATCCGCGCGGCGGGCGCGCTGCTGTCCGAGCTGGGCTATGTAGCGCCTGATTACGCGGACGCGATGATTGAGCGTGAAAAGCTTGTGACCACCTATATGGGCCTTGGCGTAGCGATCCCACACGGCACCAGCCAGAAGAAGGAAACGGTTAAGAAATCCGGCGTGGTTCTGCTCCAGTACCCGGACGGAGTAGATTTCGGCGACGAAAAGGCATACCTGATTTTCGGTATCGCGGGCGTTGGCGACGAGCATCTTGAGCTGCTCGGCAATGTCTGCAACGTGCTGGAGGATGAGGAAGCCCTCGAAAAGATGAAAACCAGCTCGGATATCGATTTCCTGATGAGCAAATTGAGCTGACACGCGCACTGCACCCCCCGCCGGAAGCCTGTCGGTTTCCGGCGGAGGGATTGCGCATTTCTACATATTTGTTCCCGATTGGCAAATTCACATAAGAAAAATTTTTTGGAGGTATTTTTATGAAGTCCATCACTGTTACCATTCACGACAAGGAAGGCCTGCACGCGCGTCCCGCCGGTATCCTCAACAAAGCGGCTAAGGGCTTTGCCTGCACCACCACGATGACCAAGGAAGGCAAGGACGCGGATATCAAGCGTATTTTCGCCATCATGGGCCTGAAAATCAAGTGCGGCGACGAGCTTACCATCACCTGCGATGGTGCGGATGAGGATGCCGCAATCGCCGAAATCGGCAAGATTTTCGAGACGCTTTAAGAAGCGGTTTTCATCAGTATTTATCTTCTCGCCGAAATAAGTCCCTGGGGCTTAAAGGAACCCGGTGAAGCTTCCCGTTTTGGGGCTTCACCGGGTTCTTTTAGTTACGTTTCCGAGCTGGCGGCGGGTTCCGCGGCTCCGTCGGGGGCTTCCGTCTCTCCGTCGGGGGCTTCCGTCTCTTCGGCGGGGGCCTCCGTCTCTTCGGCAGGGGGTTCTGCCGGTTCTGCGGACGTCTCGGGCGCAGGCTCGTCCCACAGCGGCAGGGCGTCGCCGTTCACGCGGGCGGTCTCGCCGTCCTCGACTGGGATGACGATACAGCGCTTGCCGTCAATGATTTCCGTGCGCACCGCGTCGCGGCGCTCCTGCGGCAGCCGGAGCACGATGGGCGGGCGTTCCGCCGCTTCGCCGGACCCTGCGGATTCCGCTATTGGGGCAGCGCCGCGCGCTTCGTCGAGCTGTTCCTCAAGGGAGGTAATCTTTTTTTCCAGCGAGACAATCTGCGCCCGGCGCGCGCCTTCCTCGGCAAGCTTGGGGTCAAGCAGATGGCTGGCGGCGGGCATTTCCCCGCCGAACACCTGCGCGCAGCCCTCGACAATCGCCTCGCGCACCAGGTCGGGCATTTCAATATCGGAAATCACGTCGGCGACATCCTCGGCGGTCAGCGCCTGGTCGCCGGTTCCTTCCTCGGTTTCCTCGCGGATGGAAATCAGCCCGTCCAGGTTGCGCTGGATAAATAAGTATGCCGTTTCCGCCTGCTCCTGCATGTCGCCGAACGCGTCGTTGACGACATCCTCAAACATCAGCTTTTCCTCGGCAGAGGTGCGGCACGGCGAACAGCCCAGCATTTCTGAAATCAGCTCGGGATGGGATTCGCTTTTCGCATAGTAGAGCATGGAATTGATATCTGTGCTGCGCCCCGAAAACGCGGGGTACACAAAGCCGGCCTCGGGCATGCTGACCACCCAGTCCCGCTCCCGCGCGCCGATGCGGTTCTCTTCCTCGCGGTAGCCGAGCGCGGCCTTGGACAGCTCAACCGGGCAGACCGCGCAGAGGATGTACTCGTAAACCTCCTCGGAATCGTCCAGCTTTTGCCGGTCCTTCGTACGGACAGGCACGTCGTACACGTCATGGAACAGCAGCACCAGATAGCTGCCCTCGTTGTGGTAATGCTCCATAAACTGCGAGAAAAACTGCTCAATCAGCTCGTCGGTGCACTGCTCGTCCTGCCGCAGCGACTGGAAAAACTGCTGCCGTTCTTTGGCTTCGTCGGTGCGCTCAAATTCCAGCTCAAGCAGGTTCTTGCCGAGCGAGCCGGAGAATACCTTTTTGGCAAGCTCCAGATATTTGAAGAATTCCTCTTCGGCAAGGTTGGAAAAGGATTCGCTGAATTTCAGGATGACTTCTTTCCCGCTGTTGATATAGCAGCCGGTGACGCGGTCGAAGGTGCACGCCTTTTTGGTCAGGCGCTTGCGCAGCTCCTGCACGTCGCGTTTGGTAATGTTCATAGGGGGATGTTCCTTTCTCCGGGGGAATCCCGGTTTTCATGTCTCCTTCATAGTATAGCAAACCGGAGGGTGGGCAGGCAAGCATTACTTTTCCGGCGCGGCAGGATTCTTTTGTGCCTTCCGCCAGGCAAGCACGGCCTCCAGGCGCTGCTTGGCGCGGGCTTCGCTCCCCTGTTCGCCGGGGAGGTAGTAGCGCCGCCCCGCAAGGCTGTCCGGCAGGCACTCCATATCGGTCAGCAGTTCTTCGGTGTCGTGGGCATACTGGTAGTCCTTGCCATAGGAAAGCTCCTGCATCAGCCGAGTCGGCGCATTGCGGATTTGCAGCGGCACCGGTTCGGCCATGCGTTCCCGCGCGTCCTTTTTCGCGGATAAAATCGCCTGATAGACCGCGTTCGAGCGGGGCGCAAGCGACAGGTAAACCACAGCGTGCGTCAGGTGCACGTCACACTCGGGCATGCCCAGGTAGTGGCACGCCTGATAGGCGGCGACCGCAACCTGTAGGGCGCGGCTGTCCGCCATGCCGATATCCTCGCTCGCGAAGCGGATGAGCCGCCGCGCGATATACAGCGGGTCCTCGCCGCCTTCCAGCATGCGCGCCAGCCAGTAGACGGCGGCGTCCGGATCGGTGTTGCGCATGGACTTGTGCAGCGCCGAAATGAGGTTGTAATGCTCCTCGCCGTTCTTGTCGTAGAGCAGTGATTTCCTGGAAACGCACTGCGCCAGCAGTGCGCGCTCGACCGTGGTCGTGCCGCCGTCCCTGCGGCCGTTGAGCACAGCCATTTCCAGCGTCCCGAGCGCCGAGCGCGCGTCGCCGTTGGCGAAATTCGCAATCATTTCGAGCAGTTCTTCTTCTATCACAATGTGCTGCCCGCCAAAGCCGCGCGGGTCGTCCAAAGCGGCGTGCAGCAGGGCCAGCAGCTCGTCCGAAGAGAGCGCGTACAGCACAAATACCTTGCACCGCGACAGCAGCGCGGAGTTGATCTCAAAGGACGGGTTTTCGGTCGTCGCGCCAATTAAAATGATGCTGCCCTTCTCCACATAGGGAAGGAACGCGTCCTGCTGCGCCTTATTGAAGCGGTGGATCTCATCGACAAACAAAATCGTTTTTTCACCGAACATCCGGTTCTGTTCGGCCTGTTCCATGACGTTTTTGATTTCCTTGATGCCGCTGGTCACGGCGCTGAAATCAATAAAGGATGCTTTGGTACGGTTCGCGATAATGCGCGCAAGGGTTGTCTTGCCCACGCCGGGCGGCCCCCAGAAAATCATGGAGGAGACACGGTCAGCGTCAATCAGCTGCCGCAGGATTTTACCCTCCCCTAACAGGTGGCTCTGGCCGGCGAATTCATCCAGGGTGCGCGGGCGCATCCGGCTGGCAAGCGGCCTGTCCTCGGGCGCGCTGAAAAGTGTTTGCTGCTGCATATCTGCCTCCTTTTTTATAGCCGCGCCCCGCATTTGGGGCAGAACTGGAAGGAAGGGTCTGCTTCAAACCCGCAGGCCGGGCAGCGTTTCGGCTGCGGCGTCCCGGCGGTAAAATGCATCGCGAGCGGGTCGATGGAATCGGCCTCCCCGCGCTCCGCCGCTTTTCCAAGCCCGGCAGGCAGCTCACAGGCCGCCCCACAGCAGGTGCTGGTGAGAAAGTACCGTTTCCTGAACCGGAACACCGGCAGGAAAAACAGCGTCAAACAATAACAGTCCATCCGGATTTCAAACCGGGCCATGCGCCCGCATACCGGGCAAATCCCCTGTTGGGAAAAGGGAAGCTGTTTCCGCCCGGGCGTAACGCCCATAATAAAAAACATGGTGAAAGATCTCCTTTATAAAAGCCGCGCGGCACCACGGCAAAAAACCGCCCTGCGGGCGGCAGTCTGCGTCAAAAAAGGATTATTTCGGCTCGTCCGGCGTGTCCTTGGCACTGCGCTTGCCGAGGTATTTTGCGAGAAGGTAGCCGAGCGCCGCGCCAAGCACGCCGGGCAGGACGGTGCCGGTATTTTCATCGACCAAACCCGCCAGCCCAAGCAGCCCGACGGCAATCACGCCGAGGGCATAGCCTATCACCACCAGATGGAAGGTGCGCCGGGGCAGCCCGAAAACCATGTCGGGTTCTGTTTCCGGGGTTTCGTCGGATACCGTCCCGCCGTCCGGCAGCTCCGCAGGCTCGGATTCCTCCGTCAGGCCGGTTTCCTGCGTTTCCTTATTTTCGTCCATTTTGATCGTCCTTTCGTGTTTATGTAGCATAGTGCTCCATCCGGCCAAAAATCGAACTCGTTCTTGGGCGGGATTTCCGCATGGCTACGTTATCGTCCTTGACGGGCGTCAGCCCGCCTGCGTCCTCTGCCTTGCCCTGCGAAAATCCCGCTCCAAGCCCAGGTCCGCTTTCTGACTGGATGGAGCAATAGGCCTGTTCGGAAATGTGAAAGGTTGTTTATTCCGCCTGCGGCTCGGCATTGGTCAGCTTGTTAATCAGTTCGACCAGGGAATCAATATCAATTGGCTTGGAAAGGTGCGCTGCCATGCCGCTTTCGATGGCGCGCTTCTTGTCCTCCTCGAAGGCGTTCGCGGACAGCGCGACAATCGGGATAGAGGACAGGTACGGGTCGGGAAGGCAGCGGATGGTCCATGCGGCGGTGCAGCCGTCCATGACGGGCATTTGGATGTCCATCAGGATAAGGGCATACTCGCCGGGCTTTGCATTGCGTATTTTTTCCACGGCAATGCTGCCATCGGTGGCAGCTTCCGCGGTAAAGCCCGCGTCGCGCAGCAAGTCCATAGCGATTTCAAGGTTCAGCTCGTTGTCCTCAACGACCAGGATTTTGCCCTCGCCGCGCGGAAGCTTTTCGGGCTGGATGGGCGCCGGGGACAGCGGGCGCGCGTCCTGCGGGCGGACGGGCAGTGTCACGGTGAACCGGCTGCCCTTGCCCGGTTCGCTTTGTACGTCAATCGTGCCGTTCAGCAGCTCGGTCAGGCTTTTTACAATGGGCAGGCCAAGGCCCGTGCCGTGTACGCCGCTGAGCGTCGTGTTGTGCTCCCGAGCAAAAAATTCAAAAATATGGCTCAAAAATCCCCGGCTGATGCCAATGCCGTTGTCCTCCACCGTCATCCGGACAACGTTGTTCTCGCTGCTGAGGGTGATATCCACGCGCCCGCCCAGCTCGGTGTACTTGACCGCGTTGCTGCTCAGGTGGAACAGGATTTCTTCCAGTTTGTGCCGGTCGCTGTAAATGAATGGCTGCCTGAGCTGTTCGGTATGCAGGGATAAAATCAGGTTTTTGGCATCCGCGCGCGGCAGGAGCGCTTTGCGCACCCGTTCGGAAATCTCACGCAGGTCGCAGGTGCCGCGGTTAAGGGTCACGCTGCCTGATTCAATGCGCGCGATTTCCAGCACATTGCTGATGAGCCGCAACAGCTGGCTGCTGGCAACGTTGATCATTTCCAGATAGCGCAGGGATTTTTCTTTTTCATCGATATTGCGCCGCGCCAGCTCGGTGAAGCCGACGATTGCGTTCAGCGGCGTGCGCATATCGTGGGACATATTGGAGAGGAAGGTGTTTTTGGCAATCACGGCGGATTTGGCCTGTTCAAGCGCGTTTGCAAGGAATTCCTTCTGCTCAAGCGCGCTGCGGATTTCCTCATCCACACTGCGCGCGCCAATCACAATCTGAGAGATTTCCGGCCCGCCGCAGACGCTGACAATGCGCAGCTGTAAATATTCGGTGCGGAAATCCCGCAGTAGGCGGTAATTGACGTGCAGTACCGGGGAGCCAGCGAGGCGTTCCCGGATACGCGCGGGGTCGAGCATGTCCGTAATCAGCTGGCGGTCCTCCGGGTGCACCCAGCGCTTGATGTATTCCTCGACAAAGCCGCTGTAATCGCGGGAGGGCGGGTCGTTGATGAACAGCAGGCCCGCGTGACGGCTCAGGCGGTAGGCGTGGATCAGGTCGATGCTCAGGTCGGCGTAGAAAATGGACTCATAGTCCACGCCCAGCCCCGCAATCAGCTCCTGCCGGCGGCTGACCTCTTTGTCGTACTCCTGGATACGCTGTTCCTTCCGTTCGTTTTCGGTGCGGAGCGCGGTCCGTTCCTCCTCGTGCCGCCGCTTTTTTTCGGTCGCGTCGGCTACAAAGACATAGAAAATATCGCCCAGCCCGTTGCTGTGGATGAAATGCCCGTGATCCTCCAGCCAGCGGATCCGGCCATCCTTGCGCGTGATCCGGTATTCCACATAGTCCAGGTCAAACTGGCTGTTCTTGATTTGGTGCCAGATGCTTTCCTCGATCGCGTCCAGGTCGTCCGGGTGGACAAGCCCGCGGAAAGAGCCGCCGGTCAGCGCGCACAGCTCGGCGAAGGTCTCACAGCCGAAGATGCGCAGCAGCGCCGTATTGGCGTACAGTAAATCCTCGTTCCCGTCGGCGCGGTAGATGAAAAAACCGCCCGGCATTTCATTCATCAGGGCCAGAAGCTGCTGCGCCGCAAACTGTTTGCCGCTGCCGGAACCGGAAAGCAGCTTTTCCGCCATTTGATATTCCTCCCGCAAGCCGATCGTCCCCCTTTGCAAAGCTGCCGCAATTTTTTTATCATTAAGATTATATCAAAATCACAGGCGGATTACCAGCTTTTTTTTGAGCGGGAAGGAAATTGTTGGGAATGCGGGCTGGCAGCGGGCATGCCTTCGCCCGTCCGGCACGGAAAAAACCACCCATCCAGCCTTTTCAAACCCCGGAAAGGGCGGGCGTGTCAATCATTCATAACAAAATTACAGCGTGCATATTGTTAGGGTTTGCCCTTGAAAGCAATCTGTGAGTATTGTATAATAAAAAAAGAAGAAAGCTGAAAAGTGCCGGACAAATTGCCAGTGGGGGTGTTGGTTTCTATACCTTATCGAATTTTCCGGGATGGATTGCCTCCCGCACGCTGTCCGATTCTTCCAATGATTGATTTTTTGCGAAATACCCTGTTTGAGGGGAGGTGCTGAATATGGCATTTAAGAAATATATTTTATCCCATCTGTTCCCCGGCAAGCAAAAGCTTGTGCCGAAGGCGCAGGAAGCGGACGCCGCCGAACAGGCGCAGCCTGCGGCGGCCCAGGCGGCGGAGGCCCCGGATGCCGCCGCCCATATCCCGTCCCTGCTTGTGCTCCCGGCGGGGCACGCCGTACACCGGCTCTTTGAGCTGTGGGTGCGGCAGACTGGGCGCAGGCCGCCCCCGAGGATTCAGCTGGATGACCCCGGCATTTTGCCCGAGGGCTGGCTGGCCCCCGAAATGGAACGCCTGGAAGCCGCCATCACTGCCGCCGCCGGGGCGCGCCTTGACAAGCTGAAGCCGGACGGGAAAGCGAAAACGGGTGAGGAACCCGCCCCGCCTCCTGCGCTGGACGCCGAGCCGTGGGTTTTCCTCTCGGCCGGGCAGCTTGCCGCCTGGATGCTGGTCTTTCCGCCGATGGGCGGCGCGGAGCTGAGCCGGGAGCTGCTGGCGAAAGCGCTGGAACAGAATAAAATTGCCTTTGGCGTGGACGGGGAAATGCTGGAAAAGCTGCCCGAAGCGCCGGACTGCTATTTCCATTTGCAGCTGTTGGCAAAGGGCCGGCCCGCCGTGGATGGCAAGGACGGGAAAATCGTCGATTTCTTCGCGCGGCAGGTGGAAAAGGAAATCAAAGCGGATGAGTTCGGCCAGGTGGACTATACCGCAATCAGTACGATCCAGAACGCGAACAAGGGCGACGCGATCTGCCAGCTGATTCCCCACACCGAGGGCGAACCCGGCATGACCGTGCAGGGCAAGGACATCCCCGCCAAGAACGGCAAAAAGGTGACGCTTCCCAAGGGGCGCAACACCGAGGCCAGCGAGGACGGCACCAAGCTGCTTGCGTCGCAGGCGGGGCACGTCGAGTTTACCGGGCGCACCTTCCAGGTCAAGTCCGTGCTTGATATCCCGGGCAATGTGGATTATTCCACCGGCAATATCAACTTTTTGGGGGATGTCCATGTCCGCGGCGACGTGTGCACCGGTTTTTTTGTCCGGGCGGTCGGCAGTATCCGCGTGGACGGTGTCATTGAGGGCGCGGTCGAGGCGGGAGCTGACCTGATTGTCGGCAAGGGGATCCTGGGCGGGCCGCAGTCCATCATCCGTGCCCACCGGAATGTTTTTGCAAAGTATATGGAAAACAGCCGTGTACAGGCAAGGGAAAACCTGACGGCGGACTGTATCGTCAACTGTGATGTTTACAGTGACGGCGTTGTGCAGGTCTGCACCGGGCGGGGCACGATTATCGGCGGCAGGGTTAGCGCGGGCCAGGGGGTCAGCGCCAAGGTCGTCGGCTCCAAGGCCGAGGGCTTGACGACCATCCTGCTGGGCGGACTGCCCTGCGCGGAGTACGAGCGGGAGTTGTTGCTGCGGGAAATCGGCGAGATGGAGGAGCAGCTGCAAAAGCTGGAAAACCAGCCGGACGGCCCAGCGAAGCTCAGCCGCCTGTCCAAAACGCGCATGAAAATATCAGTCAACCGTATGAAGCTCGATCAGATGGACAAAGATCTCGCGGCGCTGCATGAGGCGCTGGAGGGCATGGGCAAGGCGCGGCTCGAATGCGGCATTGCCTATGCGGGCACCGAGATTTTCATCAACGGGAAGAGCCTCCGCCTGAACCGGGAAACGCACAAGTGTGTCGCCCGTCTGGCGGATGATGGTGAAATTCGCGTATTTTGACCGGACTGTCCGGGCGATTTTCAGGCAGGAAGGGGGAGCAGTTATGGATACCGCAAAAACGTCGGATGCCGAATGGATGCAAAAACGGCTGAAAGAGGTTTTTGACCAGGTCACCAGGGAGGTGACGCGGCAGGCCGCCGGAATCCGCTTATATGAAGGCGCGAAGGAGCCTGCGGGGCAGCTGTTCACGGTCTATGCGGAATTCCAGCGCGGGTTCCATACCGGCATTTCCCTGTGTGCCGATGCGTCGATGTTTGTCCGGCTTACCCGGCACATGATGAAACGGGAGGACGTTTCCCCGCAGGATGTAGAGGATTTCTCCAAGGAATATTTCAATGTGCTCTGCGGGCATATCGCAACCGGGATTTTCCGGGCGACCAAGGTCGCGCCGCGGTTCAGCACCCCCACATTTTTCCACGGGTGCTACACGCCGGACGGGCACGCCACACATTTTATCCTGAATTATACCAGTGACGAGCAGGAAAACGTGCAGCTGACGCACCACATGCCCACTGGTGTTGTGCAGTGACAGGTAGCATAAAAACGGCCCGCCCGGACGGCGTTTGGAGGGGTTCCCCTCACAGCCGGGGGGCGGAGGGTACAAGGATATGAAAGGGGTAGGAAAATGCCAAAACGAGTCATGATAGTGGACGATTCCCGTACGCTCGAATATTTGATTGAGCAGCTGTTGGTGGACACGGACTATCAGATTGTATCTTATTGCAAGAACGGGGAAGAGGCAATCGCGCTGTATGACATGATACAGCCGGACGTTGTCACGATGGATATCATCATGCCGGGCTTGGACGGCCTGGAAGCGGCGCGGGCGATTCTGGAGCAGCACCCGTCGGCGCGGATTGTGATGGTGTCCTCGCTGGCATATGACGATACGATAGAGGAAGCGAAGGAAATCGGGGCGAAAGCCTTTGTGTGCAAGCCGTTCGGGCAGGACACACTGCTGGAAGCCCTGGAAAAAGCGCTCTCTTGACCGGGAAAGGGGGGCTTCCCTCCACGGATGGCGAGAAAAAACGCTGGCGCAGTCACGTCAGCGTTTTTTCTTGAGCAAATTTATGATGCCTGAACAGGCGCTTACCCCGCGTGCTTCTGGCTCCATTGGCGAATCCGGTTTTTCTTCACCAGATAGACAATATCGGCCTCGCGCATCATGGGCAGGTCGAGCATGGAATCGGTGTAGAACGCGTCGATCTCGGCGTCCGGGAAGCGTTCGGCCAGCGCCTTCACCTTGTTTTCGTGGTAGCAGAGGAACTCAATGCGCCCCTCGCGCAGATTGAGCCGGGAGCCGATATAGTGGCGGATGCCGAGCCGCCTGCAAATTTCGTCCAGCAGGATTTCACAGGAGCCGGACAGGATCAGGTCGTCGTCCCGTTTCTGCTGCAAATAGAAGCTTTTGATTTTATGCTCGTGCTTATCCCAGAATTCGCGGACCAGCGCGTCCACATTGTCAAGCTCGCGCACCGCGACATGGAGCGTGCGTTCCCCGGCGCGCAGGAAGTCCTGATAGGAGATAATGCACAGCTTATACATCAGGCTGAGCCGGAGTGCCAGCGGCAGGAAGCGCACCAGACGGGGGCGCTTTTTCATGCAGAACAGGAAAAAGTCAACCGTACTGTCGCCGTCGTATATTGTTTTGTCGAAGTCGTAAATCGTCATGCCGTCTCCCTGCTCCCCAAAAGAATGTCCAGTTCTCATTATATCAGAAATTTCCCGCGGCGCAAATAAAATTTCGGTTAAATTTAGGAACTGTGAATCAATAAATTGTGACTAGTGCTCCATCCAGTCAGAAATCCAGCTCCAAGTCCCACTCCAATTTCTAACTGGATGGACCACTGGCGCGCCGCAGATGCTTTCGCCAGGCAAGGCGCGTTTCCGCAGGCAGGCCGTCGCCTTTCAAGGAAATTGGGCGCAGTATGGAAAGATGCAGGCGATTGTCACAAGTTATACTTTTGAACAGTTTTTTACAATGAGGTTAGGGGGCTGCACAATGCCAGCCCCCGGTTCAGGAAAAAGAAGAAAGAAGATCTTGCCGTGCGAATACAGGCGGCTAGCAAACCGCCATATAGTCCACGCTGTGGACGACCGTCACCGATTGCAGGTAATTGTCCAGCTCCCGCATGGTGACATCGGCGGGGGCGCGCACGCTCATTTCATAGGTTGCGCTGCCGTCATCATTATATGTAACCCGGCTTTCTACCAGATGGGCGTTGTGCCGGATGAGGAAATCGTCAAACATCTCCTGAAAACGCTCGGTGCGTTCGATGGTGAACTGTAAACGGCTGATGGCCAGCGCGTCCCCGGCAAAGGTATGCTTGTGCATCATGAACTGAAGCCCGGCAATCAGGCAGGTCGCGAAAATGCCGATGGGGTACATGCCCGCGCCAATCGCAAGGCCGATGCCTGCGGTCGCCCATACGCCTGCCGCCGTGGTCAGGCCGCGCACCGAGCTGCCGTGCTTGAAGATGACGCCCGCGCCCAGGAAGCTGATGCCGCTGACGACCTGCGCCGCGATACGGGCGGAGTCCGCGCCGCGGGTGCCGTGGAACAGGGTGCCGTCCGTGCTGGCCATATCGGCAAAGCCGTATTTGGATACAATAATCATCAGCGCCGCCGCGCAGCAGACGATAATATGGGTGCGCAGCCCTGCCCCCTTGAAGCGCTTGCTCCGCTCAAAGCCGATGGCAGCCCCGCACATGCACGCCACTGCAAGCCGGATAAAAAAGTCAAGGTTCTGCACAACCGAGAACTGGCTCGTCATATAACTTACCAATGTCATTTTGATTACCATCCTTTCATCCAAGAGCTGTGCATCTCCCCGGCCTGTTGCGTATGTGGGGGCGGCAAAGCCGGACGGATGCCCGAAAACGTTTGCAATGTGTGCATATCATATTACCGCTTTCCCGCGGCTTTGTCAAGCGCCGGAGCGGTGTTTTGCAGATATACCTTGATTTTCCGGCAAATTGCCGCTTTTTAATGGCAAAGTTTGTGCAGGTTCACCAATGGCCTTGCAGCGCGGGAACTGATATAATAGAGGTGCGTAAACGATTGCGGAACGCTTGTGGGCGTTTTAAGCCGCGCGGAAAGCCGGGAAACGGCAGGCGCGGCAGCTGGAAGGAATGGAGCAGCGAGATGAAATACGATATTATGTTTGTCGGCCCCGCGACGCGGGACCATAATATAGACTACCAGGGGGAAGAGGTGCGCGATATCGGCGGCGCGGTGTATTTCTGCGCCTATGCCGCGCGCGCGGCGCAGGCGAAGGTATTTTCGTCCATGAAAATCAGCCCCGAGGATGCCGATATTCTGGATGCCTTTGATTTCCCGCGGGAGAGCCTTGCGCTGCTCCCCTCCGCGCGCACGACGCTGATGCGCAACACTTATTTTTCCGCCGACCGTGAGCGCCGCAGGGCCGAATGCCTGGCGCAGTCCGATCCGGTGCAGCCGGAGGAAATCCCAGAGGCCGATTGCAGGCTGTACCATCTGTGCGGGCTGCTCTACGGGGATTTCCCGGGGGAGCTGATTCCCGCGCTGAAGAAACGCGGCATGGTTTCGGCGGATGCCCAGGGCTTCCTGCGGCACAACGAGGGCGGCAGCATGAATTTCCACGACTGGGCGGACAAAAAGACGTTTCTGCCCATGCTCGATTTTCTGAAAACCGACGCCGCCGAGGCCGAGGTTTTGACCGGGCTTTCCGACCGGCGCGCGGCTGCAAAGCAGCTGTTTGACTGGGGCTCGCGCGAGACCATGATTTCTCACAACGCCGAGATGCTGGTGTACGACGGCAGCACCTTCTATACCAGCCCGGTAAAGGCGCGCAACCTCTCCGGGCGCACCGGGCGGGGCGATACGACCTTTGCGGGCTACCTCAGCCGCAGGCTTCTGGGCGATGATATCCCGACCGCGCTGGAATATGCCGCCGCGCTTGTTTCACTGAAGATGGAACAGCCCGGACCCTTCCGGGGGACGGATGCCGATGTGCGTGCCTATATAGATGAATTTTACCGCTGAAGATTCCCCTTTTCTTTCATAACAGAGTAATCTCCTTATCAAATGCGTATCCGGGCTGGCCGTGAAAGCGGTCAGCCCGGACGCGTTTTTTTGCGTGGAATGCTGCCGCCTGCCGGCATCAGGCTGTCAAAAAGTGGGGAAGCATTGCGCCTGCCGGGAGGATTGATTCCGCGAAAAAAAATCCATGCAGCCGGTTGAAATTGTTGGTTACAACCAAATACAGCGCTGCAAAATGTGCAAGAATTATAAATTATGCTACAAAGCGCAGGAGAAATTCCAGAAAAAAACAGGAAATTTCATCCGTATTGTAGGATGAATCGTGCGAAAAAAGATGGTATTGTTTTATTATCAAAAAAGGCCACCCGGTTAAGAGACGATGGAATGGAAAGGAAGTATGTGTTATGACACCCAAAAAAATTGCGGTTCTTGGCGGAGGAAACGGCGCGCACACCATGGCGGCGGAATTTGCGCTCAAGGGGCACACGGTCAACCTGTATGAAATGCCTCAGTTTAAGAACAATATGAAAAAGGTCTTTGAAACCAAAACCATCCACCTGCAAGGCAACATCAAGGAATTGCAGGGTCCGGTAACACTGAACATGGTGACCGACGACATCGCCCAGGCGGTGGAGGGCTGCCGCTATATCTGCCTTGTGGCCCCCGCGTTTACGCATCTTGATTACGCAAAGCTGCTGAAAGGCCACTTGCACAGCGACCAGATTGTTGTGACCTATCCCGGTGCGTTTGCCGCGCTGGTCATGAAAAACGTGTTTGGTGACGCGGACTGCCCGGTGTTTGCCGACGCAAACAACTTGCCCTATGACGCGCGCCTGACGGCGCCCGGCTCGGATGTGGTCAATGTATTCGGGCGCAACCCCATCAACATCGCGTTCCTGCCCGCTGACAGGGGTCCCGGGCTGATCGACGAAATGCGCGAGGATTTGTTCCCCTTTGAAAAGATTTATCATGACTGCCTGGAATGCGGCATGGCGATTGTCAACCCGGACTGGCACGCCGGCCCTGTGCTGTTCAACATCTCCCGCATTGAAAGCCCGCAGGTTAATTTCTTCCTGTATGAGCACGGCTGGACGCCTTCGGCCTGCCGCCTGAATATTGCGATGGACAAGGAACGCAAGGCGCTCGGCAATGAGCTGGGCTACAACCTCCGCCCGATGGAGGATTTCGCGGGACGTCCTGACGATTACGAGTGGACCTGGCAGGATCTGTATAAGGAAGGCCACGGCTCCATCGGCCTGACGCCGATTTGCGGGCCGAACGCCCTCAGCAGCCGCTACCTGACCGAGGATATCCCGTATGGCCTGGTTCCGTGGGCGGCGATTGCGGAAATCCTGGGGGTACCAATGCCGCTGACCAACGGCTTTATCGATATCATCAATGTAGTGCACGAGACCGACTGGCGGGAAAAGGGCTGCGGCCTGGATGAGCTTGGCATTGAAGGGATGGACAAGGAGGCGCTGCTGCATTACGTCCGCACCGGCACAAAATAACCGCACGGTATCAGGCAGACGCTCCGCAACGAAGAAAAGGGAGGTATCTTTATGAAACGGATTTTATGTATCCTGCTTACGGTCCTCATGGCCGTGGCGCTGCTGGCCGGCTGCGGAGGCGGCGGCAACAACGGCGGAGGCGGCAGCGGCAAAGGCGGCGGGTCGGAAAGCTACGAGCTGCGCATTGCCACCCACTATAATCAGGAGCATCTCGGCTACGCCGCGCTTACCCGCATCAAAGACCGGCTGGAAAGCGAAAGCGGAGGACGCCTTTCGGTGACGATTTACCCATCAAGCCAGCTTGGCGACTATACGCTGACGTTCCAGGAGCTTTCCGAGGGGACAATCGATATGGCGCTCATCCCCATCCCGAGCGAGTATGACAGCCGCCTGGAAATGAACTTCATCCCCTATCTGGTCAACAGCTATGACGATTTGGAAGGTGCGTTCGGCAGCGGTTCCTATTTCTACGAGAAGTACACCGAAATCATGGACGACCTGAACATCAAGCTGCTGGGCATTTACGCGGAAGGCTTGATTGGGCTGGGCTTCAGCCGCGAGCCTGCCGGGTATCAGGATGTCAGCGCGGACAAGACCGATTTGCTGGTGCGCGCGCCCGCGATTGAGGTTTACAACCTGGTAACGCAGGATATGGGCTTTTCGGCAACCACCATCCCCTACGGCGATTTGTACACCGCCATGCAGACCGGCGTCTGCAACGGGTGGATCGGCGGCACGCCGCAGCTCAATTACAGCGATTTCCGTGATGTTATCAAGTATTATGTCCCGTACAATGTGTTTGTAGAGAATATCGGCTTCCTGATGAGCAAGGATGTTTTCAGCGGGATGCCCGAGGATTTGCAAAAGCTGGTTGAGGACGCCTTTATGGACGAGGCGGTCAACAGCTACAAAACCGCGAAGGAAGGCGACGAAGAAGCTATCCAGAAAATGCGCGATTACGGAATTACCATCCTGGAGCTGAGCGACGCCGAGCTGGAAGCCTACAAGAGGCAGGTGATTGAGGTCACCTGGCCGAAGCTGTCCAAGAATATCGGTGAGGATATCCTGAACGAGCTGATTTCGGCGAACGGCTAGCTCCCTCTTGCTTGCCTGCACGCAGGTACGTGCAGGCAAGCCGTATTTTGTGCGGTTCTGGCCAGCGGCGGGAAAAAAGCCTGTACGCATGCGCGTGCAGGAATCGGAAGGAGGAGTGGGCTATGGCCAAAGAGCCATTTGACTTGACAAAAACACGGTTTTGGACAATCCTGCATCAGCTGATCAAGTGGCTGATGATTATTGCCAGCGTCTGTTCGACTGGCTGTATGGTTTACGCGGTTATCAAGCGGTATTGCTTCAAGGGTAACTTTTACGGCTCTGATGAGATCATCATGCTGTTTGCCTTCTGGCTGTATTTTATGGGCGCTTCCTACGGCAGCTTTGAAAACAGCCATATCAAGGCCGACCTGCTGAATGTCTACATCAAAAATATGAGGGTTAAAGATGGGATTACGGTTTTCGCGCAGCTTTGCACCGTGGTTGTCAATACGATTGTCCTGGCATGGGCAACCCGGTTTTTCGTCAGCGAAATCTCGAAGTGGGGGCTTTCCACCTCGCTTAAAATCCCGCTGATCGTCCCCAAGTCCGCGATCTTTTTCGGCTTTGTGCTGATGGAATTCTACCATGTCTATTATTTGCAGCGCGACCTGCGCTGCTTCCTGCGCCGGGGCGTATTCAGCGAGCCGCGCCCGGGTGACTATATCTCGCAAAAAACAAAAACCCGCTATCCCGCGCTGGATATCCCGACACGGGAGGAAGCGGGACGGGGACAGAAAGGGGAGCGTGCGTGATTTATGGGAACCATCATAAGTGTTTTGCTGCTGGTTGGCGGCCTGGTAATCGGCATGCCAATCCCTTACGCGTTCGGTGCGGCGTTTATCTGGATTACCTGCTTTTTCGGGATGAACCCGAATACGCTGCTTGCCAGCGGATATACGCAGATTAACTCGACCATCCTGCTTGCCATCCCGCTGTTTGTCCTGGCGGGCAAGGTCATGGAAAAGGGGCATATCGGCGACGCGCTGATCGGCCTGGTGGAACGTTTTGTCGGGCGCTTCAAGAGCGGCCTGGGCGCGGTCTCCGTGATTACAAGCGCGGTGTTCGGCTCGATTTCGGGCAGTGCTTCCGCAACCCTTTCCTGCATCGGCGCGCTGATGGAACCGCGCATGACGGCGGCGGGCTATTCCAAGGGCTATACCGCGGCGCTGCTGGCGGCGGCCTGCCCGCTGGGGCTGCTGATTCCGCCTTCTTCGGCGCAGGTGCTTTACGCGTGGTCGAGCGGCACGTCAGTGCTCGCCTGCTTTACGGCGACGATTGTCCCCGGCCTGATTCTGGTCACCCTGCTCTGCCTGGTGAACGCGGTGATGTGCAGGCGGTTTGACATCGTCTGCGCCGCGCCGGAGCCGCCCGCGGAATGGGGGCGGAACACCGTAAAGGCGACCCTGCGCGCCATCCCGGCGATGATTATGCCGATTATCATCCTGGGCGGCATTTACGGCGGCGTGATGACAGCCACCGAGGCGGCCGCGATCAGCGTGGCCTACGCCATCCCCTGCGGCATGTTCATCTATAAGGGCCTCAAGGGCGACGGCCTGCGTCAGGCGCTGACCGAATCGAGCTGCACGACCGGCGTCATTATGGTCATGTTCTTCATGGTGATGATTTTCAGCAAGCTGCTGACAATGCAGAATATCCCCGCGCAGATTGCCGCCGCGCTGCTGAGCATCACGGACAACAAATACCTGATTCTGCTGATGGTGAATATTTTCATGGTAATCATCGGCATGCTGATGGACGATACCAGCGGGATCCTGCTGTCTACACCGATCCTGCTGCCCATCGTGACCAGCATTGGCATTCATCCGGTGCATTTCGCGGCGATTCTGGGCGTGAACCTCGGCATGGGGAATATCACGCCGCCGACCGCGCCCATGCTGTACCTGAGCGGGCGGGTATGCGGTGCGAAAATCAACAAAATGCTCTCGCCCACTATGATTTTCATTATTTTCGCATGGATTCCGACGCTGCTGCTGACCACGTATATTCCGGCGGTCGCGACCTTCCTGCCGAAGATGCTCCTGCCGGGGCTGTTCGCCTGAGAATTACTTTTCCAGCCGCTGGCGCACAATCAGCGCATAGGCGGCGATGGCTTTGTCGAGGTCGTGCAAATCCAAACCGCAGGTTTCCAGGATGCGGCGGAAGCGGTACAGCAGCGTGCTTTTATGGATGTGGAGCGCCTGTGCGGTCTGCATAAAGTTGAAGCCGCTGCGGTACCACTGCTCAATGGTGAGCAGGATTTCGTCCCGGTTCCTGGCGGCGAAAACAGGCGCGAGCAGGGTTTCTTCCAGCTCGGCGCAGATCTTGTCGGGGAGGCTGTCGGCGAGGGCTTCAAAGGAAGCGTCGCAGATGGCGAGGCAGGTTGTCTGGCGCAGGCGGCAGCGCAGGATGCGCACCGCAAGGCGTGCCTTTTCGTAGGAAAGGCGCAGGGCTTCGAGCGAAGCGGCGGGCGTGCCGATGCCGATGCGGAAGCGGATACCCGCCGGGACGGCTTCGGCTTCCAGCGCGCCGAGCTTGCGGAGGACCGCCGCCTGCGCGTCCTGCCCCGCCATGGACGCGAGGATGATGTATTCGCTGTCCGAGCTGGGCGCGGCAAAGTCCTGCCGGGCGGAAAAGTGCTGGCGGAGCCGCTCGAGAAGCTGCCGCCGCTGCTGGGCGGCGTCCTGCGGCGTGGCGGTTTGATGGGACGGGAGCGTCTCGAGCAGGACGGCAACATGGGGTGCGCTCAGGTCAATGCCGAATTCGTATGCCTTTTCGCGCAGGCTGTCCTGGTACTGGCTGTAGTTGGTGTAGATGGTGAACTCCCGGATGAATGCCTGCATTTTGTACTGGTTATCGGTGGCAATCAGCTGCTGGGACTGGAAATTGATAAGGATTTGCGTAAACTGCTGAATCAGCATGGCGTATTGTGAAATTTCGTGCGGTGCGCCGGTAATCCCTATGGTGCCGATGACGTGGGTGTCGTCCCGGATGGGGATGGTCATGCCGGGCTTGGTCCCGGCAAGGCTGCGCACGGCGTTCCGGTCATGGTAAATGCGCTGGCCGGAATGGATGACCTTGATGGAGGCCTCGTGCAGGCTGCCGATTCGTTCCGGCTCGCTGGAAGCGATGATATAGCCCTCTTCGTCCGTCACAAGGATGTTATGCCCGGTGGTCAGGCTGGAGGATTGCACGAGCTTATCGCAAAAATTCTTATTCAAGAGATTGGAAACTGACATCTTCATTTCTCCTTTACACGGCATTCCGAAAAGACGGGTTAAGAGGGGGGTTATGCCCCATTATACCCTAAAATCCGGCTGTCCGCAACGATTTTGTGCGGCAGCCGGGAATGCCGTGCCCGATATCGAATAAAGGCGGTGGACGGACAGTGCCTGAAGCAAACGGCAAAACAAGGATTATACAGGAGTTTGTCCCGGGCAAGCAGGTCACGCTTTGCCACGTGATTGCCAGCCCGCGGGACACGCTTTATGCCAAGCTGGGGCTGATTGACGCGCGCGGCGCGATCGGCATTATGACGATTACGCCCAGCGAGGCGGCGATGATCGGCGCGGACGTTGCGGCCAAGGCGGCGGCGGTCGAGATTGGCTTTGTGGACCGGTTCAACGGTTCGCTGGTCATTACGGGCGATGTCGCGGCGGTCGAGTCCGCGCTGGGCGATGTGATGCGCGTGCTGTGCGATATGATGGGCTTCAGCCCGTCCCCCATCACGCGGACTTAGGAGGGCACATGGAGCGACAAAAACGCGTCATCCTGATTGGCCGTACTTCGGCGGGGAAAACCACGCTGAGCCAGCGGCTGAGCGGGCAGGCGCTGCAATATCGGAAAACACAGGCGGTCGAGATTGTCAGCCGGTCGGTCATCGACACGCCGGGGGAATACCTCGAACGCCGCAGCGGCCGGGGCGCGCTGATGGTTACCGCAGCGGACGCGGATTTGATTGTCCTGGTACAGGACGCGACGGAGGGCGGCACGATGTTTCCGCCCGCCTACGGCAGCCAGTTCGCGAAGGAGGCGGTCGGGGTGGTTACCAAAATCGACCGCGCGGACCCGGGACAGGTGGGACGCGCGCGCGAATACCTGAAAATGGCGGGCGCGGGGCGGATTTTCGCCTTGAGCAGCGTGACAGGGGAAGGCATGGAGCCGCTGCGGCGCTATTTGGAAGCGCGGACCGAAGGCGCTGCTTCCGGGGAGGGCTGATATGCGCAAGGTGATGCTCAGCGTCGGGGTGGATATCGGGACCTCCACGACACAGCTGGTGTTCAGCCGGCTGACCATGGAAAACCGGGCGGGCAGCAGCCTGGCCCCACAGGTACGGATTGTCGGGAAAGAGGTGGTATACCGCAGCCCGGTCTATTTTACGCCCCTCCGTTCAGAGGACGAGATTGACGCGGAGGAGGCCGCGCGGATTATCCGTCAGGAGTACCGTGCGGCGGGCGTGTCCCCACAGGAGGTGGAGACCGGCGCGGTGATTATCACCGGGGAAACCGCGCGGAAGCGCAACGCGGCAGGGGTGCTGGAGCAGCTTTCCGGCCTTGCGGGCGATTTTGTTGTCGCGGCGGCGGGGCCTGCGCTGGAATCGGTGCTGTCGGCGCGGGGCGCGGGGATTGACCGGCTTTCCGCGTCGCTCGGTACAACGGTTGTCAATCTGGATATCGGAGGCGGCACGTCGAACCTCGCGGTATACGACTGCGGGGAGCTGCGCGGCGTTAGCTGCCTGGATTTGGGCGGCAGGCTGGTCAAGGTTGCGCAGGGGCGGATTACCTATGTGTATCCCAAGCTGGGGGCGCTGGCTGCGGCGCGCGGCATCCGGCTCGAAGCGGGCGGAGCCGCCGACCGCGCGGCACTGTACCGGGTGTGTGCTTTGATGGCGGGGCAGCTGGCGCAGGCGCTCCGGCTGGAACCGCGCGACGGGTGCCACGAAGGGCTGTATACCAACGGCGGCGCGCCGTTGCCGGAGGGACGGCCAATCCGCGCGGTTACCTTTTCCGGCGGCGTTGCCGACTGCATTTATCAGGAAAACGGCGGGGACTGCTTCCGGTATGGGGATATTGGCGTCCTGCTGGGGCAGGCAGTGCGGGAAAATGCCGCGCTGCGTACCCTCAAATGGCTCCGTCCCGAGGAGACCATCCGCGCGACCGTCGTCGGCGCGGGAGCGCATACGACCGAGGTCAGCGGGAGCACCATCCGCTGTTCACACGGATGCCTGCCGCTGCGGGATCTGCCCGTCCTGAAGGTCGGGGAGGAGGCTTCGCCCGAGGGGGTGGAAGCGTCGATCCGGAAACAGCTCCCGCTGTATCTGCCGGAGGGCGCGCCGCTGGCCCTGGCGCTGCACGGCGGGCAGTATACCGGCTTTGCCGCGCTGCAAGGGCTGGCGGTAGCCATCGTGCGGGGCGCGGATGCGTTGGTAAAAAGCGCCTACCCGGTTGTCCTGGTGCTGGAAGCCGATATCGGGAAAGCGCTGGGCAACGCGGTGAACGCACTGCTGGGCGGCGGGAAAGCGCTGGTCTGCATCGACGGTATCCGGGTGCAGGGCGGCGAATATATCGATATCGGCATGCCGCTGGCAGAGGGCAGCGCCGTCCCGGTGGTGCTCAAAACGCTGGTTTTCAACACATAGTGAGGTGGAAGGTGTGATACTAAAAACAAAACTGCTGGGCCATGTGTATGAATTCAAAAGCATACGGGAGGTTATGGCAAAGGCAAATGAGGAAAAGTCGGGCGACCGTCTCGCGGGGATTGCGGCGGAGAGCGCGGAGGAGCGTGTTGCGGCAAAGGTGGTGCTTGCGAACCTGACGCTGAACGACCTGCGCAACGCCCCCGCCGTCCCCTATGAGGAGGACGAGGTTACCCGTATCATACAGGACGACGTCAACGAGACGATTTTTTCCGAATTCCGGAACCTGACCGTCGGGGAATTCCGGGAATGGCTGCTGGACAGCGGGACGACCAGCGGAATGCTGCGCCGCGCCTCCCGGGGGCTGACCGCCGAAATCATCGCGGGGGTCTGCAAGCTGATGAGCAACCTGGATTTGATCTGCGCGGCAAAGAAAATCCGGGTCACGGCGCACTGCAATACGACCATCGGCCTGCCGGGGACGTTTTCCTCACGGCTTCAGCCCAATCATACCACCGACGACCCCAAGGGGATCCTGGCGTCGGTGATGGAGGGTTTTTCCTACGGCTGCGGTGACGCGGTGCTCGGGCTGAACCCGGTGGACGGTTCGCTGGAATCGGTCACCCGGATTTTGAAGCTGTTTGATGAGTTCAAGAATAAGTGGGAAATTCCCACACAAATCTGTGTCCTTGCCCACGTGGCAACCCAGACCGCCGCCCTGGAGCGGATGGGCGCGCCGCTGGATTTGATGTTCCAGTCGATTGCGGGCAGCCAGAAGGGCAACGAGGCGTTCGGGCTGACGGCGGCGATGCTCGAGGAAGGGCGTGCGGCGGTGCTGGGCCGGGGGACGTGCGCGGGGCCGAACGTGATGTATTTTGAGACCGGCCAAGGCTCCGAGTTGTCCTCGGACGCGCACAACGGCTGGGATCAGGTGACGATGGAGGCGCGCTGTTATGGTTTTGCGCGGCGGTACCAGCCGTTTCTGGTCAATACGGTGGTGGGCTTTATCGGCCCGGAATATTTGTATGACGCGCGGCAGGTGACGCGCGCCGGGTTGGAGGACCACTTCATGGGCAAGCTGACCGGCGTGCCGATGGGGTGCGACGCCTGCTACACCAACCATATGAAAGTCGAGCAGAATGACATTGAGAACCTTGCCGCGCTGCTGGTTTCGGCGGGCTGCACCTATTTGATGTCCATCCCACAGGGGGATGACTGTATGCTGATGTACCAGTGTACCGGCTATCATGATATCCCGGCGCTGCGCGAGCTGTACGGCCTGCGCCCGATACGGGAATTCGACCTGTGGCTGGAAAAGATGGGGTTCACCGAAGACGGCAGGCTGACCGCGCGGGCAGGCGACGCGTCGGTGTTTTTATCGAAGTAAGGGGGGGGGAGCCAATGGACGAAGCTATGCTGGACAGCATTGTAGAACGGGTGCTGCGCGAACTGCGGAAACCGCCGGAACCGGAACCATCCGGGACGGGCTGCCTGCCCGATCCCACGGAAATCGATATCCGGGAGCAATATTTGGTGGAAGCGCCGATGCACCGGGAGGAATACGCCGCGCTCAAGCGGAACGCGCCCTGCCGCCTGGGCATCGGGCGCGCGGGCGT
Source organism: uncultured Clostridia bacterium (assembly GCA_910586575.1). Taxonomy (GTDB): domain Bacteria; phylum Bacillota; class Clostridia; order Oscillospirales; family Butyricicoccaceae; genus QXXE01. Next base: position 1,894 of record CAJUJQ010000025.1, on the reverse strand, counting down.
GCGGTACAAGACCTTGCCGCAGCTGGAATTCCGGGCGGCGCATTCGGCGGCACAGGACGCGGTGTTCAGCGACGTAGATGAATCCTTCATTGAAGGGCAGGGGCTGTTCCTGGTGCAGTCGCGGTGCGGCAGCAAGGATACCTATCTCACCCGCCCCGACCTGGGGCGGCGGCTGAGCGACGCGGGCGCCGGGATGGTGCGGGAGCGCTGCAAGCACGCGCCAACCGTACAGGTGTTCGTTTCGGATGGGCTTTCCTCCGCCGCGGTGGAGGCCAACCTGCCCGACCTGCTGCCCGCGCTGATGCAGGGGCTGCAAAATGAGCGGATTGAAACCGGGACGCCGTTTTTCGTGAAATATGGGCGCGTGGGCGTGATGGACGAGGTGTCCGAGCTGACCGGCGCGGAGGTCACCTGTGTGCTGATCGGGGAACGCCCGGGGCTGATTACGGCACAGTCGATGTCCGCTTATGTCGCGTACCGCGCGACGGTTGGAATGCCGGAAGCGCGGCGCACCGTGTTATCGAACATCCACCGCGCCGGGACGGTCCCGGCGGAAGCGGGCGCGCACCTTGCCGATATTATCCGGGTGATGCTCGAAAAAAAGGCGAGCGGGACCGATTTGGAGCTGTAAGGGGGGCGCGGGAATGAAAGGTGACCCAATCCGGGCGAAGCTGCTGGCGGCCAAGCTGATTCCGAACGCCGCCCCCGCATTGGCGGAACGGCTGGGGCTGCTGCCGCAGGAGCGGTCGCTGGCGCTGATTACGGCGGACAGCGATGACGTAACATATACGGCGCTGGACGAGGCGACGAAAAAGGCATGCTGCCGTGTCGCCTACGCCCGCAGCTGCTACGCGGGCGCGGTAAACGCCAGCACAAAGCTTGCGGGGGAAATCATCGGCATTCTGGCCGCGCCCAACCCGGCGGAGGCGCGCGCGGGGCTGGAAGCGTGCACCGCAATGATAGAAAACGGGTGCCATTTCGTTTCGGCGAACGGGGACGACAGCATCGTTTATTACGCGCACTGTATTTCACGCACCGGTTCGTATCTGTCCGTGTGCGCGGGGGTTCCGGAGGGCGCGGCGCTGGCTTACCTTATCGCGCCGCCGCTGGAAGCGCTTTATGGGCTTGACGCCGCGCTCAAGGCAGCGGAGGTGTCGCTGTGCACGCTGTATGAACCGCCCAGCGAGACCAATTTTGGCGGCGGCCTGCTGACCGGCAGCCAGGCGGCTTGTAAGGCGGCGTGCAGCGCGTTTGCGGACGCGGTCGAGCGGGCGGCGGCGCGGCCAGTCGATTGAAAGGAGGAGGAAGGTTTATGCAGCTGTATGACAAGGACCTGCTGTCCATGCAGGAGGTCCGCGAGCTGGTCGGCGCGGCAAAGAAAGCGCAGGCGGCGCTCGCGGAAATGACGCAGCAGCAGGTTGACGGCATTGTCCGGGCCATCGCGGAAGCGGGCGTCCGCAACGCGCGCCGCCTGGCGGAAATGGCGCATGAGGACACCGGCTTCGGCAGGGTCGAGGACAAGGTCATTAAGAATATTTTCGGCAGCCGTGGGGTTTATGAATACATCAGGGGGATGAAAACTGTCGGCGAGGTGGAGCGGGACGAGGTGCGCCGGGTGCGGACGATTGCCGTGCCGGTCGGCGTGATTGCCGGGCTGGTACCTTCGACCAACCCGACCTCTACGGCGCTCTATAAGGCGGAAATCGCCATTAAAGCGGGCAACGCCATTGTGTTTTCCCCGCACCCGACCGCGCTGCGGAGCATCATGGAAACCGTGAAGGTCATCCGGCAGGCAATCGCTGAGGCGGGCGGCAGTGAGGATTTGGTGTCCTGCATCACCATCCCTACGATGGAGGCGACTGACAACCTGATGCGCCACCGTGATGTGGCGATG
>CAJUJQ010000024.1 GCA_910586575.1 uncultured Clostridia bacterium | reverse complement strand
ACCGCCCGCCGCGCAGGCGAACCGAACGGCAAACTTTAACGCACACGAGTATATCGTTGTTGTTTTGCGGGAGGGCGTTTACATGCCCATGTCGCCGCCGAGATCGCCGCCCAAGTCGCCGCCAATCCCGAACTCATCTTCGGTGCCTGCGGGATCCTCGACATCCTCTTCGACAATCATCTGAATAAACTCAGAGCACCATGCCTCCGGCGGAAGCCCCGCCATGACCGCCGGGATATTGATGATAATGCCGTCCATATTATAGGGCAGCTTCAGGTTGACCGCATAGCGCTGCTCCTGTCCGCCCTTCTCCTCGGTCACGTCTACCATCATCTTAAAATTCTGGCCAATCCAGATGGACGTGCCGCGGTCCTTCGCGTGCAGGTTCGCGACCTGCTCGCCCTTGACCTCAACCTTGACCTTGTACGGAGACTCGTAGGTCTGGCCTTCATATTCCAGCGCCACGTTGTCAAAATACAGCGTGTGCCCCCGGCCAATGACCATCATCGCCGCCGCAAGCGCAAGCAGGATGATGACCGCCCCCGCGCAAAAGAAGATTCTGCGTTTCGATTTCATTTGCTGTCCTCCTTCTGCGCAAGCGCAAGCTCCTGCCCGGCATGGCTCTTCATGGAGCGCTTTTTCAGCTCATACATCACCAGCGCGAGCGTGATAACGCCGTAGGACGCAAATACGCGGAAGTATTCGCCGATCATCGAGTCGCCCGTGATGGCCGCGCCCGCCTTGGGCGCTACGATAAACATCAGATGGAACAGCGTGACGCCGAGGAACGCGTTGCCGATAGACGCCCGCTCTACCGACGCGCCGCCGACCAGCAGCGCCGCGATACAGAACATACCAATCTGGGAATGCGACGTATAAGTCGCGATATTGCCCATATTCTGCAAGTAAATAATCATACCGAAGCCCGCGAAAACCGTGGACATGATAATCGAGATGATACGCGTGCGCTCGACCTTAATACCCGCGTCGCGCGCAACCTCCATATCCTGGCCTACCGCGCGCATGTCCTGCCCCAGCTTGGTGTGCCGGAACCAGACGATAAACAGGCACAGCACGCCGATAATGAGGAAGGTCAGCACCGGGATTTTAATGCCGCCAATCCGGATGGCAAGCAGGTCGTCCAGATACTGGCGCATGTTCAGCAGGCTGACCGTGTTGCGGATGCCGTAGCCGCGCGGCAGCTTGAGCGTCGCGTGCTTAATCGGGATGATTGGCCCCATCATATACAGCACGACCATCAAATACAGGCCGCTGCCGACAAAAAAGTTCAGGATGTAGCCGGTAATCATCTCGCGCCCGCGCGCCCGGTTCAGGATGGTGCCGCACATCCAGCCCAACAGCGCTGAAATCGGGATGGAAACAATCATTGCCAGGACAATCCCGGGGATGCCCCAGATCTGCTGGTCGGAAACCAAAATCAGCGCAATTTCGCCCGCCATCGCGCCCAGCGTCATGGCAAAATTCAGGCCCATGCCCGCCATAATCGGGAACAGCAGGCAGAGGATCAGGAACGTATTGCGGCCCATGCGGGTAATAATCTCATTCACCAGATAGCTCGCCGAAAAGCCGGAAAGCGGGATGCAGACGGCGCAGATGATAATAAACATAATCGGCACGCTGTTGCGCCCGAGAAAGCCCCGCAGCTTTTGCCCAACCGTTTTGTTTTCGTTCATTTCGAGCCCTCCGTTTTCCGTGTCAGCGCGTAGAGGATCATGCCCTGGGATACAATCACACGGATGACCTCGCTCATATCCATATGGAACATGGAATTCATGACGGTCGGCGTCATGGTGACAAGCCCCTGGAACAGGAACGTACCGATTACCACATTCAGGATAGATGCCTTGTTGACCGACGCGCCGCCAATCAGGATGGCCGATACCGCGGGCAGCGCCATATTGAACGGCGCCATATACAGCTGGATGAAGCCGAAGCCCTGTTCATAGACCAGGATGCCGACCGCTGCCAGCCAGGTGGACATGACCACCGACAGCATACGGGTGCGGTCGATGCTGATGCCGGACGCCTTGGCGAAATCCGGGTTGGAGCCGACCGCCGTCATGGCGGTACCCGTCTTGGTGTGCAGGAACGCCCACATGAGGAAGGCGAGCAGCGCGAAGAACGCCAGCGCCCCCGTGGGGATGGACAGCTTGCCGATGTTGATTTGCAGCAGCTTGGAGAGCGCCTTGTCATAATAGCCCTCCAAAGAAATGGTGGTGCGCAGGCCCTTGCCCGAAAGCCCCCAGACCATGGTCGGGTTGCTGTACGGCAGGAGCAGCCACATCATGCACATGAACGCGACCGATGAGAAGCCGACATAGGTCGCAACCATCATCTCGCCGCCCTTGATTTTGTTGAGCAGCCAGCCGTAGCCGCCGCCCAGCAGGAACGCGAAGGGCGTCGCGATCACGATTGCCATCAGGAAGCTGGGCATCCCGGTGAAACCGAGCTGGAGCGAAAGCGTCGCGCCCAGCAGCCCCGAGATAATGCCCAGCGGCAGGCCGAAGTTCAGCCCGCAGCCGGAGTGCACCATCGGCACCATTGCCAGCACCAGCACCGCGTTCCAGCTGAAGCGGTTGATAATGTTGGTGACCTGGCCGACCACGTCCACCCCGACAAACGGGGCAATCACAAACAGCGCAAGCAGGAAACCCGCGATGATCAGGCGCGTCACCCCGAACTGGCTGACCGCAGTGCGCAGCCGGTCCTTTGCCAAATTATTTTCCATATTGCCCCTCCTTACTTGACCTGGCTGACCATCAGCATACCGAATTCCTCCGAGGATTCGCCCGCCGGGAGGATGCCCGCGATTCTGCCGCCGGAAACGATTGCAATCCGGTCACAGGTCTGGCGCAGCTCCTCCAGCTCGGAAGAAATCATGACGACCGTGACGCCGCTTTCCCGGTTGAATTTCTTGAGCGCGTCCAGCACCAGCGCTTTCGCGCCCACGTCAATGCCACGCGTCGGCTCGGAAACAAACAGGAACCTAGGCTCCAGCGCGAACGCCTTTGCGAGGCACACCTTTTGCTGGTTGCCGCCGGAAAGCTCCTTTGCTTTCTGCTTGGAGCTGGTGCATTTAATCATCAGGTCATTGATATACTTGGTCGTTACCGCGTGGATGGCCTTTTCGTCGCGCCACTTGACCAGGCCGCCCAGGTATTTCTTGAGGAATTTTTCCTGCACCTGCATTGCCGGGAACGCCACGTTCCATTCCAGGCTTTCGTCCAGCAGCAGGCCGACGCCGCGCCGGTCCTCGGACACGAACGCGAGCGACGCGTCCAGGCATTTGCGGGGGTTGTTGAGCGGGATTTCCCGGCCTTCAAACTCGACCGTGCCGCCCGCGTCATACAGGCCCATGACCCCGTTCGGGATCCCGAGCTTGCCCTGGCCCGCCAGCCCGCCGATGCCGAGGATTTCGCCCTCGCGGATGTCCAGGCTGACATTGCGCACGGTTTCGCCGGGCATATCGACCCACAGGTTACGGATGGACATGATGGTCTTGGCGTTTTCGTTCTGCGCCGCGGCTTCGGTGTGCGCCGCGTCCGCCTTCACGCTGCGGCCGACCATCCATTTGGTGATATCCTGCACGCTGGTCTCGCTGGCGGGCACGTCGCGCACGACGCAGCCGTCGCGCATGACGACAACCTTGTTGCACACCGACAGGATTTCGTGCAGGCGGTGGGTAATGAAAATCACCGCGATGCCGCGCGCGGACATGCCGCGAATCGAGGCAAGCAGCGCTTCGGCCTCTCTTTCGGTCAGCACGGCGGTGGGTTCGTCCAGAATCAGCAGCTTGAGCTGGTCTTTGCTCAGCTCACGGGCGATCTCGGTGAATTGCTTGTGGCCGACCGGCATGTCGCTGATGACCATGTCGGCGTCGATCTGTACGCCCATTTTTTGAATCGCCTGCGCGCTGCGCGCATCGATTTCCTTGTAGTTGAGAGTATTCAGCCGGTCGCCGAACACCTCCGAAACGATATTCTGCTTTTTCGGCTCGCGGTTGAGCAGGATATTCTCTTTGGCGGTGAAGCCGGGGATCAGGGAGAACTCCTGATGCACCATGCCGATACCAGCCGCGAGGGCGTCGAAGGGCGTGGAAAACTCGACCTTCTGCCCATTCAGCAGCACGCTGCCGCCGTAGCCGCCGGTTTCGCGGATCACATCCATGCCGAAGAGGATCTTCATCAGCGTTGATTTGCCCGCGCCGTTTTCCCCGCACAGCCCGAGGACTTCCCCCGCGCCGAGCGTGAAATTGATGTCGGTAAGCACCTGGTTACCGAAAAAATCCTTTTGGATATTCTGCATTTCCAGCAGAGGAGTACTGTTATTTGTCATCTTTTTCGTTGCACCCTGCCTGTAAGGGAACAGGGGGAAAGCATAGCCTTCCCCCTGAAACCATGAATTTTAATTTTTAGGGAAGTAAGCGGCTTGCGCCGTGTCCTTCAGGCCTTAGCTGATGGTGAAATACTTCTCCGGTACTTCGACCTGTGCGGAACCCATATAATGGCCGGGATCGCCCATGATATAGGTATCCTGATAAATCAGGAAGGTATTGTCAGACTTGACGCCGGTGGTTGCGTTGGTGTAGCTGGAGCCGTTCCACTCCGCGTTCGGGGAGTAGGTCTGGAGCGCAGAAGCGATATCGTCCATGTCGAGCAGATCGCTCTTGCCGTCGATGACGTTCATCGCGTGCTGTGCAAGGCCAGCGGACAGGGTGTAGCCATAGGAGTAAGCCCAGGTGCCAAAACGGCCGGAGCCGCCCTTTTCGTTGATGGAAGACTCAACCTTGGCGAGGATCTTCTCAAAGTCGCCTGCCTCTCCGGTCAGGTCGATGCCCAGCGCGCCAGGGTAACCCATCAGCGGGGAGGGGAGGTCGGCTTCGATGAAGTATCCGCCGTAGTCAATCAGCTGCTTGAGCAGCGGCTCGGTGTGGGCGTCGTTGGTGCAGAAGTAGGCGGCTTTTTCGCCGTACTTTTCAACCCAGATCGGGACGTTCTCGAGAATATAAGCCTGTGCGCCGGGGACGCCGACATCGGTGGTCGGGTCGGGCGCGGTCTCCTCTGCGAAGGTCATGCCGAAGTCCTCGCAGGCCGCTTCCATGATGGCCTTGCGGCGGCTCATGGTTTCGTAGGCGAGATGGCGTGGGAAGGAGATGTGGACGAAGGTATCGCAGCCCAGCTCATGCGCGGTGCGGATGATCAGGTAGCCGCGTGAAACGAAGTCGTTGTTGCAGACGAGGTCAGCCGCGCTGCCGATTTCGGGCAGGTCCTCATGGGACTCGCCGGCGATGCAGATGATGTCGGGGCGGCGCTCCTTAATCTGGCGGAACGCTTCGGTGGTGCCGGGGATGGACTGGTTGACGATGATGGCCTTCATATCCGGGTCGTCAGACATGTTGACAATCGTCTGGACGGTGGTCTCAAGCTCTTCGGTGAAGTTGTCGGGGTAAATCGCGAGCTTGATGCGGTCCTCACCGTACTGTGCCTGGAACGCTTCCGCGCCACGGCGGTCGTCCTCGGACTGGGAAACCGAGCCGGTGATAATGCCGATGTGGTAATCGCCGGAAGCCTCGGTGCTGTCGCCAGCGTCGGCCGCGCCGCCAGTATCGCCGGTATCACCGGCATCCGCTGGGGTGTCCTGGGGGACGGGCGTGGTGTTGTCTCCGCCGCCGCACGCTGCGAGAGAGAATACCATCGCAAGCGCCAGCAGCAGGCTTAACATCTTCTTCATAACATAGCCTCCTGAAATCTGTCTTTTCGACGTAATTGGGTTGCAGGCAAGGGTGCTTTTCCGCTTTCGCGCGCGAAAGCGGAAAAGTCATATGCCTTTTCACATTATTTATTTTAACAAATTTTTAACGTTTGTCAAGCACAACATTGACAAGCCTGCCCGATTTTCTGCCTTTTATGCTTTCAAAATCCAAATATTAAGCGACAATTTCCGACGCGGCTGCCGCTTTTTTTCAATGCTGGCATTTCCATCCTGGCGGTTTTTCATAAAATCCTTTGCAGCCATCTAAAATTTCCGTATTTTAACAGGGAGGAAGCGCTTGCTTCCTTCCTGCCAGGCAAACATTCCCGTGTGAAGCAGACCCCGCCGCTGCTGGCCGTGCATCTGTTTGCGGCAGGGTTCGGACGGATACGGCAAAAGGGAATAAACGGCCTGTTATGCACCTGTTTTGAGCGGTAACCGGAACATTTCCTCCATCGCCGCCTCATAATCACGCAGTTTCCCGGCTTTGCGGATTGCCTTCCACTGCCGTTCGCTGTCCGGGAACATCCGGCGAAGATATGACCAGATTTCCTTCATCCGGCAGAGCACCGGACGTTCCCCACTGAACGCGGCGCGATAGTCACGGTACAGCCGCATATGGAATTCATACAGCTCATCCCGCGTTGCCCGCGCCTGCCCGCGTATTTCACGGAAAATACCGGGGTTTGCCAGCGCGCCGCGCCCAATCATCACCGCCTGTGCCTGCGGGAACCGTCCGGCAAACCGCGCTGCATCCGCCGCCGAGGTCAAATCCCCGTTATAGCAAACGGGAAACGGGCACCGTTCCAGCGCCGCCGCGAAGCACTCCACATGCGGCTTGCCCTGATACAGCTCGTCGCGCACCCGCGGATGGACGATCAGTTCGGCCAGGGGATATCGGCAGAACAGCGCCAGAATCGCGTCGAATTCTGCCGGGTCGTGCAGCCCGATCCGTGCCTTGACCGAAACAGGCAGGGGCGGCGCGGCAAGCACCTCGTCAAAGAACCGTCCCAGCGCGTCCAGGTCGCCGAGCTGCCCCGCGCCTTTTTTCTTGGCGGTCACCGTGCCGGACGGGCACCCTAAATTAAGGTTGACCTCATCGAAGCCCATTTCGGCCAGCCCTTCCGCCGCCCACAGGAAATGCCCCGCGTGATTGGTCAGCAGCTGCGGCACAACAGCCACCCCGGCGTTACCTTGGATTTCCCGCCGCTCCCGCCCCGAAAAGCGGTGGTTCTGGGTCGGCGTCAAAAACGGCGTATAGTACCGGTCCGCGCCGCCAAACAGCTCGGCGTGCGCACGCCGGAAAATGGAATCGGTCAGCCCCTCCAAGGGGGCAAAGTACAGCTTCATAAAACACCTAAAAATTGTAGGGGAGGGGTTAACCCCCTCCCCTACGGATTGTAACCTTTGCGCGCGGTAATTTGTACCATCCACGCGCATCACATCAAATTTTTCTTGTTCAACAGGTACCATGCCGCGCAGCACGCAGCCACCGCAAGCAGCGCGGGCATCACCCAGAACGCGTCAAAGGGCAGGCCGTTGCGAATATTCATGCCATAGAACCCGAACACAATATTCGGGATTGCCATGATAATGGTAATCACAGTCAGCACCTTCATAATAATATTGAGGTTATTGGAGACGACCGAAGCATAGGCATCCATCGTGCCGGACAGGATGTTGGAATAAATCCCCGCCATTTCAATCGCCTGCCGAATCTCAATAAGCGCGTCCTCGAGCAAGTCGCGGTCGTCCTCATAGAGCTTCAGGATGCGTCCCCGGAGCACCTTTTCCATGGTGACCTCATTGCCTTTCAGCGAAGCGGAAAAGTAAACCAGAGACTTGGACAGCCCAAGCAGCTGAATCAGCTCCTCGTTCTTGAGCGAATCATACAGCCGCCGTTCAATACGGGTAAAGTCGCGTTCAATCAGCCGCAGGTCTTTCAGAAAGCGCCCTGCCACGCGCATCAGGATTTGGAACACGAACCGGGTTTTGAGGGCGGTATGGACATCCTTGACATTGCCCTCGGCAATTGAGCGCACCACCGCCGTATCCTCCAGGCAGACCGTAATGACGGCTGTCGGCATCACAATAATTGCCATTGGCACGGTGGTAAAGATCTGGGAGCCGCCGCTCGCGCTGCTGTCCACCATCGGGGTGTCCACAATCAGCAGGATTTGATCTTCCTCCACCTCTACGCGGGAGCTTTCCTCCGGGTCGAGCGCGGCACGGATAAAGTCGTCCTCAACCGAGAGCGTGCCGGTGACCTGGCGCAGCTCTTCCGAGGTCGGATGGACCAGGTTGACCCAGCAGCCCTCACAGATTTCGGGGACAGAGACAACCCGGCCGTCAATCGTCTTGTAGAATTCTACCATTATTGACCGCCTTTCCACAGCGGTACCGAGGGATGATACCGCCGTTTGCGTGTTTTTTATCCGATTTTCGTCCAGGTTCGGGACTCACGACGCTACCACCTCTCTTTCGTTAGGCATTGTTTGATAATTGGAAGTGCGCCCAGTGGCGAGGTTTTTTTCCGACTCGTTAGGAGCCGCCGCTTTGCGGCGGCTGCTCGCTGGACGCGCCTGTGGGCACAGTCGCCAGACAAGGTAAAAATTCGCAGGAATCCTTTGTGGATTTCAGGAACTTTTAACGCAGTATGGCGGGCAAAGACCCATCAATGGGCGTGCGGGCAATTTTCAAACAAGGCCTGGTGGTCCATCCGGTTAGAAATTGGAGTGAGACTTGGAGCGGGATTTTCGCAGGGCAAGGCAGAGGACGCAGGCGGGCTGACGCCCGCCAAGGACGGTAACGCAGCCATGCGGAAATACAGCCCGAAGACGGCTTTGATTTCTGTCCGGATGGAACACTAGATAGAATTCCCTGAAAACAGCCCCTTTACAGTGGATAAAGGAGCTGTTTGGTTCTTGGTTATTAAGGATAAGGGTTACTTATCGAAAATCTTCATCAGCACGTTGAACGCATCATCATCCACGCCGGTTTCGCCCTCATCGGCGGGGCCGGACGAAGCGGCGGGGCTGCTGCCGAAAGGCGAGGACATGCTGCTGCCTGCGGCGGAGCTGTAAAGCGGGCTTGCTTTCTTCTTCTCCTCAACAGGCGGCTTCGCGGAATTGGGCGTGCCCTCAAAACCGGTAGCGATGACCACGACGCGGATTTCGTCCTCAAGCGTCTCATCGATGGAGGCGCCGAAAATGATATGCGCGTCAGGGTGGGCAGATTGCTGCACCATGGACGCGGCGACTTCGACCTCGTCCAAGCCGACATCGTCGGAACCGGCGATCGAAAGGATAACCCCCTTCGCGCGGTCAATCGAGGTTTCGAGCAGCGGGCTGGAGATCGCCATCTTGGCGGCTTCGGCAGCCTTGTCCTTGCCTGCCGCCTTGCCGGTGCCGATATGCGCGTACCCGGCGTCACGCATGACGGCGGACACGTCGGCAAAGTCCAGGTTGATGAATCCGGGCACGGTAATCAGCTCGGAAATATCGGCAACCGCCTGACGCAGAACGTTGTCGGCGATTTCAAACGCATTCTTAAAGGAAATCTTCTGCTCCGATACGAATTTCAGACGTTCGTTCGGGATAATGACCAGGGAATCGACATTGGCGTTCATCTCGTTGATGCCCTGGAGCGCTTGTTCGATGCGCTTGCGCCCCTCGAACGCGAACGGACGGGTTACAACGCCGATGGTCAGGATGCCCATTTCACGCGCAAGCTTGGCAACGACGGGCGCGCCGCCGGTGCCGGTGCCGCCGCCCATACCGGCAGTGATGAACACCATGTGCGCGCCTTCGAGCGCCTTGATGATGGCTTCCTTGCTTTCCTCAGCAGCCTTGCGGCCGGTTTCGGGGTTCGAGCCTGCGCCCTGGCCTTTTGTCAGCTTCTCGCCGACCTGGATGGTAACTGCCGCCTCAGAGCGGGCGAGCGCTTGTTTATCTGTGTTAATCGCGACGAATTCAACTCCCTGTACGCCGCTTTGAACCATGCGGTTTACTGCATTGCCGCCGCCGCCGCCGACGCCGATGACTTTGATATTGACGACATTGTCGAAACCGCTTTCCATCTGAAATCCCATATTTGACGTCCTCCGTTTATGTTTTCGCTTCAAAAAAATCCTTGAAGAAAAGTTAATTCCAGCTCATGCTGCCCCTGCCACCCAGAAGGAGCAAACCTTGTCTTTATAATTTTAACGCCTTTTCCCATCTTTTGCAATACAAGAATGCGTTTTTTGTGAAAAAAAATTGAAGAAAACGGCGGCTGCACCCAGGCTTCCGCGAAAGCCCCCGAAAAAGGGGCCTTCGCGGCACGATAACCGCCCAAACCGCCTCCCAAAAACCGCCAAACATTAGGGGCGGTTTCCCGCCGGGACGTTATTGGCTGTTCCTCCAATTGCCGGTACTGCCCGCCGGGGGGAAGGACAGCGCCGGGGCGTTGGAGGCGGGCTTGTCCGCATCGTCGCCGTCATCGTCATCTCTGCCGTCCGTATCGGCATTCTCGTTTTTCTTTTGTCCGGATGCGTCCGTTTCGTCGTGATCCTGATCTTGTTTGCCGTCTGTGCTGTCGGTCTGGCCCGAGCCGCTTTCGCCGTCACCGTCCGCCCCCTGCGGTGTACCGCCGAGCACCGGCGCTGCGGGAGCGTCCCCGCCTTCTGTACCGTCGCCCGTGCCGTCCGGCGTTTCGCCGTCCGTGACCGCGGCATCCAGGTCTCTCGACTGGGCCGCAACTTCCTCCTCGCTGACCGGGATTACCCGGTAGCTCGCGTGGCCTTCCCAGAGAATTTCTCCGGAAACCTCAATTTCACAGAAAAGGGAAGGGGATGTCTCCTCGACGAATTTTTTCGCGAAGAGCATTTTATGCTCCAGCTGCTCCATGGTGCCGAACCGGATATACATATGCCCATCGCAGCCAATACGCACATTTGCCATATCGGACAGGTTGATAAAATCAACCCGGCGCATCAGATCCTGTTCCTCAAGCGCGGTGAGCAGCACCGTCAGCTGTCTCAGGCGTTCATCACGGCGCATGTTCAGCCGTTTGCCGACCTCGACATTGTCAACCGTGACGCCGGTAACGACCGGTATCCCGCCCAGCTGGTCAAGGCTCACCTGTTCAAGCAGCTTGCCGCTGGCATCCATATAATAGTACGTCGCGCCGCTGCCCACAGCCGCCGCCGGTATGGCGTCCTCGACATGGAGAATCACTTTGTTCGGCGGTTTCTGCTCCACCTGGACGCTGTCCAAATAAGGATATTCGTCATAGAGCCGGTTCCGGATGGAACGCTTGGGCAGCAAAAACAGGTTGTCCCCCTTTTCAATGGCCGCTGTTTCCAGCAGCTGCGAACGGGTGTAGCGCGAACGCCCTTCAATGGTAACCGTGTCTACCTTAAAAAATAGTGTCAGCGCAAAAATGCCCGTGCCAAGAATCAGCAGCGTGGTGAACAGCTTGCTGAGCACCAGATAACGGCGCTGCCGTTTCAGCCGTTGTTTTTGCCGTTCGGCGCGGTTGTCCGGCGCGGAGTGCCTGCGCGCACGCTTGGGGAACAGCACGGTGGAGAGCGGCGGGCGCCGCTTCCGTTTTCGCCGCCGGGGCTGCGTATCCGGTGCGGCACCCTGCGATGGCTGAACCTCAGCCTGCGCGGAGCGGCCCTGGCTGCCGCGCGGCTTCCCGGCGCCGGGTGACTGATGCCAGCCGCTGGGTTCTGCGGGACGGCGCTCCGGGGGGCTGCCCCGTGTGTGCCGGTCTGTCGGCTGGCGCGGCGCGGACGGCTGCTGCCATTCCGCCGGTATCCCGGAAGCTGTCGGGGTAATTTTGACCTCCGGCCTGACGGGACGGCGCTTATTCGATTGTCTCGTCCGGCTCGGCATGAATGGGGTCACCTCAATCTTTAGACCTGTTTGGGAATACGGAACTTCCGTTCAAAACAGGAGCTGATTTGAGAGCGATGCTCGATTTGCCTCCGGGCGTCAGGCCGAATCATGTCATCTGCGCCGCGGGAATCAGGACGGGAAAAGGGTCTGTAAAAAATGGCTGCTTGTAGTGCTTTGCTCTCAATCCTTTATCATCTTAATATGTCAACATAGGGGTTGTCAATGGTCAAATTTTCCGGGAACTTCAAAACGGGCAATTTCTTCCAGTGTGCCGGGATTTTCCGGGCAGCGCCCTTTGGCGTTATGTCCGGTGAGCAGCCACAACCTCTTTAAGCTGGGCGTAAATTTCGCCGTCCGCGTCCTTCGCCGAAAGCGATGCCGCCGCCCGACGCATCGAAGCAAGACGGGCGTCATCGTTGATAAGCTCCTTCGCCGCAGCTAAAAGCTGCTCCGGTGTGCAGCCCGGTTCTAAAACGACCCTGCACGCCCCCGCTTCTTCGAGCGCCCGCGCGTTCTTTTCCTGGTGGTTCTCCGCAACATAGGGGGACGGTACCATGATGGATGGACGTCCAAGCGCGCACAGCTCCCCAATCGTCGCCGCGCCCGCACGGCAGATGATTAAATCCGCCGCAGCCATCCGGTCCGCCATGTCGTAAATATATTCGGTCAGTTCAATCCTCGGGAAGTCCTTGAGGTCCGCGCCGCGCTTTTTGACCTCGTCCGGCATCCATTTTGCCGCCGCCGCGCCGGTCGCGTGGATATGCCGGAAGGCCGTGCCCTCCCGTGCCTCCAGCGCCAGCATCCCCGCCATATGGCGGTTCATATACAGTGCGCCCATCGAACCCCAGAAGGAGACGACCAGCTTGTCGCTCTCTGCCAGCCCGTAACGCGCACGGGCCTTTTTCCGATCCGCTTCCAAAATTTCCGGGCGCACCGGCGCGCCCGTCAGCCGGATATTTTCCCGGTTCCCCAGCAGCGCCCGCGTCTGCTCGAAGCAGATGAGCACCCGGTCGGCCTTTGCCGCCAGCTGCTGCGTCACCTTGCCCGGCAGCGCGTTCACCTCGAGCAGCACCGTCGGGACGCCGAGCTGCTGCGCCGCCTTCACAATCGGGAAGGATACGTAACCGCCGCAGCCCAGCACGCAGTCCGGTTTTGCCGCGCGCAGCAGCTTCTTTGCGCGGTGTACCGCCGTGACCGTCAGGTATGCCGCCTTTGCGTTGTGCGCCAGCCCCTGTGGGCTGACCTTGCGCGAAAGCCCGATAATCTCGATTTCATCCAGCGGATAGCCCTCGCGCGGGACAAGGCGGCTTTCAATGCCCTTCTTCGTCCCCGCGAACCGGATGGACGAGTTTGGTTCGTGCTCCTTGACATAACGCGCAATCGCAAGCCCTGGCGTGACATGCCCGCCCGTTCCGCCGCCGGTGATATATAAATTCAAATGATTACCCCTCTCTGTTTACGCTATTCCGTATCAACCGTGAATCGTGATATGTTGAGTAATATCCCCATTTCGGCAAGCTGGATCAGCAGCGCCGTGCCCCCGTAGGAAAAAAACGGCAGCGCCGCGCCCGTCACCGGGAAAATCCCCGTGACCACAAACAGGTTCAGCAGCGCCTGAATCGCCAGCTTCGCCGAAAGCCCGGTTGCCAGCAGGCAGCCGAATTTATCCCGCGAGCAGCGCGCGATATAGAACCCCCGGTAAATCAGGTAAGCGAACATAACCAGCACCAGCACCGCGCCAATCAGCCCCATTTCCTCGCACCACGCCGAGAAAACAAAATCGTTCGCAGGCTCGGGGATGTACAGGTGCTTCTGCCGCCCCTGCCCAAGCCCCAGCCCCCAGACGCCGCCCGAGCCAATGGCAATATGGCTCATCGCCGCCTGCCAGCCAGTATCCCGCAAATCGAGGAACGGGTCGAGCCAGGACGCCACGCGCTGCTGCGCATAGGAATTCATCAGGATATAGACAACCGCCGCCACAAAGCCGCCCACGCCGACCGGCACAAAGTACCACACTTTAATACCCGCCACAAACAGCACAATCAGCC
The DNA here is from genome assembly GCA_910586575.1 of uncultured Clostridia bacterium. Taxonomy (GTDB): domain Bacteria; phylum Bacillota; class Clostridia; order Oscillospirales; family Butyricicoccaceae; genus QXXE01. The sequence continues at coordinate 17,484 of CAJUJQ010000024.1, read as the reverse complement.
CGATTGCAAAGATAATCACCATGCCGGAAAGGTGCTTTTGCAGCACCATCGCTCCCGCGATCACCGCCAGCACCTCCAGGAACGGCATAACGCCCCGCCGGAATGTCCGCAGCTCCTCAATCGGCATGTGCGCGGCAACATACGCAAACGAAATAATCACCGCGACCTTCATCAGCTCAGACGGCTGGAAGGTCAGCAGGTCGCCCACGCCAATCCACCGGCGCGCGCCCTTGCGCACCTGCCCGATAAACGGGGTCAGATACATCAAAATCAGCACGCCAATAAAAAAATACTTGTGAAAAAAACCGTAAATATGATAATTGATGCGGGAGATGACCAGCATCGCGAAAATCCCGACGCCCGCAAAAATGGCCTGCCGGTTCAGGTAAAACATACTCCGGCCGCCGTTATTGTAGTAAGAATAGACATAGCTCGCCGTATACAGCGCGAGCAGCCCCGTTGCCATCAGCAGGAGCACCATGAACAGCAGCGGGCCGTCCATGCCCTTTTTGACGCGCGGCACATTCGCAGCCGCCTGCTGCTGGTAGTGCCTTTCATGTGTACCGACTGCCACAGAGAATCCCTCCTTCGGGGTGCGTTGCCGGGAATCCCGGCGGAAAACCGCAGCGGCAGGGGAAGTTAGGAACTGTGAATCAATAAATTGTGACAAACGCGCCGCAGATTCTTTTGCCGGACAAGGCGCTTTTCCGCAGGCTGCCGCCTGTCAAGGAAAAGCAACGCCGTATGGCGGAAGAAGATGCAGGCGATTGCCGCAAGTTATTTTTGAACAGTTCCTTAACCCCCCTGCCACGCGAGGACGCAGAGCGCCGCCGTCAGCGCCGCCGCTGTCAAAACAATCTGCTTTTCGTTCCATCCGCACATTTCAAAATGGTGGTGGATGGGCGCCATCTTAAACAGGCGTTTGCCGTGGGTCAGTTTGAAATAGCCGACCTGCAAAATCACCGAGACGGTCTCCAAAATATAAACGAACCCGACCGGGACCAGGATCACCGGCATATTGCAGGCGAACGCCAACCCGGCCACCGCGCCGCCCAGAAACAGCGATCCGGTATCCCCCATGAACACCTTTGCGGGGTTGAAATTGTAGATGAGGAAGCCGAGCAGGCCACCCACCAGCGCCCCCGCGAACACTGTCGCGCCGAGGTTGTTCATCCGCAGCGCCGCCAAGGCGAAAAAGACCGCGACCGGCAGTGTCACGCTCGCCGCGAGGCCGTCCAGCCCGTCGGTGAGATTGACCGCATTGTCGCACCCGACAATCACGAAGCAGGCAAACACCACGAACACCGGCCAAGGCAGCGTAAGGGTGATATCGGCGAACGGCAGCCAGACCTCCGGGCGGGCGCTGCCCGACAGCCGCAGCAGCGAAATAAACACCGCCGCCACCACGATTTGCAGCACCAGCTTTTGCAGGGGCGTCAGCCCGGCATTGGCTTTATGCTTGATTTTTGCGTGGTCGTCCACAAAGCCGACCATGCCGTAGAGCAGCGCCAGCCCAAACACCGCGAAATAATGGGCGACGCTCCCGAAGTCCGCGCCGTCATGAAAAACCCCGGTCAGCACCGCCATCACCAGCATGGATACCGCAATGCCAATCATGAACATAAAGCCGCCCATCGTGGGAATATTCTGCTTTTTCATGTGCCAGGTTGGGCCGTCCTCCAGGATCTTCTGTCCGAACTTCATTTTCCGCAGCCAGTGGATGATGGAAGGGCCGATTGCCGCAGTGACGACAAAACTCAGTGCGCAGGCAAGTAGAATGGTTCTCATGTGTTTTAACGTCTCCCTTATTTTAGTGTTCCAAGGCCAGGCGCCGTCACCATTGCTCCAGGATATCAATAATCCGGTATAACGCCAAAAAGAGACCGGACGATGCGACCGCCGCCAAAAGGTAGAACAGGTTTAGTTCCCCTTCCAGCCCCCACCAGACAAACAGCGCGGGCACAACGGCTAGGAACAAAAATGACAGCGTCAACATTACTTTACCAATGATTGTTTTCATGACTTCTCCTATTTTCCGGACAGGCATACAAAATGTCAGGATAATATCCGGATCCGTAATATCCATGGGGCAGCTTTCGCACGCAGGGTTACAGTCTGTAGGGGCCTGCTCCTGCCGCGCTATGCGGAAATTGCCGTTTCGTGAGAGAAGGGCAAGCCCCTCCCCTACAACAATCCCGTTATAGAGCGCCGGTGATGATACCATTTGCACCGGCATAACAAGCGACATCTTTCATGCATAGAATTTGCCCATCCGGGTCTTTTTTTCAAAGTTCCGGCGGTTGCCCGCCTGATTTTATTCCGCAAAAAACAGCTCGATCGCCCGCCCCATGTTCATGGCGTGGCTTCCCTTGAACAGCAGCGCGTCTCCCGGCCGGGCTTCCGTGCGGAGCGCTTCTGCCAGCTGTTCATGCGTCTCAAAAATATGGATTGCTTCATCCGGCATCCCACCTTCGCGGGCGCCGTCGCGGGTATCCTCCGCGTTTGTGCCGTACAGATACAGCCGGTCGGCAGCCTTTGCCGCGGCAAGCCCTGCCTGGAAGTGCCCTTCCCGGGCGTAATCCCCCAGCTCGAGCATGCCGCCCAGCACCGCGAACCGCCGCGCCGCCGGAAGCCTGCCGAACGCGCCCAGCACCGCGAGCATCGCGTCCGGGCTGGCGTTGTACACATCCTCGTAAATCTGATAGCCGCCGCGCTCATAAACCCGCGCGTGGGTGTCGTCGCTGCCAAGCCCCGCAAGCCCCGCCGCGATTTGGTCGGCGTCCAGCCCCACAACGAAACCCGCCGCTGCCGCCGCAAGGGCGTTCCGCACATTGTGCCGCCCCGGCAGGTTGAGATGCATCGGGTAACGCGCCAGCTTTTGGCAGAGGTCAAAATCAATTCCCGCCGCGCTTTCGCGGATATGCTCGGCGCGGATGTCCGCCTGTTCGTTTTCCAGCCCGAACCAAAACACCCGGAACGGGAAATCCGCCCGTTTGTCCCAGAGCAGCGGCTCATCGGCGCTGAACACCGCGCAGCCGCCTCGTTCGGCAAGCCCCTCGGTGATTTCGAGCTTCGCGCGGCAAATGCCTTCCCGCGAACCCAGATTGCCAATGTGGCTGGTGCCGATGTTGGTAATCACCGCAATATCGGGCTGCCCGCAAGCCGCCATTTTGGAAATCTCGCCGAAATGGTTCATCCCCATTTCAAAAACAGCGGCTTCGGTATCGGAATCCATTTGCAGCGCCGTCTGCGGCATCCCGATGGTGTTGTTTTTATTTTCCGGCGTTTTCAGCGTGCGGAAGCCCTCGGACAGTACCGCCGCAAGCATCTCCTTGGTCGTCGTCTTGCCGACCGAGCCGGTCACGGCCACCACCGGGCAGGGGAACCGCGCCCGGTAGCCGCCCGCCAGGTCGAGCAGCGCCTGCGCGGTGTCCTCCACATAGACCGCCGGGACGGGATACCTTTCCCCACGCCGGTGGCTGAGCACCGCCGCCGCGCCGTTTTCGATGGCCTGCCCGATAAAGTCGTGCGCGTCGAAGCGTTCCCCGACCAGCGGGATGAACAGGCAGTTTTCCCCCATCCGGCGGGAATCGGTCGAAAATGAAGTAATCCCGGCGGAACCGGCACAGCTGCCCTGTGTCCATTCCGCGATTTGCTGAAGGGTCGTCAATTCCAAGATGCGCACTTCCTATCTGCTGAACTGGGGGAGTCTAGGGATCGTTCGTGTACCAAAATTTTCGAGCAGGTCTATTATAACATAGTTTCAGCCATTTTTCCCGAAATATTTTGCAACTTCTTCTCTTTCGTCTAAATGGCGCTTTACATAGTTGATTTCCTGATAGGTTTCGTGACCTTTGCCCATAAGGACAATCACATCACCGGCCTGCGCAAAGCCCAGCGCGAAGCGGATGGCATCCGGGCGGCTGGTGATGACCGCGCGCGGGGTGTCGCCCATGCCGGCCAGGATGTCGGCGATAATCGCGTCCGGGTCCTCGGTGCGCGGGTTGTCGGAGGTGACAATGCAGTAATCGGCAAGCCGGTCGGCAGCCGCGCCCATCTTGGGGCGCTTGGTCTTATCGCGGTCGCCGCCGCAGCCGAACAGCGCAATGACCCGCCCTTTGGCGAAGCCGCGCACGGCGGTCAGCACGTTGACAATACCGTCCGGCGAATGGGCGTAATCGATGAGCACGGTGTAATCCGCCGGGGTCGGGACAACCTCAATGCGCCCCTTCACGCCGGGGACCGCGCGCAGCGCCCCGGCGGATTCCGCCAGCGGGACCCCCAGCGCGCGGCAGGCCGCCAGCGCACCCAGCGTATTGGAAACCGTGAACGCCCCCGGAATCTGCATCTCGATTTCGGCGGCCTCCTCCGCGTCCACCGCCGTAAAACGCACGCCCTCCGCGCCGAGCCGGATATTCTCCGCGCGCAGATCCGCCCCCGCCGTGTGCGCGGCAAAGGTTGTTGCCGGGCATTTCGCGTCGGCAATCATCTGTGCGGCAGCCGGGTCGTCAAGGTTGATAATCCCCCTATCCGCCTGCGCAAACAGCAGCGCCTTTGCCTTGCGGTATTCCTCCATCGTACCGTGGAAATCCAGGTGATCCTGGGTCAGGTTGGTGAACAGCGCCACCTGGAAGCGGATGCCGTAAACCCGCTTGAGCGCCAGCGCATGGGAGGAAACCTCCATCACAGCATGAGTGCAGCCCGCGTCGCGCATCCGCGCAAAGAGCGCCTGCAATTCGTAGGATTCGGGGGTGGTGCGCTCGGTCTCGAGCACCTCGTCCCCGATTAAATTCTGATTCGTGCCGATCAGCCCGACCTTTGCGCCGCGCGCTTCCAAAACCGCCTTGATAAAATAGGTGGTGGAGGTCTTGCCGTTGGTGCCGGTCACGCCGATCATCGTCATGGATTCCGCCGGATGCCCGTACCGGTTTGCGCCGATGGCGGCAAGCGCCGCGCGGGAATCCCCGACTACAACAGCGGGGACGCCCTCCGGTGCTTCCTCGCAGACCACCGCCGCCGCGCCGCGCTCCATCGCGCCCGCAATGTAGCGGTGCCCGTCGGTCTCAAAGCCGCGGATGGCGACAAAGAGGTCTCCGGGGCGCACCGCGCGGGAGTCATAACAGACCTCCGAGATTTCCGCATCCATGTCCGCGCCCGCGGAACACACCGTGATTCCTTCTAAAAGCTGGGACAGTTTCATCTTTTTCTCTTCCTTTCTTCGCGCAGGCTTTTTTAGTCGCCGATATTGGTCGTATTGATAAACTCGACCGTCACCACCGAGCCTTCCGCAACCATCGTGCCCGACTCGGGGTACTGGCGCAGCGGGCGCGTGCTCTGGCTGGTGTTCTTGTTCGGGATGCCCATGCGCTTGAGGTACAGTCCGCGCGACTGGAGCTTGTCGCGGCATTCCTGCGGCGTCAGGCCGTTCAGGTTGGGCACGGCGACTTCCTCGCCGCTCGGCTCGCCGCCCATATAAAGGATAACCCGGCTTTTGCCCTGAAGCTTGGTACCCGCCGCCGGGATCTGGTCGGTGACGGTTTCGCTTGAGACCTTGCCGCGTACGCGGTATTCCATGCCGATGGCGGCAAGCTCCTGCTCGGCCTCGGCTTCGGTCATGCCGACCAGGTTCGGGACCGAATGCTCGGCGCGCCCGCTTTCCTCGCTCGTATAAACCGGCTCAATGCCAAGGTACGGCATTACATCCGCCACCACGCGCGCCGCAATCGGCGCGGCGACCTTGCCGCCGCCGTGGTCGTAGCTGTTCGGGATATCCTTGACGACGATATAAACCAGAATCTGCGGGTCGTCAATTGGCGCAACCGCCGTGATACCGGCATTGTAACGCGCTTCCAGGTCGTATTTTTCCTTCGGGATCTCGGACGTTGCCGTTTTGCCGCCGACGTTGTAGCCCGCGACATAGGCGTTGGTCGCCGTACCGTTATACACCGTCTGGTACATCGCCTCCCGCATGAACGCGGAGGTTTCCTCCGAAATGACCTGCCGCTTGACCTCGGTCTGGGTCGTCTGCTTGACCGAGCCGTCCGGATACAGCACCTCTTTGACGACATACGGCGTTTTCAGTTTGCCGTCGTCCACGATGGCGGAAATCATGGATGCCATCTGGATGGTCGTCACGTTAAAGCGCTGTCCGAAGGTTGCGACCGGCAGGTTGGTATCCGACGCCTTGAAGCCCTTCAGCCCATCCTTATAGAATACGCCCCGGCTTTCGCCCGGCAGGTCAATGCCGGTCTTTTCAAACAGCCCATAGGCCTTCATATATTCATAAAAGGTATTCGCGCCGGTCTTAAAACCAATTTCAATCATCGCCGGGTTGCACGAATTCATCAGCGCCTGCATGGTGTCCTCCGCGCCGTGCCCGGTACGCCGCCAGCAGTGGATGGTTTCGCCCGTAACCGTGCGTTCGCCCGAGCAGTAGAAGGGGGTGGTTGCCGCGACCGAGCCGCTTTCCATGGCGCTCGAAACGGTCATCAGCTTGAAGGTCGAGCCAGGCTCCTGCGCGGACGAAATGGTGTGGTTGGTCCACATGCGGATGAGCTGCCGCGACCGGCAGTCGCGGATTTCCTCAATCAGGGTGGAGGGGCGCTTGCCGACGACCTTGCCGGTTTTCTTGTCGATCACGTCGCGGAAGCGGTCGGGAAGCTCCATATCCTGGTTCGGAAGGTTGACCAGCCCGACGGAGCGCCCGTAAATGTAATATTCATCGCTGATATCAAACGGCACGTCGGGCTGGTAGGTTTTCATCAGCTCCTCAATCTGACGCTTCTCCTCGTTGTAATACACCCCGGCCAGGGTGTACGGCTCGTTGGGGTCGTAGTCCGGCATACTCGCCATTGCGTAGACCTCGCCGGTCTTGGGGTTCATCACGATGCCCTCTACACCGTCGCGGGCATAGGGGTTGTCGGCCAGTGCGGTTTCCAGGTGGTTTTCCAGGATGGACTGTATCGTCTCATCGATGGTCAGTACAATCGAATTGCCGTTCTCGGCCTCCACGTACTGCTCGTATTCAAAGGGCATTTCGCTGTTGCGGGCGTTCTCGGCGCGCACCAGCCGCCCCGGCTTGCCGGTCAGTTCGCTGTTATAGGCGGCCTCGATGCCGTAGGAGCCAACCCCGTCGCCGTCGGTCATGCCCAGCAACTGGGACGCGAACGCGCCGTTGATATAGTACCGCCGGGTATCCGGCGTGAAGGTAATGCCATAAGTGCCGTTTTCCTCCATCCATTTGCGGATGGTGTTGCAGGTATCCTGGTCTACCCGCGATTTGATATCCTTGGACTCCATGGTGGTATCGCTGACCATCCGCAGCACGCTGTCGTAGTTCATGCCGAGCGTCTCCGCCAGCATCCGTGCGACGTTTTCGCGCTGCTGCCCTTCGTTCAGGCCAGTTTTCTCCTGCCGCGACGGGCTGTAAACCGTGTTGGGATTGATGGAGACGCGCTCGGTCGCCGCCGATTCCGCGAGCTTGTTCATGTTCCGGTCGTAGATGGTGCCCCGGCTGGGCGTGACGATGGAATCCTTCGTCTGGTACTCGCGCGCCTTGGAGCTGTAAAACTCGTTTTTTACCACCTGCATATAAAACAGCCGCACAAAGACCGCCCCAAAGCACAGCCCGCACATCGTCAGGATCAGCACCGCAATCCGGCTGCGCATACGGCCATTTGGCACGTTATTGGGATTCATACCTGCCATGAGAAAATCACTCCGTTCCGCCAAAGCTGTGAACAAAAGGCGGGAGCAGAAGTTTGTCAAACCTCTCACTCCCGTCATACTATCCTATTCGCGTTTACCTCAGATATTCCAGCGTGGCGCTGAAGCTGTGAATCAGGCTGTCGAGCACACCCCTGATTCCCGCGCCCGAGCCGGAAACCTCCACCTTGTCCGGGTTGGACATTTCATACCATTCAACCTGGCTGTTATCGAGCTTGAACATCCCCGCCTCCTGGGCATATTGCTCAATCGCTTCGTCGCTGAGGGTGTATTCCTGCTTGGTGAGCAGCGCGGTCTGGATGGCGCGCAGCTCTACCAGCTCGGTCCGCGCGTCGGCAACCTCACTGGTCAGCACGGTCACCTGCATATAGCTGTGCAGCACCACCCCGGCGGCGAGCAGGACCGCCATCATAATCAGGAATACCTTGGGCCGGAACAGGGTGTTTACCGCGGCTTTCCCGCCGGGGATGGCGCGGAACTGCGGCTTTTGCTGCTTGTTATGTACCGGCTGCTGGGGTTCGGGCACCTCAGCCGGGGTGCGGCTGAAATGCGACATCATTGCGTCGTAATCATAGGCCACGCTTTCGCGGCTCGGATGATAGGCCATAGAAAACTGTCTCCTTCAAACTGACGTTTCGTCCCGCGGGCAGCTTGTCCCGTTTACAGACGTTCGCAGACACGCAGCTTGGCACTGCGTGCGCGGGGGTTGGCGGCGATTTCCTGCGCGGTGGGCAGAATCGGCTTCCGCCCCGGCAGGCGTACCTTGGGCTTGCGCCCGCAGACGCACACCGGGAAATCCTTCGGGCAGGTGCAGCCCTCGGCTGCCTGCCGGAACGCGGCCTTGACAATGCGGTCCTCCAACGAGTGGAAGGTGATGACCGCCAGCCGCCCGCCCGGGTTCAGTGCGTCAATCGCTTTGTCCATCGCTTCCCGCAGGGCGGAAAGCTCGTCGTTTACCGCAATGCGGATCGCCTGGAAGCTCCGCTTTGCCGGGTGCTGCTTTTCGCGCAGCGCCTTGGCAGGCATCGCGTCCCGGATAACCCCCGCAAGCGCGGCTGTGGTTTCAATTGGCTGCTTCGCCCGTTCCCGCTCAATGGCGGCGGCAATCAGCGGCGCGTACCGCTCCTCGCCGTATTCAAAGAGGATGCGGCGAAGCGATTCGCGGCTCCAGGTGTTGACGACCTCGGCGGCGGTCAGCGCCTGCTGCCGGTCCATGCGCATGTCGAGCGGCGCGTCCTGCATGTAGGAAAAGCCGCGCCCGGCGTGGTCCAGCTGCGGGGAGGAGACCCCCAGGTCGAACAGGATGCCGTCCGCCCCCGCAAGAGCTTGTCCGGCGAGTACCCGGTCGAGTTGGCGGAAATCGCTCTTGACGACCGTGACCCGCTCCCAGACCGGCGCGAGCCGGTCCCGCGCGTTGCGGATGGCTTCGTCATCGCGGTCAATGCAGATGAGCCTGCCGCCGGTCAGCCGCTCCGCAATGCGGAGGGCGTGTCCCGCGCCGCCCATGGTCGCGTCCACATATATGCCGTCCGGCGAAATGCGGAGGGCATCCAGGCAGGCCTCGGGCAAAATCGAAATGTGATGAAAATTCTGATCCATTCTAAATATACTGCTCCGCGCACGGACTGTGCGCAAAGGCCCCAGGGTTAACGGCTTGTCCTACCGCGCCGCAGCCCGGCAGGGCTGCGCCCTTCCGCAGTGGGCGGCGGCGCGCCTGGTAAAGGCTGCATCATATAGTACCACTTTCCACTGTGACTCCATTATACAGGAATACGCCGCAAATTGCAAGCCGTTCCTTCATTTTTCTATCCAAATAATCGGTCATTTCCAGATAAATTCACCGTTTTTTTGAACAACAAACAGTTGTTCCCGCGCCTCGGCGCAAAGGGCGGAAAAGTGAGGCTGTAACGGCTTTGTAACCGGATTGTTCCCGTTTTTTAACCATATTTGTCTCTGTTTTCCGGGTTTCCGGGTTCTGGGAATCCGGCCGGTGCTTTGTCCCGGTTGTGCATTTTTCACAACATTCCAGCCTGTGAACCGGCAATTTTTTCAGCGCGGAAATCTGCTCTGCGGACGCTTTCCCGACGCGTTTTTCCGCAAAAACAGGTGGCGTTATCATAGCCCTGACAGCAAAGGCCAGCCGTTTTCAAGGCTGACCTTTGCTGTGGGGAAACTGCCGCTTTTGCGGCAACCCGATCTTCGGTTATGTTCCGTCGTGCGCCCCGGTTCGCTCCGGGTCTGCGGACTGTTCAGGCTGCCCCGTCGCCGCCCCCGGCCCGAAGATATCCGGGTCGAGGTTTTCCGGCGAATCCGGTAACAGCTCGTCGTCTGACGGCAGTCCGGTATCCGAAATTAGTCCGGTATCCGAAATCTGCCCGTTATCGATTGGCGGGTTGACATTCTCCGGCTCCGCCCGCTCGGGGAGGCCCGGAAGCCCGGAAAAGCGCATCAGGATGGACGCGCACTGCGCGCGGGTCGCTGTCCCTTCGGGCGAGAGCACACGCTCTGAGGTGGAGGTGCTGCCGAGGATATCGGCATGAACCGCCCAGCGCATCGCCTGCTCTGCCCAATCGGCTACCTTCCCGGCGTCCGTGAAGCCGACAAGGTCTGCGGGATTGCCCGTATCCAGCCCCTTATAATCAGCGTAGCGGCAGAGCATGGAAGCCAGCTGCTCACGGGTCAGCGTGCCGCCGCCGCCAAAGGTGCCGTTGTTGTAGCCGCTGACAATGCCGTTTTGGTTCGCCCAGATGACCGCGTCGGTGTACCATTCGCCGTCCGGCACATCAGAGAATGCGTCCGTGTAGGCAACCGCGGGCGAACCCTCCATGCGGTAAAGCACGGCGGCGAACATCGCGCGTGTCAGCTTGCCGTTCGGGTCGAAGCGCGTCGCGGTCGAGCCTGCCATCAGGTCATGGTCGAAGCAGTATTTCACCGCGTCATAGAACCAGCTGCCGGAATGCACGTCGCTGAAGTTCATGCCGACGCTGACATCAATCGTATGCGTGGTATTTTTATAGCCTACGGTCAGCTCGCCCGAGCCGGAGGTATTCGCCGCGACAAAGCGGCCGTTCAAATCAACCGCGCCGATATCGCCGGTGACCTTCCATTCCAGCATCTGGTCAGAGGACGCCATCCGCATACCGAGATGGTAGAGCCACGCGTCCAGCTCAACCTCGTCCCCGGGGTCCAGCTGCAAGGAATTAACGGTTGTCTCTCCCTTTTTCAGGGTAATGGAATTGACATCCTCGGTCACACAGAACTGCGTCTGTCCGGTGATGCCGTCCGATTCCGCCGTCAGGGTGACCGTCCCCGGCTCCGGATAGGCGTAGAAAACCTGCCCGAGCGGATCCACATCCCCCGCGCTCGCGGTGTAAGTAATCGTGCCGCTTGGCATGAAAGCCGCCCCATAGGCGCTGTCCGCCGCGCGGATTTCAAAATCGACCGCCGCACCGGGCAGGACGTAATAATGCGCGGGTTCAAGAAAGAAATGCGCGGGCTGGCCGTCGGGCACCGCGTTGGAGACCAGGAAAATATAGTTGGCGCACGGGCGCTCCGAGCCGTCTGAGGGCCGGGAGATGGTCGCGATATCGTTGGTGCCGGGCTTGCGCATGGACATCACCGACGAGCCGCCGCCGTCCAGGCAGATGGCCTCGGTGCAGCCCAGCGCCTGCAATTCGACGCCCAGCTCTTTTGCGGTCAGTCCCGCGCTGTAGCCCGAGCGGCTGCCATCGTTCTGGTAAAGGATGACCGTGCCGTCCGGCTTCACACCGACCGCCGTGCGGCCGGTGTGACCGCCGCCGTTGTCAATGCCGTCCGGCGTGACCGCGCCGCCGTGCACCAGGCTCTTGCCGCCGACTGCGTAGACCACATCGGACCATCCCGGCGACGAGGCGGTGACACTCAGCGTGACTTCCTCCCCCGGCTGGAAGTCCACCCAATTTGCCGTGGACTTATCCTGCATGGTCATCACCATCTGGTTCTCACCGATGTTGATGGCCCCCGCGCTTTCGCCGTTGGAGACCACGCGCAGACGGATAGAGCCGCCCGCCTTGAGCGGCGTGCTGTCCAACCGTTCGAGCACGGCGGCCTTGCCGGGCTGGGAGGTGTGTGTGGTCGTATCGTAGTGCCGGTCGAGCAGATAAATGCCCGCCGCCGTCCGTGTTTTGTTATAGTAGCTGATGGTCGCCGTACCGCTGGAACCGGACAGCTTCATCCCCATGGTCGGCTGGCCGGTGATGGCAGCGCCGTTCGAGGTAAAGCCAACCGCGTACTGCCACGCGTCCGAGCTGATCAGCTCACCGTCTTTAATCACCAGGCCGATCGGGATAGAAGAATTCATCACGAAAAAGTCGGCATTGATACCCGCTATCACCTGATAGCCCTGCTGCTCCAGGTAGTGCGCGGCGGCGGTGATGGTGGACTTGCTGCCATACAGCTTATCCGACGCATAGACAATCATCGGGCTGATGGTGCTGTTTGGGGTGTACGAGATATAGTTGGTCCGCTGCACACCCGCACCGGTTTTGCCTTCAATCCGGGTGTAGGTTGTGCCCTGCCCGATATCATATCCATAATGGAACGCGTTGGTAAAGGCGGTCGCGCCCGCACCTGTCATCAGGCAGGAAACCGCCAGGACGGACGCAAGCAGTTTTTTGGCTGTGCGGGGAAAATTCATGATTCACGCTTCTTTCATGGCTCCGTGGCGGAAGCCGTTCCGCCGGTGTGGTAATCCTGTGCGCTCATGCGCGCTGTTCTATCATTATACAGGATTCCCCCGCAAAGTACAAGCGTCAAATCCCCCAATTTTCGCGGCAGGGAAGAATTGGAAAACCACTTGGCAAATCAGTTTGCTTATTCTAACCCATAGTTAGCATAAGTAAACCGCAAGGAGGGGGGATTTTAAATGATGGCCTTTTGGGCGGCGAACGCGGCGACGGTCCTTGTCGGGCCTGCCGTCTTGGCGGCAGCCGCGCTAATTGTGCGCGGACTGCTCCGCGACAAACGGGCAGGGAAAAGCCGCGGCGGCGGGCACTGCACGGGCCGCCCGTCGTGCCCGGCCTGCCACGTGCATAAGGAATAACGGCATTTGCCTTTGTTTTCCAATTTGTGGAGAAACCGCTTGCTTTTCCCTCGCGGTGCGGCGTATGTTCTCAGCGGCAGCGGCGCATACTGGATGTAAACCAAACCAAGGAGGAACTGAATGATGTCTCATGCTCACGCAAATATGGCAATCCGCTGCACCGTGCAGCAGTGCAAAAACCACTCCACGAGCGCTGATTACTGCTCGCTCGACTGCATTACGGTAGGTACCCACGAGAACAACCCGACCGTAGACCAGTGCACCGACTGCAAGAGCTTCAGCAAGGGCTGAGCAAAGCCCGGTGAACGAAGCGCCGTTCCCTCGATACGGGGAACGGCGCTTTCATTTTGTGCAATTTTTGCTGAAACGCTGCCGAGATAGCAGGGGCGGGAACCGGCTGCACCGCTTCCCGCTCGAATCCTTTATTTTACAATTCCTGCATGGCCTTCGCCAGAATCGCGGCGGCTTCCTCCACATCGCGTGCCGCGCACATCTCGCTGGGGGAGTGGATATAGCGCGTCGGGATGGACAGCGCCCCCGCGTAAATGCCCGCGCCGGTCTTTTGCAGCGCCGCAGTATCCGTGCCGCCGGCCATCATAATTTCCCGCTGTGTTTGCAGGTTCAACCCCTTCGCGGCATTTTCCAGCGCGTCCCGTACCTCCATGGAGCAAATCACCGAGCGGTCCATCACCTTGACCGCCGCGCCCTTGCCCATATGGCATGCCATTGGATATTTATGCTCGGGCAGGTCGCCGGTATCGGTCACATCGACCGCAATCGCGTAATCAGGCAGGATGCCGAACGCCGCCGGGCCTGCGCCGCGCAGCCCGACCTCCTCCTGCACGGTGAATACAAAATACAGGTCATTTTCGACCGTCTCCGGCAGCGCTTCCATTGCCAACAGCAGGGTGGCGCAGCCAATCCGGTTATCCAGGTACGGCCCGCAGAGAATCCCGTCCTGCTCGAAGGGCAGCGCTTCAAACACCGCGAAATCCCCGACGCGCACGCGTTTTTCGGCGTCCTCCCGGCTGCCCGCGCCGATGTCAATAAACAAATGCTCTAACGTGACATCCTTAAACGGCGTCTTTTCCTCGTAGGAAATCACCCCGCGCGTCCCGTTTTCAAACCGCACCTGAATATTAATCAGGTCACCCCTGAACAGCCCGCCGACTGCGCCAAAGCGGATGAACCCCTTATCGTCAATATAGGTGGCAACCACGCCGATGGAATCCATATGCGCCGCCGCAACCACCTTTTTCCCCGCGCCGCACTTGCGGCAAATCAGGCTGCCCAGCGCGTCGGTAGTGATATCGTCACAGAAATCCCCGGCCATCCCGCCAATCAGCTCACGCACCGCGTCCTCCCGCCCCGAGGGGCCGAACGCCTGCGCCAGCCGCTGATAATATTCAAAAACCTTACTCATCCTGACCTCCAAAGCTCTCCAAAAACGCCCGGCTGAGCGCCAGCACGTCCTCCATATCCTGAATCGCCGCCACGCTCACCGGTGAATGGATATACCGTACCGGCGCGGCAATGCCGACCGTCCGCACCCCGGTGAGCACCTTGTGGATGCGCCCCGCGTCCGTGCCCCCGGCAACCATGTGCTTGGTCTGCCAGCGCAAGCCTTTTTCCTCCGCCGCATTGCGCAGCAGCTCGAACAGCTCCCGGTCGTAAATCGTGCCGCGGTCCATGAACGGCAGAACTGCGCCGCCGCGCAGGCGGCAAACCTGCTTCTGCCCGGGCGCTTCCGCGAGGTCGGCGGCGGTGGTGCCCTCGACCACCAGGCAGAAACCCGGCTCTGTCCGGAACGCCGCAGTTGCCGCGCCGCGCAGCCCGACCTCCTCCTGTACCGTGAAGCAGAACCAGGTATCAACGGGCGGCTCTTCCCGCAGCAGGGTGAGCAGCACGGCGCAGCCAATCCGGTCGTCAATCGCCTTGGCTTTGAACAGCCCGTCACCAAACCGGCGGTTTTGCACATCAAACGTGCCGTAATCGCCGGGGGACAGCCGCGCCTCGGCCTGCGCCTGCGCGGAGGCCCCGATATCAATATATAAATCCTTGGTTTTCGGCATATTTTCGCGCTCCGCCGGGGTAGTTAAATGCACCGCCTTGATGCCGACCACGCCGCGTACCCCGTTGGTAAACCGGATTTTGCGCCCGATGACCACGCGCGGGTCCACGCCGCCGACAAAGCCGAATTTAATCATGCCTTCCTCGGTGATGCGCTTGACTATCACGCCGACCTCATCCATGTGCGCGCAAACCATCAGCGGCTTCTCACAGAAGCCTTTGCCGCGCCGCAGCACCATCAGGTTTCCCATCGGGTCCTCCCGCAGCTCGTCCGAGTAGGGGGCGGCCTTCTCCCGGATATAATCGCGCACATTGTCCTCACAGCCGCTTGGGCCGTCGAGCGCGCAAAGCTCCTCTAAAAATTGCAGCATTACAGGCGCACCTCCCCTTCAAACCGCCGCAGGAAATGATACAGCAGGTCGCTCACCGCGTCCAGGTCTGACAGCTGGATGCTCTCAATGGGCGTATGCATATACCGCAGCGGGATGGACAGCAGCCCCATCGCCGTACCGGTCGCCGCAATCTGCATTTCCCAGGCGTTGGTGCCGGTGTTGCCCTCCATCACTTCCAGCTGATAGGCAATCCCTTCGGCCCTGGCGGTTTTCACCAGCGACTTGGCCAGGGGCGTGTTGAAGTTTGGCCCCATGCCAATCATCGCGCCGCCGCCATAGGCAAAGGTGCTGTCGGCGGGCGCGTCCGGGGTCTTGGCGTGGCTGACATCGACCGCAATCGCGAAATCGGGCCGCACCCGGAATGCGCCGGTCATAGCGCCCAGGGAGGTGACTTCCTCCTGAACGCTGAACTGCACAGCCAGGTCAACCGCAAGCGGTTCCCCATGCAGCCGCTCCACCGCCTGCAAAATCGCGGCTACTCCGGCGCGGTCGTCCAGGCACTTGCCGGTGACGGTCTCGGGCGTGAGCTGGCACATGCGCTCGGCGAACACAACCGGCGTGCCAATCGGGACCGCCTGCCGCGCGTCGGCAAGGCCGGTATCAATCATCATTTTATGGATGGGGATACTTTTCTTTTCCTCGCCCGGCTTCAATAAATGGGGCGGGGTGCAGGAAATCACGCCGAAAACCGGCTCCGGCGCTAAGATTTCCACCTCGCAGCCCAGCAGCATCCGAGGATCTACGCCGCCGACCGATGTGAACCGCAGGAACCCGCCGTCCAGCACCTCGGTGACCAGGAAACCGATCTGGTCAATGTGGGCGTCGAGCAGTACGGTTTTCGCGTCCCTGCGGCCGCAGCGCCGGATGCCAAGCACCGAACCGAACGAGTCGATTTCCACGCTGTCGCACCAGGGGCGCAGCAGCACGGCGGCAGCCTCTGCGGCGGTGTGTTCAAATCCGGTGATGCCGGGGGTTTCGCACAGGCGGATGAAATCTTCCACACGCTTCAAGCAAACATCTCCTTTTCAACAGGCAATTGTGCCTTCGTATTGTCTACTGCTATTATATCCCTTTTGCACCGGTGGCACAACAGGAAATTGCATGAGACTTGCTCAGGAGCCGGGGATATGCCGAATACTGTGGGAATTCATGACACCTGTTCGTGGTTATAAACTATTTTCAAAAGCCGGATTCCATGCGGCGGCGCCGCTATTGCTGAACCGCGGTTTCCAGGAGCGCTTTGATTTGCGCGCGGTTAACACCCCTGCCGATGAAATTCAGCATTGGCCTTGTCGCGCCGCACCGCGTCATGGAACGCCCGCTGACGGTATAATTGACGGCAATGCCGCCCCCATCGGAACAGACAAAGCCCTTCACCCGCAGCAGGTCACCGCATTCCCCGCTGTCCAGCAGATGATCCAGCACCTGCGCAAGCCGCTCCCAGTCGAAGCTGCCGGAGGGGCGCAGGGACGCGCTCTGAAAAATCCGGTTGTGGTCAATCAGCTTCCAACGGTGCGCGGCCGGCCTCCTGGTGGTTTAATGCCGCAACGACTCTTTCATACGAATTCATGCTGTTTCTCCTTCTTTTATAGATTGATTTATTTTCATATAAGCCCTATAGGTTATGTATATCTTGCAGCTTGATTTTACCCCTTTCCGGCTTCCGGGTATAGAACAATCGTTGTTGGTTTTAGGACAATTATGCAATGCGTCCGGAAGCGTACGGTTTCACGGTTTTCCAACCCTCGGAAACGCGCCCCCCCTGGAAGCCGGAAAAAAACACGGGCCGCGTCTATCCATACTGGCGCAGCCCGTGGTTTATAAAGAGATGATTTTCATCCAGCGCCATCAATCCGCCGGATTCACATGGATCATGATATGCTTGATATTCGGGAATTTCGCTTCAATTTCGTCGTGAATCTCTTCCGCGATTGCATGGGCTTCCCGCAAGGTTTTGTTTTCATCCATGGAAATTTCCAAATCGACATAAACCTTGCTTCCGAACATGCGGGTACGCAGGGAATCCAGCCGGATCACTTCTTCACGGTCAAGGATATCCATGGATAATTTTTCCTCATACTCCAGCCCGCACGAGGTATCCAGCATTTTGTCCAGCGCGTCTTTGACGGTATCATATGCTACCTTAAAGATACACATGCAAATCAGTACGCTGGCTGCGGGGTCGAGCACGGGAAAGCCTAGCATGGCGCCGCCGAT
>CAJUJQ010000023.1 GCA_910586575.1 uncultured Clostridia bacterium | reverse complement strand
GGAGTCCAGAGGGATGAGTCCCTCTGGCGCTGTCCGCGCAGGACCGCCCGCCGCCGCAGGCGCGCATTTCGCCCCCGCCGCACGTCCCGGCAATGCACTGTACCAAATGCGCGTGCGCGTCAATAATTTTCACTTTTTCCCTCCGTTTTCCGGCACTGCGCCCAGATATTCCTCCAGCGTAAGCCCTTCCTCCATAATCTCCCTTGCCGCTTTCTTCCCTACATAGCGGAAGTGCCACGGCTCGTAAATAATCCCGGTTTCGGTCGTTTTCCCGTCCGGGTAGCGCACGATGAAACCATAGTCCGCGCAGTGCTCGCGCAGCCATTGGTTTTCCGGCGTCCGCTCCTGCCCCTCGTCGAGCAGCTGGTAATCATAGGATACGATATCCAGCGCAAGCCCCGTGTGATGCTCGCTTGAGCCGGGTACGGCTACAATCTCCGCCGCGTCCTGCATGGCGGCTTCCTGGTCAAGCCCGCCCTGCTGGCTGCGGCTCATGCGGTCGGCGAACAGCTCCCCCTGCTTCCCCACCGAGCGGAACGCCGAGCAAATAATCGGGTTAAAGCCCGCTTCCTTGCAGTCGTCCAGCATCCTTTCCACCGCATCCGCTATGCGTTCATCCACCTGCCAGCGGGTCCGCACCGTCGCCAGGACCGGCACATAACCCTCTGCCAGCGGGTATTGCTCGCTGACCAGCATCAGGTTCCAGTCCACTGCGGGGCGGTCGAGGTCGTCGTTGATATACTCCTTCACGCTGACCGGCTCGCCGTTGTAGCGCGGCTCCCCTGACGCGGGTGCACCCTTGGAAAGCAGCCCTTTTACCGCCCCGAAAACGGCCCGTCCCCCAAAGAATAAAACCACCAGGACAGCCGCAAAAACCGCCGCAACCAGCAGCCGCCGGAACAGGACAATCCTTTTTTTACGCATACCCATCCACTTCTTTTCCTAATAAATCGATATCATTATAGCACATTCCGGCTGGAATGAACAGGGGGTTTTGCTGATATTTCCGGGGAAATGCTTCACGGCGCGCAAAAAGCCAGCCCGCTTTTCAGCGGGCTGGAAAAAGCTGCATATTGGGGTTTTGTGGATGCTTACTTGGCAGCCATGCGGCGTGCCTTTGCTTCCATGCGCTCACGGGTAACGTCGAGCAGGACCGCGCCGATGATAACCAGGCCGAGTACCATGTTCTGTACCGCAGAGGAGATGGACAACAGGGTGAAGCCGTTACGCAGGGTGATGATAATCAGCGCGCCGATCATGGTGCCAATCATCGTGCCCTTGCCGCCGTTGAACGATGCGCCGCCGATGATGCAGCTTGCAATCGCGTCGGTATCGTAAGGCTGGATCGCATTAACGCCGTTGCAGATACCGGAACGGCCAATGGATACCACGCCTGCCAGCGCCGCCATAAAGCCGGACAGCGTATAGCAGAAGGTCAGGACGTTTGCGGAGTTGATACCGGAAAGGCGGGTTGCTTCCATGTTGCCGCCTGCGCAGTAAATGGAGCGGCCCAGCGAAGTCCGGGTCAGCAGGACATGCATGATAACGTACAGGATCAGCAGGATGATGAAGCTGACCGGAACGCCGCCAACATCAGCAGCGCCAAGCCACATAACACCGTCAAGGCCGGAGAAGGAAACCATCTGCGAACCGGTAATCCACAGGGACGCGCCCCAAAGGACGTTCTTCATGCCCAGCGTGGAAACGAAGGGGTGGGGCAGGTGCAGGCGAGTCAGCAGGGTGCCGTTGATGAAGCCGATCAGCGTACCGACGATCAGGGCAACGATAACGAGCACAAAGGAATTCGTCGTAATGCCGCGCTGGATCATCATACCGGCGACACACGCGCAGAACGTCGCGTTCGCGCCGACCGAAAGGTCGATGCCTGCCGTAATCAGGCAGAACAGCATGCCGCAGGCCGTCAGCGCCGTAAACGGCGTCTGCTTCAGGATGGACATAAAGTTCGAGAACTTCAGAAAGTTCGGTGAAGCAATCGTAAGGATAACGCACAAAATGAGCAGCGCGCCGACGGTACCGGCATAGCTCATCAAATTGCTGGATTTTTTGCTCTTAGTCATCTAATTTACCTCCCCAAGCTGCCTTCATAAGGCTTTCCTGATTGAAATGTTTGCTGTCACGGTCCACATCCGCCATAACCTCGCCGCCGCGCATCACGATGACGCGGTCGCTCATGCCCAGGATTTCCGGCATTTCGGACGATACCATGATGACGCACTTGCCCGCCTTGACCAGGCTGTTCATGACATTGTAAACCTCGACCTTCGCGCCAACATCGATGCCGCGGGTCGGCTCGTCAAAGATGAAAATCTCAGAGTCGGTGTTGACCCACTTGCCGATAACCACCTTTTGCTGGTTGCCGCCCGAAAGCTGACCGACAATCTCGTCAATCGACGGGGTTTTGATGCGCAGGGAGCTGATGTTCTTCTGTCCCTCTTCCTCAATCTTTTTCTGGTTGAGGAACGGGCCGTTGCAGAAACCCTTGAGGTTCGCAAGGATGAGGTTGTTGCGGATGCTCTCCGCCAGCACCAGGCCCTGCCCCTTGCGGTCCTCGGTCAGGAACGCGATACCCGCGTTGATGGCCTGGCGGGGGCTTTTAATCTGGACAGGCTTACCCTTGATTTCGACCGTGCCGCCGTCAATCGGGTCCGCGCCGAAAATCGCGCGCATGGTCTCGGTGCGCCCCGCGCCGACCAGGCCCGCAAAGCCCAGGATCTGCCCGCCGTAGGCGTCAAACGATACGTTGTTCAGCACGCCCGCTTCCATCAGGCCCTTGACGCTCAAGGTGGGCCGCGCCGACTTGGTGCCGAATTCCTTGGGGAACTGGTTGTCGAGTGAACGGCCTACCATCGCGGTAATCAGGGAGTCGTTGTCCCAGCCGGAAATGTCGCGGGTGTCGATGTACTGGCCGTCGCGGATAACCGTCACGCGGTCGCACAGCTCAAACAGCTCCTCGAGCTTGTGGGATACAAAGACGATGCCGATGCCGCGGCTCTTGAGGTCCCGGCAGGTTTTCATCAGCTGCTCTACCTCTTTTTCGCCCAGGGAGGAGGTCGGCTCGTCCATAATAATCATTTTCGCATCGATGAGGACCGCCTTGGCGATCTCAATCATCTGCTGCACGCCCATGCCGAAAGTGCCTGCCGCCTTGGTCGGGTCTACGTCCTGACCGAGGGAAGCCATGACCTCTTTGGCCTTTTTGTGCATTGCATTGTAATCAAGCAGGCCGCCCGGCCCCTTGATCCACTTGTTGATAAAGATATTGTCGGTGATGCTCAGCAGCTTCTCAATGTTCAGCTCCTGGTACACACAGGCGATACCGGCTGCCGCCGATTCGTTCGGGTTTTTGAAAGCCTTCTTCTCGCCGTTGACATAAATCTCGCCCTCGTCGGGCTGATGTACGCCGGTCAGCACCTTGATCAGCGTGGACTTGCCCGCGCCGTTCTCACCAATCAGGCCCAGGATTTCGCCCGGCTTGACCGCGAGGTGCATCTGGTTGAGCGCGAGAACGCCGGGGAAGCGTTTCACCGCGTTTTTCAGTTCAACTACATATTCACTCATTCAATCATTCACCTATTTTCATCCGAGATTTTAGTGAAAGCGCTACGGGGCGGCGAACCGCTCCCCCGCGCTTCCGGTCATACGTCTGGTTCTCGGTAACAACAAACGGCCGTTTATTTTGTACAAATTGCACAAAACAGTGCGTAGGAAATGCCGTTTGCTGTAAAGGTTGCCCCTGCACCCATGCAGGTACAGGGGCAATCTCTCAAATTCTTCACTTGGAAAAGAGCTTATTTTAGCCCAGGTAGCCCTTCAGGGTATCGAGGCGTTCCTGCGCGTTGTCAGCGGTGACAACCGAGCAGCCGGAGTCGATGAACTCGTCCAGCGTGCCGCCGTTCAGAACCTCTACGACAGCCTCAACCGCCTTGTAGCCCATGTCATAAGCTTCCTGTGCAACAGACATGGTCTCTTCGCCCGCGAGGATTGCGTTGCAGGCAGACTGGATGCCGTCAAAGCCAACGAAAATGGTGTTCTCGTAAGCCGCGTTGCCCTTGGCCGCGCGTGCTGCCGCCATCGCCATATCGTCGTTGTTGCAGCAGATAATCGCAATGCCTTCCGGATGGTTCTGCATCACAGCTTCCATGCAGGCAACCGCCTTATCGGCAACCGCGTCCGCATACTGGATTTCGCCCTCAAGGAACTCACCGCCGGCAGCGTTGACGCCGTTCTGATAACCGGTCAGACGGGCTGTAGCCGTGCCGTCGCCCTGTACGCCGGAAATCGCAATCGCCTTGATTTCGGTCCAGCCGGCAGCCTTCGCGGCCTCAACCGCCTTTTCGCCGCCCATCTTCGCGGCGTCCTCGTTGGAGGTGCCGACAAAGGAAAGGACCTTGTCAGAGGGGATGTTGGTATCAACCGCGACCACCGGCTTATCGGTGTTCGCGAGCTGGTTGGAAACCATATCCGCCTGCAGCGGCGCGATAACAAAGCCGTCATACTTGCCCGAGTTGAGATCGGTGTCAATCATGTTCAGCTGTTCGTCGTAAGCGGTCTCAGAGGTTGCGCCCTTGACGTCAACCACGACCTCCGGATGGTCGGCATTGTATGCCAGCGCACCGGCCTGTACGTAGCCCCAGTATTCGGAAGCGGTGGTCTTGAGGATGACGTCGATGTTGTAGCCTTCGCCGCCGTCTGCCGCGGGAGCACCCGCGTCCGCCTGAGCGCCGCCCTGATCGCCGGAACCGGCGCTGTCACCGCCGCCGCAGGCTGCAAGGCTCATGACCATCATACCCGCAAGCAGCATCGCAAGGATTTTCTTCATAACATATACCTCTCTTTTTCTTCTCCCAGAGCGCTTCTCACTTCGCCCGGAATAAAGTGGATTCTGAAACGTGCTTCTGCACGTTTCAGCTTACGTATATATCATAATCAATTTCCCGCGATTCGTCAAGACCTCACAGGGATTCCATGAAAATTGCCCATTTTGTGCCAAGATGTTTTGTACATTTCACCACTTGAATTTTTCAATTTTGGCGTTCTTTGGCTGTGCACTGTGCTTTTTTCGTGCTTTTTCGGCCCAGCGAGCGAAAATCATTGCTTTTTAAGGCGGTTTGTGGTGAAATGCACAAAAAAGCACACCGCGAAAAGAACGCGGATTATTAATGCAGTTTTTCGACAGTTTTCGCTTTGGAATCCCGTTTATAAGGGAAAAACCTGCTTCCGTGCCCGATTCCGTATCCGCACCGGTTTGTTGAGAATGCACAAACCGGTGCACGGAATTTGTATCAGGAAGAAAGCGGATTTTGATTAGCAGTGCTCCATAATCGCCTTCACGGCGGTCTTGGTGTCAGTGGACGGGAACAGCTCGTAACCGACGCGGCCGGTGTAGCCGCAGGCTTCGAGGTGGCGGATCACCTTGGTATAGTTGATTTCGCCGGTACCCGGCTCGTGGCGGCCCGGTGCGTCGGCAATGTGGATATGTCCGAACTGGTCGCCGTACTGGGAAATGGTATCGCAAATGCAGCCTTCATTAATCTGCATGTGGTATACATCGTAAAGCAGCTTCAGGCGCGGGGAGCCAATCAGGCGGCAGATTTCCGCGCCCATCTGGGTGGTGGCGAGGAAGTTGCCGACATGGTCGGTGGTGATGTTGAGCGCCTCAAGGTTGAGGTTGATTTCCTCCCGCTCGGCAAGCTTGGCGCATTCGAGCAGCATGTCGTACATTGAGCAGAGCTTGACCGTGTGGGACAGCTCGTCATAGTGGTTGACCACGATGCCGCCCTCGCCCAGCGCGTTGGAATGGATGGTGACGCTGGAAGCGCCGACCTTCTTCGCCGCCGCGATGGACTGCTTGAGGTAATCAATGTACTTTTCCTTGTGGGTGGGGTCAACGAGCGAGTAATCCGCGTCGCCGTTGAAGCCGGAAATCGCAATGCCCGCCTTTTCGGCGGCTGCGCGGGTCGCGTCCAGGTCCCGGATGCGCCAGTCCCAGAACTCTACGGCCTCGAAGCCGTCGTCCTTGGCTGCCTGGAAGCGGTCGAGCCAATCCAGCTCGGTGTACAGGGTGTCAATACAGGCGCATTTTCTCAGTGCCATAATTATTCTACCTCCGAAATCTTAACGGGGCGGCCTTCGTGCAGGGACTTGGTAGCAGCGGCAGCCATGAGAACGGGATACAAACCGTCTTCGCCGGTCACCGGGGTTTCCTTGTCGTTGGCGACCGCGTCGGCAAATGCCTGCATCTCGCTGACGAACGCGCCGGTGTAACGGTCCCACATGACCTTGTAAGCGGTGCCGTAGGTGGTGCCGTCGGCGGTGGACAGGACAGCGGTATTGGGGATATCGTTCTCATTCTGGGCGCAGCCTTCCGAGCCAAAGACCTCAACCCTCTGGTCATAACCATACACTGCCTTACGGCTGTTGTCAATCACGCCGATTGCGCCGTTCTCGAACTTGAGGGTTACGAGCGCGGTATCCACGTCGCCTGCTTCGCCGATGCCGGGATCGACCAGCACGGAGCCGACCGCGTGGACCTCGGTGACCTCGGAGCCTGCCAAAAAGCGTGCCATATCGAAGTCATGGATCATCATGTCGTAGAAGATGCCGCCGGAAACCTTGACATAGGATACCGGGGGCGGCTCGGGGTCGCGGGAGGAAATTTTGATGATGTTGACCTTGCCGACCTTGCCGTCACGCACCATGTCATAAACAGCGCGGTGGTTGTGGTCGAAGCGGCGGCAGAAACCGATTTGGAGCTTGACGCCCGCCTTTTTCGCGGTGTCGATTGCCTCATGGACTTTCTTCAGGTCATAATCAATCGGCTTTTCGCAGAAAATGTGCTTCCCGGCGTTAGCAGCCTCGATGATGTACTTGGAATGGGTATCGGTGGACGAGCAGATGAGGACGGCCTCGATTTCGGGGTCATTTAAGATGTCATTCGCGTCCTTGGTGGTGTTGGGAATGCCGCACTTCTTAGCGAATGCCTCGGTGTCAGCGTTCATGAAGGGATCCGCGATGGTTTTGATTTCCATCTCGGGGACAAACATAGAGATATTCTTGGCGTGAACCTTGCCGATACGGCCAGCGCCGATGATGCCAACTTTCATTGAAATTCCAGCTCCTTATAATTTTGAATGTCGCCTGCGCGGCGAGCGCCAAAGGGCGCCGCCCTCTGGACTCCCGCAATTTTTTTGAGAAAAAATTGCGTAAAAGCCTTATCTCGCCTGCGGGCGGGACGGGGGTACGATGTAAATTCATTGTCGCCGGATTTTATCCCGGCCGCCAAATCGTTCCTAAAAAAGGGTCTGCCCCCGGCAACGTGGTAATTTTGCGAGGGAATGTGAGAAGTGAGAAGCGGTAATTTTAGGAGAAAAAGATGATTAAGAGAAGCTCCACTTCCGGGGGCAGCCGGGAGAGGCTGCCCCCTCCCGGAATTAGCCTAGTGCAGGCCAGTATAGGTATGAAATTATTTCAGATAGCCGCTCATGCGGTCGATGCGTGCCTGTGCGTTGTCCTTGGTAATGATTTCCGTGCCGGTATCGACAAACTCCTCAACGGTCTCGCCCTGGAGATGGCGCACCATGGTTTCAACAGCCTTGTAGCCGATGTCAAAGTTGTTCTGCGCGGCGGTCATGGTCAGCTGGCCTGCTACAACCGCTTCGCAAGCCGAAATCTGGCCGTCAAAGCCCAGGAAAATGGTGTTTGCGTAGCTCGGGTTGACGCTTGCGGTACGCGCCGCGGCAATCGCCATATCGTCGTTGTTGGTGCAGATGATGGCAACGCCGTCCGGATACTTGGACATGATTGCTTCCATGCAGACAACCGCCTGGTCAGCAACCGCGTTCGCGTACTGTACTTCATCGTCCAGGAATTCGCCGCCGGACTCGTTTACGCCCTCACGGAAGCCTTCCATACGTGCGGTGTTGGTCGCGTCGCCCTGTACGCCCGCAATCTCGATGCACTTGATATCGGTCCAGCCGGCTGCCTTTGCCGCTTCTACCGCAGCAATCGCGCCCTGCTTGGCCGCTTCCTTGTTGCCGGTGCCGACGAAGGAGACAACCTTGTCGGACTCAATGCGGGTATCGAACGCGATAACCGGCTTGTCAGTCGCCGCAATCTGGGTTGCAATCGCTTCGGACTGGAGCGGCGCAATCAGATAGCCGTCAAAACTCTCAACGGTCAGGTCGGTCTGCACCATATTCAGCTGCTCATCGTAGGAGGACTCGGACGGGGGACCCTTGATGGATACCTTTACCAGGTCAGGGTGCTCCTCCGCGTAAGCTTCCGCACCAGCCTGCACCAGCTGCCAGAATTCCGAGGAATTGGTTTTCAGTACCATGCTGATTTCGTAGGGGGTCTCCGCGTCGGACGCGCCAGCCGAACCGGCATCGGCCGAAGCCGCGCCAGCGTCCGCCGCCGCACCTCCGTTGTCGGTCGAGCCGCCGTTCCCACCGCCGCACGCAGCGAGCGAGAACATCATTGCGCCGGCGAGCAGCGCTGCAAGCAGGTTCTTTTTCGTCATCAAAATCTCTTCCTTTCTCTTCTTGGATGATTGTCCGCGTCCTTCCTTTTGGGGGCGCCGCAGCCGGACGCCTGAGCTGCGGCAGAAGCGCTTTGGGCCGCTTGTGTGCTTTTGCAATCCCTCTGTGCTTTTATGATTCCAATATACAGGAAACTACCCAAAAAGTCAAGAGGGTTCTTCATCCTTTTACGCCCCTTGCAGAATCTCGTTTTGCAAGAAATAGTTCCTTATTTTCTTGTTTATCTTTGTTTTCATGCTTTATCCTTATCATTACATTCTGTTTTCTATCCACTTCACAGTTCCCACCATTTTCCGCCCCACATGTTAGAGAAAATGCACAGTATTTGAATTCCAGGATTTTTCAGCACGATTATCCACTTCACGCACTAAAAAGCGCTCACTTATCCAAAATCTCCATTATGTAAGCTCTTTTTCCCCAAAATATTCCGTATTCCATGTGTGCAAAAGCACATCTCTCATATCTTTCGCAAAAAAAAATGCCACGCAGGCGTGCACTTCCGTGCAATCATGTGCTATAATAGAAAGCAGAAAAAAGCGCGTACAGCAGACAAGGGGAAGATCACGTATGGGCAAACGTCCGACAATTCAAATGGTAGCGGAACGCGCGGGGGTTTCGCGCGGGACGGTGGACCGGGTACTGAACAACCGTTCTTATGTAAAGGAGGAAATCCGCGTCCGGGTGCTGGACGCCATTGCCGAGGTCGGTTACATGTCCCCGCGCGAGGTGCACCGGCAAACCCTCCAGGAGGATTTCCCGCCGCTGCGGCTGGGCGTGCTGCTGCCGAACTGGACCGACTATTTCCGTCCCGAGGTACTGCGCGGGATTGCGGCGGCACAGGACGAGCTGCGCGAGTTCAATGTCGAAATCATCCTGGACGAATGCCGCACCGACGTTCCCGGCGAAGCCGGGGAGCGGCTGGACGCGCTGATAGCAAAGGGGGTACGCGGGATTGCGCTGTGCGCCATCAACGACCTGAGCATTGAGTCCAAAGCGAGTGCCCTTGTCGATCAGGGCATCCCGATTATCACCTTCAATTCCGATTTGCCGAACAGCAAACGGGTATGCTTCGTCGGGCAGAACTACAACAAAAGCGGACGCATCGCCGCCGAGCTGGTCAGCAAGTGCATCCCTCCCCAGGGACGGGTGCTGGCGATGTGCGGCAATTTGGAATTCGACGGGCACCGCAGGCGGCTGACCGGCTTCTGTGAACGGATGCATGAAAAGGGCTTCCCCAGCGACCGGATTGAAATTATCGAAACCTACAATGATTACCACGTCACCTACCGCAAGGTGACCGAATCCCTGTCCCATACCCCCGGCCTTGCGGCAATCTACATGGCAAACCAGAGCGTGGAGGGCTGCACCGCCGCCGTCGCCGCCGCCGGGAAAACCGGCGAGGTGCGCGTTGTCGTGCACGACCTGTCCGAGAATACCCGCGCGCTACTCGAAAGCGGCGGCGTAGACTTCGCCATTTCACAGAATTTTTTCCGGCAGGGCTACCTTCCGCTTAAGCTGCTGCGCGAGCTGCTCCATCTTGGCAAACAGCCCGAGACAGACCAGACCAACACCAGTATTTCTATCATCTGTTCGCAGAATATGGACTAAAACAAGCCGCCGCTTACAATTCAGGAATCGTAAGCGGCGGCTTGTTATTTGATCTTATTGATAGGTCTGTTCGGCTCTGCCTTCGACCAGCGCTTCATAAACCCTACGGATTTTCGCCCAGTTCTGGTCACGGTCGAGCGCCACGCCGCGCCCTACACCGTCCACAATCTGCCCCTGGCCGATGGCGTCCATCTTCTCTTCCAGGTCGAGCAGCAGCGCCGGGGCCGAACCTGGCTCGGTCGAGCGCCCGTCAAAGATGATATGGACATAAACCTCGGGCAGCTCCTTTGCCATTTTGAGCAGCGCAAGCGGGTAATCAACCGAACCGTGAGAGGACTGCTTGGTCAGCAGCGCCAGCAGGTGCAGCGCCTTGCCGCGCGCCTTCACATCGGCAATCGCCTTCAGGAAAACCTCGTTTTTCTCAAACGAGCCGTCCTTCATGGCATTGTCCAGGCGCACGTCGTCCTGTGCGACGCAGCGGCCCGAGCCGATATTGATATGCCCGGCCTCGGAGTTGCCCGGCTTGCCCGCGCCCAGGCCGACCGCTTCCCCGGAAGCGCACAGCTTACTGGGCGGGTATTTTTCGAGCATCGCGTCATATTTCGGCGTGTCGCCGAGCCAGATGGGGTCGGTGTTATCCTTTGCGCCGAAACCCCAGCCGTCCAGAATGACCAGCAGCATTTTACGGTCCTTGCCGAAGTCTACCGCCGACGCTAAGGACGAGCCTGTCATTTCAGCGGGCTTTTCAATACCGAGCACTTGCAGCACGGTCGGCGCAACGTCGCCCAGCGTGCCGTCCGAAAGGGTCAGCGCACGGTCATTCGCCGGGTCAATCATCACGAAGGGGACAAGGTTGGTGGTATGCGCGACATGGGGCTTGCCCTCCTTGTTCAGCATCAGCTCAAGGTTGCCGTGGTCGGCGGTCACCGCAATCACGTAATTCTCACGTTTCGCAGCTTCAATCACCCGCGCAAGGTGGTTGTCAACATAGCCCGCGCACGCGATTTTCGCGTCACAGTTGGAGGTGTGCCCAATCACATCGCCGTTGGCAAAGTTGGTAACAATGAAATTATAGCCCTTTTCCAGACCCTTGATAACATTGTCCGCGACCTCGGGCAGGCTCAGCTCGGGCACGGTGTCAAACGGCACGCCCTTGGGGGAGGGGATGCGGATGTCGTCCTCGCCGGGGAACGGCTCGTTATAGCCGCCGTTAAAGAAGAATGTCACATGGGCGAATTTTTCGGACTCCGCGCAGTGCAGCTGGGTCAGCCCGTGCTCGCTGAGCACCTGCGCCAGCGGGCGCTCGACCTTGGACGGCGCGAACGCAATCGGCAGCCTGCCCGCGTATTTGTCGTGGTACATGGTCAGGATGACGAAATCCAGCCCGTCAATCGCCTTCCGCTCAAAATGCGGGAACTTCTCATCGGTAAACGCGTCGGTCAGCTCGATTTCGCGCTCGCCCCGGCGGCAGCAGAACAGCACCGCGTCGCCGTCCTGTACCTTGCCGATGGGCGTGCCGTCCGCGCGGACGCGCACCATAGGCTCTAAGTAATAATCGGTCTGCCCGGCTTCATAAGCCTTCTTGACGGCTTCGGCAAGCGCCGCGCCGCCACGCTCGGTATCAGACATCAAAACACAACCTTTCTGAATCTATTCTACTGCTCCATCCAGTCAGAAAGCGGACTTGGGCTTGGAGCGGGATTTTCGCAGGGCAAGGCAGAGGACGCAGGCGGGCTGACGCCCGTCAAGGACGATAACGCAGCCATGCGGAAATCCAGCCCAAGAACGAGTTTGATTTTTGGCCGGATGGAGCACTACTTAAGGCTTTATCATTTTGTCAAGCGCAACCTGCCCGCGCGCCGGGAAAATATCCAAAAGCTGGTCAAAGGTAATCACCTTTGCGTCCGGCATATTCTCCTCGGTCAGCTTGAGCGGCTTCATATCAGCGTATTCGACCGCGACTGTCATGCCGAAGCCCGCCGCTTTCGCGCCGATAATATCGCGGTTGAGGTTGTCGCCGACATAGCAGCAGTTTTCGGCCTCCACGCCAAGCTCCTCCATCGCATAGAAGTAAATCGCCGGGTTCGGCTTGCGGATGTAGGTAATGGACGACTGCTGGACGGTGTCGAACAGATCCCGGATGCCGTCATGGTCGAGCCACTCGTCCACCTCGTGCTTGCCGACCAAATCGGAAATGATGCCGACCGTATAGCCGCGGCTGCGCAGCTCCCGTACAGTTTCGATGCCGCCGTCTACGACAACGCGTTCCCCCTTGGTCCTGCGGTAGGCATAGGTCAGCTCCTTTGCCGCCGCCTTTACCCTATCTTTCGGGAAGTCATACGCCAGCCAGCGCGTCCACAGCATTTCCTCGGGCGCTTCGCACATGAACCGTAAGCACCAGTCACGATATACGTCGTAACGTTTGTCAATCACCGTGTCGAAAAATTGCACCGGGTCGCCCTCCGCGCCCAGCAGCTCTGCGATTTTTGCCTTTGCGGCGTTCTTATATTCCAGGTCGTCCCGGATAACGCGGAACGTGCCGCCTAAATCAACAAAAATCACGCGGATATCGGTATTCATAAAAGACAGCCTCCTTTATCCAATTTCCGGGGGCAGGACTCCCTCGACATCCAAATCCACCCGCGAACCGCCCGGGAAAATATCAACCAGCCGGATAAAATCCTCAATGAACGCGTCCGGGCGGTTGCTGTCGTCGCAGCGGTTTTCCGCGCGCTTTTCAGGCGAGCAGCAAATAATATTCAGCCCGAACCGCGCCGCCTTGGAGCCGGTGACATCCCGGTTGACGTTGTCGCCGATGTAGGCGCACCGCTCGGGCGGCACGCCGACTTCCCGCGCACCCATCAGATAAATTTCCGGGTCGGGCTTGCGGATGCCGCACACCGCCGACAGCACCACGGAATCAAAGTATTCGGCAAGGCCGTCATCCCGCAGCCAGTCGGGCACCTCGTAGGTGGTAATCAGGTTGGAAATAATGCCCAGCTTGTAGCCGCGCGCCTTGAGCGTCTTGACGACCTCGGGGCCGCCGTCCACCACGAAGCGCCTCCCGCTGCACTGCCGGTACTGGAAGCCCAAGTCATACGCCATCCGTCGCAGCTCCTCCTGGTCCTTGTAATCGGGCAGCAGCCACTTGCAGAACAGCTCTTCCTCGTTGGCCTCCTTCTTCTCGCGGAACGCCCATTCCCGGTAAGGCTTGTAGCGCTCCTCGATCATCTGGTAGAAGGCTTCCGGCTCCAAATCACTGTGCACCATCCGCGCCATTTTGCGCTTGGCGCGGTTCTGCCAGGTTTTATTTTTATATAGGATGCGCAGGGTATCCCCCAAATCGAAGAACACCGCGTCAATCTGCCTGTTCATGCCGTTCCCCCTTCCACGGGTCAGCCGCCCAGTGCCGGGAACAAGCCGAGCAGGTCGCCAATATTCTGGATAATGGCGTCCGGGATGTACTTCGGGTCGTTGTCCGGCGCTTTCTCGGAGGACGGCTCGTCAATGCGCACCATCATGCCGAACCCGGCGGCGCGGGTGCCTTCCACATCACGAACCGGGTTATCACCGACATAGGCGCATTCCTCGGGCTTGACCTCGGCGGCGCGGCACGCCAGGTGATAGATTGCCGGATCGGGCTTGCGGATACGCACTTTAGACGACAGCACGGTGGCCGAAAACAGCCCCGCAACCTGGTCATGGATCATCCAATCCGGGATTTCGGTTTCGGTGATGGTATTGGCGATAATGCCCAGTTTATAGCCGCGCTTTTTCAGCTCGGTGAGTGTCGGCTTGACATCAGGGCGCGGCTCGCGCCGCCCGTCATGGTCGCGCCAGAGACGGGTGAGCCGTCCGGCATGCCGCGCGACCAGCTCGGTGTCGTAATCGGGCAGCAGCCACTGGGTCCACAGCTCCATTTCACCCGCATCAAGCAGCTCGGTTTTTGCGTATTTGCGGTATTTTTTCCAGTTCGCTTCCAGCTTTTCAAAGAAAACCTCCTTCGGCTCGGTGGTTTCCACCAGCCGCATCAGCTCGGCCTCCGCCGCGCCTGAAAATTCCGCGTCCGGAATCACGATGCGGAGCGTGTTCCCGACATCGAAAAAAATGGTGTTAATCATATGGATTTCCTCCTCGGCTTTTTTGATGATATCTTTCATTTGCCGTCAATCAGTTTGCTGCGTCCGCAGGATCTGCACGCGGGGCGGAATCTTATATCTGCCTCCCCTACAGTACAATCCCGTTCCTGCCTGACCGGCATTTTACAACGCTGTCGAAAACCTACCCTTAAGATTCAAGCACGACCGTCACCGCGCGGTGGTTCTCGGCAGTCATGCCGGGGACTTCGCAGGCGTCCGTGCAGCGTACCTCGCCCGAGAACTCGCTCAGCCAGCCCACGACCGCAGGGTCAGGCCGTCCGTCGCCGCGATACGCGCCGCAGGAGATGACCGCCGTTTCCGGCGACAGGCGCTGCGCGAGTTCCCGGTTGAGCGATTTCCCGGAGCCGTGGTGCGGCGCCTTGAATACCGTGCAGCGCGCGGCTTCCTCCTGCCAGCTTGCCCCGTAAGCGTCGCCGGGCAGCAGGATGGCCTGCCCATGGAAGTTCAGCCGCAGACGGATGCTTGCTTCGTTGAGCGCCGCGCCGACCGCATCCATCTCTGCCGGGTCCGGACGCCCGCGCAGCGCTTCGTCGAGCACCCGGCTCTGCCTGCGGTAATACGGCTCGGGCAGGCAGCCGATATCCGCCGTCAGCCCCTCGGTGAGCGGGACGCCCTTGGCGGGGCGGGTCACCTCTCGGAAGCCCGCGCCCTGCTCCTGCGCCATGCGGAGGGCGGGCAGGTACAGCGCCAGCGACTTGCACAGCCCCCGCGCCTTCTTGGGCGCGCCCTCCGGCACCTCGGCAAGGCAGCCCCACAACGCGGGCGCGGGCAGGTAGTTCGTCCAAATCTCGTCCACGCGCACCGCTTCCAGCACCGCCTGAAAACCGCCGATATGGTCGCGATGCAGATGTGTCAGCACCACCAGGTCCAGCCGCGTGACGCCCTCTTCCCGCAGGAAGTCCGCCGCCATGATGCGCTGTGAACCCGGCCGGCACTCGCCGAGCGAAACGTTGCCGCAGTCAACCAGGGCGGCGTAATCGTTTACGCGGACAAGCGCGGCATCCCCGCTGCCCACGTTGATAAAGTCTATTTGAAACATACGCTCCCCCTCTGTCATTTTCCCCTTGGAAACCGCAGCCCGGTATGCGGTTCGCCCAAAACCCGCTGGCTTCAGGCGAACCCGTCCCGCCTACTTTTTCCAGTCCGGGAGGGATTGATATTTCCGGAATGGGTCGCTGCGCCTATGGCGGATATAAAGCGCCGCGGACAGGAGAATCCCCGTCACCAGCGGCGGCGCTAAAAACTGCGCCGCAATCACCGCGACCAGCGCCATTTCCTGCGGCGAAAAGGTGACAAAGGCAAACGCCCCCAGCACCACCGCATACAGGACAATCCAGCCATAGGTAAACAGCACCATCTTTTTGTCATGGCTTGTAAAGTGGAAAACACAGCAGACCAGCGAACCAACCAGCGCCGGTACGATGCTTTCCACCGCCGTCAGCAGCCGGGTGCTCAGATAAGGCCGCAGCCCCAGCTCCAACGGGTCAATCAGCAGCCAGTAGGCCGCAATATAAACCGCAACAAAAACAAAGCTCAGCGAAAATGAGTAAATCAGCAGCGTGCTCTTGAAGCGTCCATTTTTCGTAAAACGGAACGCGTCCCAAAAGCCGCTCTCTTTTATCCGGATCAGTTTCTTTTCAAAGCTGCTTTGTTCCTTTCCCATATGGGATACCTTGCCTTTCCTTACTGCTGCGATATGGATTTTCTTCGTTTCCTTTTCTTTTTGAGAAAGGGTGGAAGCAAGCTGCTTCCACCCTTGCACAGTGGTATTTATGGGATTATGATGATAGGGTTACATATTCGGGTTGCCGTTCAGCCAGTAAATCCAGGCGTCCTGGGTTTCCAGGAATACATTATAGATGGCTTCCAGGTCGGGGGCAATCGCGTTTGCGTCCGAAATCGGGAAGGGGTTCTTGGGGTTCTCGAAGTTGTCTACAACAGACCAGTTGCCTTCCTTGCACATCGCCTCAAAGCCGTCGCCCATCATGAAGCGGATGAACAGGCGCGCGCCTGCCGGGTTATCGCAGCCCGCGATCGGATAGAGGTAGTTGCAGTTCTGAATGCCGTTGTAGGGCTTGAGGTCGGTCAGCCAGGCGATTGACAGGCCGTCATCGTCGCGGCCGGAAATCTTGCCCGCAGAAGCCAGGCCAAAGGTCGGGCGGCCTTCTACGCCATTATGGACTGCCGCAACAATTTCGTCGCCGTCCGCGATAAAGGACATCTTCATCTGGGAGAAACGCCACATATACTCATAGCCCGCGTTGTTCTCCGGAATCTCAAAATCGGTGAACTGGGACGCGTCATAGGTGTACTCCAGCGGTTCGCCGTACAGATCCTCATAAGCTTTCTCCATCGCGTCCGCGTTGACAATGAAGGAAGCGAACAGGGAAAGGTACGCCTGCTCGGTGCCGATTTCCTTGGCAACGATGGAATACTTCTGGTTGCCGTTCTCGTCCTTCTCCACGAACTGCCACCAGTTGGTGATCGGCTCGGCGTCCGGGTACATATCGGTATTATAATACCAGTAGGACAGGGAAGAATAGAAGGGCATGCCGTAGGTGACAAGGTTGTCATCCACGATATGTTCACAGATATCGGTCGGGAAATACAGCTCTACATAGCCCTGCGGCACAAACTCGACAAAGATATCGCCCGCAACGTCCTTGCACTGGAGCACGTCGGCGTTGACGTTGTTGGACTCGGCCTCGGTACGCACCTTGTCAATGGCCTCGGTCTGGTCGAGGTCGAACGAAATTGCATTCAGGCCGTCCGCGCCGTACTTTTCATTGAACAGGTCGCAGATTTTCTCGATCCGGGAGGAAATGCCGTAAACCGTGATATCACCGGATTCGGCCTTTGCCGCTTCGACCAGCTCTTCCTCGGTCATGTCGTTCCACGCAACCTGTTCGGGGAAATCCTGCTGGAGGGTACGCGCGTCCCGGAAGCCGTTGTCAGCGCTGCCGCCGTTGTCCGCCGACGCGCCGCTGTCCGCAGGTTGGCTGTTGTCCGCCGAGGCATCATTTCCGCCGCCGCCGCAGGCCGCAAGGGAGAATACCATTGCCAGCGCCAGCAAAAGGGCTAATGCTTTCTTCATAATGCTCTTTCTCCTTTCAAATGAGGGCTTTTCTTCTTTTTTATCAATAATACAGCCGTGTTCAGCCGTATGATTGAACGGTTATTTGGAGAGCCGCGCCAGCTTAATCAGACGTTCCGTCTTTTTATTATATACATTCAGGATATCCGGGTCAACGGTGATAAAGACTTTCTGGTTCATTTTGTAATCCTGGATGCCAAGCTGCTTGGCAATGAACTCATGCCCGCCGACGCGCAGGGTAATCAGCGTTTCCGAGCCTGCGGGCTGGGAGGCGTACACCTCGGCTTCAATCGTGCCCGCGCCCGGCTTGGTGTGGATTTCGATCTGCTCGGGACGCATGGCAAAGACGCACTCGAAATCGCCGTGCGGGATTTCCTCGGTCTTGGAAACCAGGTCGCCGCTGAACTTGTAATCGCCCAGGCCGCAGAAGGCGGACAGCGTCTTGCCGTCATAGCTCGCCTTGCCTTCCAGCAGGTTAATGCGCGGGTTGCCGATGAAGTCGGCGGCGGTCAGGTCGATGGGGTTCATGTAAATCTCCATCGGGGTCGCCACCTGGTTGAGCACGCCTTCTTTGAAGAGCGCAATCTTGGTGGACATGGTCAGCGCTTCGACCTGGTCATGGGTGACGTAAATGATGGTCGTGCCCATTTCCAGATGCAGGCGCTTCAGCTCGGAGCGCATATCGA
The DNA here is from genome assembly GCA_910586575.1 of uncultured Clostridia bacterium. Classification (GTDB taxonomy): domain Bacteria; phylum Bacillota; class Clostridia; order Oscillospirales; family Butyricicoccaceae; genus QXXE01. The sequence goes on along the minus strand of CAJUJQ010000023.1, from coordinate 13,893 downwards.
TACGAAGCTTCGCGTCCAGGTTGGAAAGCGGCTCGTCGAGCAGCAGGAGCTTGGGCTTGGAGGCAATCGCGCGGGCAATCGCGACGCGCTGCTGCTGGCCGCCGGAAAGCTCGTTGGGGTAACGGTCGCTGAACTGCTCGATGCGGAGCATCCTCAGCGAATCGCTGACCGCCTTGTCGATATCGGCCTTGGACATCTTCTTGATTTTCAGGCCGAAAGCGATGTTGTCATAGACCGTCATATGCGGCCACAGCGCGTAGGACTGGAATACCAGGTTCAGGCCGCGCTTGGAAGGCTCCTCGTAGAACGCGTCGTCACAGTTGATAACCTCGCGGCCGTCAATGGTCATGTAGCCGTTTTGCGGCTTTTCCAGGCCGGAGACGACACGAAGCGTGGTCGTCTTGCCGCAGCCGGAGGGACCCAGCAGGGTCATGAAATCGCCGTCCTCAATGACAAGGTTGATATCACGCAGGACGTGGTTGCTGCCGTAAAATTTGTCGATATGCTTTAATTCAATTCTGCTCATATCTTATGTATTTCCTTTCTCAAAGGGTATCACCCGCCGTCAATGAAAGATTGCCGCACGTAAGATTCAGATTGCAGGGGAGGATCCTCCGTGCCCTGCGCGGTTGTTGTTTTGTGCGGGAGGGGGCAAGCCCCTCCCCTACAGGACAGGAACTGTGAATCAATAAATTGTGGCAAGCGCGCCGCAGATTGCTTCGCCAGGCAAGGCGCTTTTCCGCAGGCTGTCACCTGCCAAGGAAAAGCAGCGCAGTATGGCGGAAGAAGATGCAAGCAATTGCCGCAAGTTATTTCTGAACCGTTCCAATGCCGCAACAGCGTTACAGGCATGGATTGCAAAACTTCGTTTTTGAGTATAACGGGACTGCTTGATTAGCCCCAGGACTTGCCGATATCCGCGCCGAAGTGGTTGGCGATGATATAACAGATCAGGATAAACAGCAGCACACAGATGGAAATCGCGTCGGACATCTGCGCGTAGCCGTCGCCCGAATACTGGAACGCCAGATAGGACAGGTTGCGGGTTTCCGGGGTCATCAGCAGGATGATCAGGTCAAGCTCTTTAGCGATGCTGATGAATACCAGCATAAAGCCCGAAATAAAGCCCTGCTTTGCCAGCGGGATGATAATGGACGCCATGCGCTTCCAGAAGCTTGCGCCCGCAAGGTCGGCGGCTTCCTCCAGCTCGGTGCTGATTTGCAGCATGTTGGCGGTACCGGAACGGCTGGCAAACGGGAAATGCTTGACGATCGATACCAGCAAAATCAGCGCAAAGGTGCCATACAGCGACGGGATCAGCCCGCCCAGGCGGGGACGGGAGAACATCGACAGGTAAATCGCGGAGAACGCCACGCCCGGCATCAGGTAGGGGATAAAGACGAGCTGCTCGGTCAGCTGCCCGTACCACTTGCCGCGGCCGCGCGTCGAGATGTAGCCCAGGAACTGGCCCGAGAACGCGGTGATAACCGAAGCGATAATGCTCAGCCGGACGGTGTTCCACAGCGCGGTAAAGAAGTGGGCGTTCTTGAAAATGCCGTTGACGTTGAGCGTCAGGTTTTCGGATTCGCCGATATAGTTGTACAGCGTCAGGTTGTCGAAGCCGTAGCCGCCGCCGGTCGTAATCTGGAAGGATTCCATCACCAGCACAAACATCGGGAGCACCATTGCCACCAGCAGAAATATAACGATAAATACCAGCAGCGGGTTCCTGGCCTTGCCCAGGGGGATGGGGGTATGGCGGGTGCCCTTGCCGCCCATGGTCTCATAGGATTTGCGCGTGCCGACCGCGTGCTGGTTGGCGAAAATCGTGCCGGACGCCAGCAGGATCAGCAGGATGCTCATTGCGTAGCCGACGCCCTTGGGCGTGCCGTCAATGAAGGTGCGCATTTTGGTCGCCAGTGTGTAGTAGCCGATACGCGTGCCCAGGTTGGCCGCGACGCCGTAGGAGCCGACCGACTTGGACAGCGACATAATCGTCGCCGAAAGCACGGCGGGCAATACAAGCGGCAGGGTAATCGAGCGCAGGATTTGGATTTTGTTCGCGCCCTGGATTTCCGCCATTTCCTCCAGCTCGGAGTTAATCGAGCGGAGCGAACCGGACACCATAATATAAGCGAACGCGTAATAGTGCAGCACCATCACCAGGATAATGGCAATCGGGCCATAGGCGAGCCAGTCGGGGATGCGCAGCCCCAGGCCTTCCAGGAAGCCGGGCTGCCCCGAACGGGAGTTTCGGAACACCGCCAGCCAGGACAGCGCCTTGCACCACGAGGGAATCATATAAGGGATAATAATCAGCATGCCGATCTGCTTTTTGAGCGGCAGGTCGGAACGCACCATCAGCCACGCCAGGATAGAGCCGAGCGGCACTGAAATCACCGCCACGAAGAAGCCGATAATCAGCGAATTCCCGAGCGGCTCCCAAAGGACCGCCCTGGACATCTGGCTGGCACACATGTACTTCCAGTAGTAGAGGGTGAAATCCCCCACGTTGCCGTGCACACGCCGCAGCTCGCTCTGCGCAAGCGTGACGGTATTCTTGAGCATTTCAAGAAGCGGGATCACGATCAGGCCGACCAGGCAGACCAGACAGATCAGCACGATCATATTAAATGGGTTGGTCACGACGTTCAAAATCAGGTTTTTCACCCGTTTCGCCGTCATGGGTTTCTTTTTGATTGCTGCGTTTGCCACATGCACACCTCTTTCTCCAGCCCGGGGAATCCGCCCCCGGCCAAAAATTTGTGATTGGGTTCCCTTTTCTGCTTGCGCCGGCCTCCTTCACCACCTCGCTTAATTGTAAGGCAAATGCCCTTCCCCCGGAGGGCTTGCGGAACCCCCCGTACATTGCGCGAACATTTACGTAAACGGGGGAAATAGGTTCCCGCCGGGTTTCCGCGGGAAAGTGCGCCGAAACAGGCGTTCCGGCAAAAAATCCGTTGTTTTGGGGCGGTCGTGGAATGCCCTTCCGACATGCTGACAAAGGCCCCGCACGGCAGGGGGGTCAGGACAAAGGCGGTGCAAAAGGAACTCAAACGTTTGCGTTATGAAATATGCTGTACCCTGCAAAAAATTTTTCCGGATCCTTTGGCACTTTTGTCTATGGTTTTATTATATTGTGGACAACGGGTTTTGTCAATCAAAAAATGCAGAACAGATTCCAGAAAAAGTGAATAAAACGCGCGGAAACCGCTTCCCCCGCGCTGGAAAGACCTGCCTTTGCGGTAAAAACATGCTTGTCTTTCCGGGGAAAAAAGTACGGGATTTTGTCTGCTTCCGGGGCAGAATCCGCAATATGCAGGGCACGAATGACGGAAAAGCTGCATCTTTTCCCGCCGGAATTGGCCCGTCCAATTCCGGCGTTTTTCACAAAAAACTTTTGTAAACGTTTACGCTTTGTTTTGCCGCAGCGCAGGCGCCCGGAACCGGGTAACGCCGGAAATCTCCCATTCCCTGGAAGCAATCCTCCCGCTTATGCACGCGGAAGCACCAAAATCAATGCTTGAAAAAGCGCTTCCCGTGTAATATAATAAAAGATAAACCATTTATAACAAAAAAAGAGGAAACGGAATGGACAATCGAGAAAAAATCAGGCTTTTTGAGGAAATGCCCGTCCCAAAGGCGGTGATGAGCATGTCAATCCCGACGATTATCAGCTCGCTGGTGATGGTCATTTACAACCTTGCGGACACCTATTTTGTCGGGATGCTGAACGACCCTGTGCAGAATGCCGCCGTTACCCTGGCGGCGCCCGTGCTGCTGGCCTTCAACGCGGTGAACAACCTGTTTGGCGTGGGCACCTCCAGCATGATGAGCCGCGCGCTCGGGCAAAAGGATTATGACACCGTGCGGCGCAGCTCAGCGTTCGGCTTTTACTGCTCACTGTTCAGCGGCATCTTGTTTTCCCTTGGGTTCACCGCGTTCCGTGCCCCGCTGCTGACCGTCCTCGGCGCGGACAGCGTAACCCGCGCGGCGACTGCCGCCTATCTGCGCTGGACGGTCACCTGCGGCGCGGCCCCCGCCATCCTGAATGTGGTGATGGCCTACCTCGTCCGCTCGGAGGGCGCTTCGCTGCACGCCAGCATTGGCACCATGAGCGGCTGCCTGCTGAATATCGTCCTCGACCCCATCTTTATCCTGCCCTGGGGGCTGAACCTCGGCGCGGCGGGCGCGGGGCTTGCAACCTTCCTTTCCAACTGCTTCGCCTGCCTGTATTTCTTCGTGCTGCTGTTTATCAAGCGCCGGAATACCTATGTCTGCCTCCGTCCGGCGATGGCCAAGGCAAAGCCTGCCGTCATCGCGGGCATCTGCGGGGTGGGCATCCCCTCCTCCATCCAGAACCTGCTGAACGTAACCAGCATGACGGTACTGAACAACTTTACCTCGGTGTTCGGCTCGGACGCGGTCGCGGCAATGGGGATTTCCCAGAAAATCAACATGGTGCCGCTGTATATCGCGCTGGGTATTTCCCAGGGCATTATGCCGCTCATCAGCTACTGCTACGGCAGCGGCAACGTCAAGCGGCTGAAGGACGTGCTGTTTTTCTCGGTGCGGATTGCAATTTCGTTTATGGTGGCGGCCACGGCGTGCTATTACTTCGGCGCGGATTTCCTGATCCGGCTGTTCATGAAAAACGAAGCCATCATCGCCTATGGCGGGAGATTCCTGCACGGCATGTGCCTTGCACTGCCCTTCCTTTGTATGGATTTCCTGGCGGTCGGCGTGTTCCAGGCGTGCGGCATGGGCAGCAAGGCGCTGCTGTTCGCCATCCTGCGCAAAATCGTGCTGGAAATCCCGGCGCTGTATCTGCTGAACCTGCTTTCGCCGCTGTACGGCCTCGCCTACGCGCAGACTGCGGCGGAGGTCGTGCTGAGCATCGCGGCGGTTGTGGTGCTGTTCCGCCTGTTCCGAAAACTCGAAGCACAAAAGGCATAAAAAATTTACAATTTTGTGAAGGTTTTCCGGGACGGCTGTGCTATAATAGTCCATCATAAAATGACTTGTTGGGGGAACCGGTGAAATGGAACTGAATCGAAAAAACCTGCACACAATCCTATGGCTGATTGTGTTCGGCGTGGTATTCTATACGGCGGTGCAGAATTTGCAGCTCGGCTACCTGTTCGGCGTGCTCAAGCCCTTCCTGCTGGGGGCGGGCATTGCGTTCGTACTCAATGTGCCGATGCGCGCCATCGAGCGCAGGCTGTCCGCGCTGCGCTCCAAGAAAAAAACGCTGCCCTCCGCGCTGCTGCGCGCGGCAAGCCTGCTGCTAACCTTTGCACTGTTCATCGGCGTGGTGCTGGTCGTCTGCCTGATGATTCTTCCGGAAATCGGGCGCTCCGCACGGACGCTGGGCGGCTACCTGTCCGAGTTCTACAACCAGATGATCCCTTATATTGATGAAGCCGTCACGCTGTTCCCCGACCTCGCCGACCTCAGCAAAAGCTGGGAAAGCATCGACTGGGGCATGACCGTCCGGGAGGTTTCCACCTTCCTGTGGAATTTCCTCTGGAACGGCGGGCTGATTAACAACACCTTCGGCGCGGCGGCGACCCTGGTTTCCGCATTCGCGAATTTCTTTATTGGGCTGATTTTCGCCGTCTATCTGCTGCTGATGAAGGAATCCCTTGCGCGGCAGCTCAAGCGGCTGGCGTATGCCTACCTCCCGGAAAACCTCGCCGACAGCGTTGTCGAAATCTGCCGCATGGCGGACGATACCTTTTCGCATTTCCTGTCCGGGCAGTGTGTCGAGGCCGTCATCCTGGGCTGTATGTTCTTTATCGTGATGACCTTTGGCGGCTTCCCTTACGCGCTGATGATTTCGGCGCTGATTGCGGTCACCGCGCTGATTCCGCTGTTTGGCGCGTTCATCGGCTGCGTGGTCGGCGCGTTCCTCATCCTGATTGTGTCCCCGATTAAAGCGGTCTGGTTCCTGGTGATCTTCCTGGTTTTGCAGCAGGTGGAGGGCAACCTGATTTACCCGCGCGTCGTGGGAAGCTCGGTCGGGCTGCCGTCCATCTGGGTGCTGGCTGCCGTCACCATCGGCGCAAGCACGATGGGGGTTACGGGCATGTTCGTCGCCATCCCTGCCTTTTCAGTCATTTATCAGGTGCTCCGCAAGGACTCCGCAAAACGGGTGAAGGAAAAGAAAATTCAACCTTCCAAGCTCAAATAACCGCGTTTTTCGCCGCTGCTGCCCTGTCCGGGGGACGCAGCGGCGTCTTTTTCCCTCTGCCGCAGGCGGCAGATTGTGTATGAAATGTAAAATCTCAAAAATTCCTCTTGATTTTTTCGCCAAACAGCGCTATGATTATCCTGTTAGCACTCGACAGGCAAGAGTGCTAAACCCAAAAATGTTTTTAATTGATATCAATATCATAAGAGGTGCTTTCAATGGAAAAGAAACAATTCCAGGCCGAATCCAAACGGCTGCTTGACCTGATGATCAACTCGATTTATACGCACAAGGAAATTTTTTTGCGCGAATTGATCTCGAACGCCAGCGACGCGACCGACAAGCTCTATTACAACGCCATGCGCGAAGGCCGCACCGGCATCACCCGCGACAGCCTGCCGATTACCCTGGCGGCGGATAAGGACAAGCGCACGCTGACCATTTCCGACCTTGGCTGCGGCATGACCGAGGCCGAATTGGAAGAAAACCTGGGCACCATCGCGCGCTCCGGCTCGCTCGAGTTCAAGCGCCAGATGGATCAGCAGGAGGACGTGGACATCATCGGCCAGTTTGGCGTGGGCTTCTACGCCGCGTTCATGGTCGCCAAAGAGGTCGAGGTTGTGACCCGCGCGGACGGCGCGGATTCCGCTTACCGCTGGCTTTCCAACGGCGCAGACGGCTACACCATCGAGCCGTGCGAGAAGGCCGAAACCGGCACCACCATCACCCTGACGCTCAAGGACGACACCGAAAACGACGAATACGGCGAGTTCCTGGACAGCTGGCGCATCCAGAATATTGTCAAGAAGTATTCCGACTATATCCGCTACCCCATCCAGATGGAAATGACCCATTCCCGCAAAAAGGAGGACTCCCCCGAGGACAAGCCCGAATACGAGGACTACACCGAGCTGGAAACGCTCAATTCCATGATCCCGATTTGGAAGAAGTCCAAGTCCGAGCTGACCGACGACGATTACAACCAGTTCTATAAATCCAAGTTTTCCGATTACGAGGACCCGCTCCGCCATATCCACACCAGCACCGAGGGCGCGGCAACCTACCACGCCATGCTGTTCATCCCCGGCCGCGCGCCGTACAACTACTACAGCAAAGACTATGAAAAGGGCTTGCAGCTTTATTCCAATGGCGTGCTGATTATGGACAAGTGCGCCGACCTGCTGCCCGATTATTTCTCCTTCGTGCGCGGGCTGGTGGACAGCGCGGACCTGTCGCTGAACATCTCGCGCGAGATGCTCCAGCACGACCGCCATTTGAAGGTGATTGCGCAGAGCATTGAGAAGAAAATCAAAAACGAGCTGCTTTCCATGCAGAAGAACGACCGCGAGAAATACGAAACCTTCTTCAAGGCGTTCGGCCCGCAGCTGAAATTCGGCGCGTATATGGACTACGGCATGCACAAGGACGTGCTGGAGGATTTGCTCATCTACCACTCGGATAAAGAAGATAAAATGGTATCGCTTGCCGAGTACGTCGAAAAAATGCCCGAGGAGCAGAAGCACATTTACTACGCCTGCGGCGAGACCATCGAGAAGTGCCGCCTGCTGCCCGCAATGGAGCTTCTGCGCGACAAGGGCTACGACGTGCTGTGCATGACCGACAATGTAGACGAGTTCACCGTCCGCATGCTGAACCAGTACAAGGAAAAGACCTTCAAGTCGATTGCCGATGGCGACCTTGGCCTGGAAACCGAGGAAGAGAAGGAAGAAATCAAGAAGCAGGCAGAGGAGCACGCCTCCGTACTGACGGCCATCAAGGACGCGCTCGGCGACAAGGTGGCCAGGGTGCAGTTGACCGGGCGGCTCAAGAGCCATCCGTGCTGCCTGTCCACCGAGGGCGGCATGTCGCTGGAAATGGAAAAGGTGCTCAACCAGCAGGCCATGGGTACCGAGCAGACCTTCCACGCCGAGCGTGTGCTCGAGCTGAACGGCGCGCACCCGATTTTTGACAAGCTGTGCGCCCTCGCCGGGAGCGACACGGACAAGCTTGCAAAGCTGTCCTCCGTGCTTTATAACCAGGCGCTGCTCATTGAGGGCATGCCGATTGACAACCCGGTCGAGTACGCCAACGCGGTTTGCAGCCTGCTGACCGATTAAATGTATTATCCTTAACGGAAAGAGGTGTTTTGGGATGCCCGGAAAGCTTCTTTGGATTGTGAACCCCCTTGCGGGGAAAGCGGAAATCAAGCAGCACGCCCTTGCCTGCATTGATACCTTTGTGAAAGCCGGATGGGATGTGACCGTTTATACCACCCAATCCGGCGGGGATGCCCGCCGCGCCGCGCGCGAACGCGCGGCAGCGTTCGACCGGATTGTCTGCTCGGGCGGGGACGGCACGCTTGGCGAGACCGTCGCCGGGATTATGGATGCCGGCGTCCCCGTCCCGCTCGGCTATATCCCGGCGGGGACAACCAACGATTTTGCCGCGTCGCTGGGGCTTCCCAAGCTCCCGGCGCTGGCCGCCGCCGCCGCGGCTGGGGACTGCACCGCCGTGCTCGATATCGGGCAGTTTGGGGAGCGGTACTTTACCTATGTCGCCGCGTTCGGGCTGTTCACCGATGTTTCGTATACCACCCCGCAAACCTCCAAAAACCTGCTTGGGCGGGTCGCCTACCTGCTGGAAGGCATAAAAAGCCTCTCCCAAATCCGTGAGTACCCCCTGCACGTGGAAGCCCCCGGCGTGTCGGTTGACGGGACGTTCCTCTTTGGGATGGTCACCAACTCGACCTCGGTCGGCGGCTTCAAGGGCTTCCCCCACGTGGCACAGGCACAGATGGATGACGGTTTATTTGAAGTCGTGCTGGTGCGCCGCGCCGCCAGCCTGCTCGATTTGCAGACCGCGCTGAATAACTTCGCCAGCAATGGGGATTCGGATTCCAGCCTGTTTGTCCACCTGAAAACGCCTTGGATTACCTTTGCCGGGGAAACCGAGCTGGCGTGGACGCTGGATGGGGAGTTCGGCGGCAACGCGTCCACGGTCGAAATCCGCAACCTGCATCAGGCGGTGCGGTTCGTAATCCCGCCGCCGGTCACGGAAGAAACCGAATAAGCAAACAACCCGCAGTTTCCCCGTAAGGGGGCTGCGGGTTGTTCTGATTTTTCAGGCGGAAAACCGGAACACGAGCCACATTATCCCAAAAATTACCGGCTGATGCAGCAGGTAAATCACAAGCGAATGCCGCCCGAGCACGTCCAGCCCCGGCACCCGCCGCGCGAGCAGCCGCCCCGCGCCCTGGCATCCTTCGGCAAGCCGGTACAGGAAGAATCCGCACCCATACAGGAAAATCCACGGCAGAACCGGGAAATAATCCGCCGACCAGAACCCCTCAAACGGGAACCCGAACGGGAACAGGCAATGCGGCTGGTAGAGCGCCCCGGGCAGCGCGGCAAGCCAGCACCCCTCAAACCCGAGATAACCATACTGGATATCCCGCGTCAGCACAAACAGCCCGGCGCTCACCGCAAGCCCCGCCCCGGCGGGAACCCTGCGCAGCAGCGGGAGCGCCGCCTGTGCCAGCAGCATCGCCGCGCCGAGGAAGCTCAGCACCCCCCAGATAATCCGTTCCGACGGCATAAACACCGCCGTAAACGCGGTCAGCCCCAGCCCGCAGGCCGACACCAGCAGCCCGCGCCGCACGTTGCTCCGCGACAGCGAAAACGAAAACCCGGAAACCAGGATGAACAGCCAGCACGCCGCCTGCTGCACCGGGTACAGCCGCACCGCCCAGCCGAACGGGTTGCCGAAAATGTAACGGATATTATAAAAGGAATGGTAAACCACCATCAAAACGATGGCCATCCCGCGCAGACTGTCAATCATATACAGTCGGCGGGCACATTTTGGGGAATTCTTTGGCAACTGCATGCGCTCCTCTCAGCTGGACAAGTTTCGGAAAACAGGATATACTAAAATAGAAGAATCAACGGGACATCCCCCGCCTTTCTTTAGTCCCGTTCGGAAACCAGGGGATACCGGATGGCGTGAGAATCTGTCGTCAGGGTGGGACGGTTTCCCGCAGGAATCCTGACGGGTTTCAAGGGGAAGCGGCACAGCATGACGGCAAAGGCTCGCGTCAGACGGTGCGCCAATGGTTTCCGAACAGGTCTATTATAGCAGATCCTGTCGAAAAGAGGAATCCTATGAATGAAATTACCCGCACCCCGCTTGCGCCGGGCGTGCGTTTGACCTGCATCACCACCCAAAAATTCAAAACCTCCGCCATGGGGGTGAGCCTGCTGCTGCCGCTGCGCGGGGAACCGGTGTTTGCCGCGCTGCCCCATGTACTGCGGCGCGGTACGGCGCAGTACCCCAGCCTGGACGCGATCGGCGGCGCGCTGGAAAGCCTTTATGGCATGCGCGTCGAGCCTGCGGTGCGCGCGCGGGGGGAAACACTTGCCGTCGGGCTGGTCGCCGACGTGATTGACGAAGCCTACGGCGGGGACGGGCTGACCTCCCGCGCGGCGGCGCTGCTGCTGTCCTTCCTGAATGAACCGTATCTGGAAAACGGGCAGTTCCCGTCCGTTTCCGTCCGCAGCGAGGCCGAAAACCTCGCCGACCGCATCGCGGCGCACCGCAATGACCTGCGCTCCTGGGCGCTGCGCCGCCTTTGGGAGCTGATGTGCGCGGACGAAGCCTATGGCAAAAACGAGCTTGGCACGGTAGAGGGCGCGCTCGCGCTCACGCCGGAGGATTTCATGAAAGCCTACCGGACAGCCCTGGACGACGCGCCGATGGAGCTGTTCTACTGCGGCGCGCAGCTGCCGGAAACGGTGGCCGATGCGTTCCGCGCCGCGCTGCCCCGGCGGGAGACAAAGGCGTACCCGCTTCCGGAAACCCAGATTTTCGCGCAGCCGCCGCACGGGAAGCGCTATTTCGAGGAGTCGCTGCCGGTCACACAGGGCAAGCTGTGTTTGGGCTTCCGCACCGGTATCACCAGCGACGACCCGCGCTATCCGGCGCTGCTGCTCGCAAACGCGGTCTACGGCGGCACGACCAGCTCCCGGCTGTTTCGCAACGTGCGCGAAAAAATGTCTTTATGCTATTACGCAAGCACCCAGTGCTACCGGCTCAAGGGCGTACTCGCGGCAAGCTCCGGCATCGACAACGAAAACGCTGAGGTTGCCCGCGCCGAAATCCTGCGCCAGCTGGAGGGCTTGCAGCACGGCGGCGCGCAGCCCGATGAGCTGGAAACCGCCCGCCGCTCGGTCGTCAACGGCCTGCGCGCGATGGCGGACAGCCCGATGTCTCTGGAATCGTTCTGGCTCGACCAGGCGATTGCCGGGCTTTCCTGGTCGCCGGAGGATTTAGCGGCGCGTGTGGCGGAGGCTACCGCCGACGAGGTGCAGGACGCCGCGCGCTGCATCGTGCCGGACACGGTATTTTTCCTGAGGGGGACGGCAAAATGAAGCAATATTTTGAGCGGGTGCACGAAACCGTGCACAGCCGCACCTTATCGAACGGCCTGCGGGTCTCGTATCTGGAAAAACCGGGGTTTTCCAAGTGCTTCGCCATGCTGGCGGCCGGCTTCGGCTCCTGCGACGCCTGCTTTACGGCAGAGGGCAGGCGCTGGCAGCTCCCGGCGGGCGTGGCGCATTTCCTGGAACACAAAATGTTCGAGGATGAGGATGGCAACGCCCTGCAAAAGTTCGCGGCGTCCGGCGCGTCGCCGAACGCCTTTACCAGCCGTACCATGACGGCTTATCATTTCTCCTGTACCGAACGGTTCTGGGAGAACCTTGAAATCCTGCTGAAATTCGTCTTTACACCGTATTTTACCGAAGAAAACGTCGCCAAGGAACGCGGCATCATCGCGCAGGAAATCGGGATGCTCGATGATACGCCGGGCTGGCGGGTTTACGGCGGCGTTTATGAAGGGCTGTACCACGAGCACCCCATCCGCGTTTCGATTGCAGGCTCGCGCGCGTCGATTGCGGAAATTACCCCCGAGCTGCTGTACGCCTGCCACCGTGCCTTCTATAACCCGGCGAATATGGTGCTGGCGGTGTGCGGTGCGGCGGATTTTGACGCGATTTGCGAAGCCGCCGAACAGGTTTCCCCGTCCCCGGTGCGGCCTGTGCGCGACTACGGCAAACGCCAAAGCGGCGTGCTCCGGCGCGAGACCGTCTGCCGGATGCAGGTATCCCAGCCCCAGGCGATGCTGGGCTTCCGCGACGCGCCGCCCGCCGAGGGCGAAAGCTATTTGCAGCGGCAGCTGCTAGGCGACCTGTGCTGCCGCCTGCTGAGCGGCCCCGCGTCCCCGCTGTATACGCGGCTGTTCGAGGAACGGCTGTTAAACCGCACCTTCGATTCGGAATATACCATGTTCCCGGAGGGGGCGGCAGCCATCTTCGGCGGCGAGACCCGCGACCCGCAGGCACTGCGCGCCGCGCTCGAAGCCGGGGTGCGGGACTGTGCCGCCGCACTCGCGAAGGACGCATTCGGGCGCACGCGCCGGGCGCTGTACGGCAGCTGCTTACGGACGTTTGACGACCCGGCTTCCTATGTCCGCCGCGAGGTCGCCGCGCAGTTCCGGGGAGAGCATTACGCCGCGTTCGCCGAGCTGCTCGACGGGCTGACGCCGGATGACGCGCGCGCCTGCTTTGCGCGCTGGACGGATTCGTCACAGTCGCTGGTGCTGCCGCTGGACGGCCAGGAGGGCGAGCAGTGATTAACGAAATTTCCTTCCCCGCGCTCGGGCTGGATTTTACGATTAACCGGGTTGCGTTCTCCCTGTTCGGGCTGAATATTTACTGGTACGGTATTATTATTGCGCTGGGCTTCCTGCTGGGGGTCGGCTATATCAACCATCGGATTACCGAAACCGGCTTCACCAGCGACTTGCTGTTCGACTGCCTGCTCTGGGCGGTACCGTCCTCCATCGTCGGCGCGCGGCTGTATTACGTCGCGTTCCGCTGGGACTACTACAGCGTCCATCTGAACGAGCTGCTGAGCACCCGCTCGGGCGGTATGGCGATTTACGGCGGTGTGATTGGCGCGCTGCTTGCGGTTGCCCTGTTTGGCCGCAAAAAAAGGCTGAACATCCCCGCGATGTTCGATATTGCGTCGCTCGGCCTGCTGATTGGGCAGCTCATCGGACGCTGGGCGAATTTCATCAACGCCGAAGCCCACGGCGGCGAAACGACGTTCTTCCTGGGCATGAGCATCAACGGCGGCGCGCCGGTGCACCCGACTTTTTTATATGAATCCCTCTGGAATTTGGTTGGCTTTTTGCTCATCCACACCATTTCCAAGCGGTGGCTCCGCTTCCGCGGGCAAATCTTCCTCTGCTATTTGATTTGGTACGGCACGGGGCGTTTCTGGATTGAAGGGCTGCGCACCGACAGCCTGTATATCGGCGCAACGGGTATCCGGGTTTCGCAGCTGCTTTCGGCGGCAGCGGTTGTCGCGGGAGCGTCCCTGATGGCGCTTTGCTTACGGCGCGGGGTGCAGACGCTGGAACAGCTCTGGAACCCGCACGCCGACCCCCGCGCACAGCGTTAGGGACTGTGAATCCATAAATTGTGGCAAGCGCGCCGCAGATTCTTTCGCCTGTCAGGGAAACTGGGCGCGGTATGGCAAAAGAAGATGCAGGCGATTGCCGCAAGTTATACTCGCGAATGAAAAGGTTTGCCGTATTCACCCACCCTGCCCGCCATCCGTTTGGCGGGCAGGGCAAGGTG
>CAJUJQ010000022.1 GCA_910586575.1 uncultured Clostridia bacterium | reverse complement strand
AAAATTGCAATCGATATCAACAGCACAAAATACCGCAACGTTGATTTACAGGCGACGCGGAGCCGGATGGAAGAGCATGTCAAGGCGATTACCGGCTGATTTGGGATGTTACAGGAACGGAAGGGGGCATACCGCTGATGGCATTTGAGGGCTTGACCGAAAAGATTTCTTCTGCTTTTAAGAAGCTCCGCAGCCAGGGCCGCTTGACCGAGGCCGATGTCAAGGCTGCCATGCGGGAAATCCGTATGGCGCTGCTGGAAGCGGATGTCAACTTTAAGGTTACCAAGGATTTTATCAAAACCGTCACCGAAAAGGCGACCGGCGCGGACATTCTGGAAAGCCTTTCCCCGGCGCAGCAGGTCATTAAAATCGTTAACGAGGAATTGACCGCGCTGCTCGGCGGGAAAAGCGCGCGCATTACCATTGCGCCCAACCCACCGACGGTTGTTATGATGGTCGGTTTGCAGGGCGCGGGAAAGACGACCCAGTGCGCCAAGCTCGCCGGATTGTTCCGGCATCAGCAGCAGCGCCGCCCGCTGCTCGTCGCGTGCGACGTTTACCGTCCCGCCGCGATTGAACAGCTGAAGGTGGTCGGCAAACAGCTGGACATCCCGACCTTTGACATGGGGCAGGACGACCCGGTCCGCATTGCGAAGGAAGGTATTGCATACGCCCGCAAAAATGGCTATGACCTGGTATTTCTGGATACGGCAGGCCGTCTCCACATCGACGAAACGCTGATGCAGGAGTTGAAAAATATCAAGGCAGAGGTCAAGCCGCACGAAATCATGCTGGTGGTTGACGCGATGACCGGTCAGGACGCGGTGAATGTCGCGCAGGCGTTTGACGATGCGCTCGGCATTGACGGCGTGCTGATGAGCAAAATGGACGGCGATGCCCGCGGCGGCGCGGCGTTGTCTGTCAAGGCGGTGACTGGCAAGCCGATTAAATATATCGGCACCGGTGAAAAGCTGGATAATATCGAACCGTTCCACCCCGACCGTATGGCGTCCCGTATCCTGGGCATGGGCGATGTGCTGACGCTGATTGAAAAGGCGCAGCAGAACTTCGACCAGAAGCAGGCGGTTGATTTTGAACGAAAAATGCGCGTCGGCAAGCTGACGCTGACCGACTTTTACGAACAGCTCCAACAGTTCAAAAACATGGGTTCCATGGAGGAAATGCTGGGAATGCTGCCTGGCGTGGATCCGAAGGTGCTGCAAGGGGCGCAGGTCGATGAAAAGCAGATGGCGCACACCGAGGCCATTATCCTTTCCATGACCCCCAAGGAGCGCGACAACCCGTCCATCATCAATTTCAGCCGTAAGAAGCGGATCGCGGCGGGCTGTGGCCTCAAGGTTGAGGAGGTCAACCGTCTGCTTAAGCAGTTTGAAATGATGCAGAAGATGACCAAACAGCTGGCAGGCTTGCAGCGCAGGGGCAAAAAAAAGCGGCGCGGCGGCTTTGGCGGGCTGGGTGGCTTCGGCGGCATGAAGCTGCCGTTTTAACAGATGCTTGTAAAGGTATTTTACAATAAAAGTGGTAAAAACGTTAAGGAGGTGAAACAATCATGGTAAAAATCAGACTTCGCAGAATGGGTGCGAAGAAGGCTCCGTTCTACCGTATCGTTGTTGCGGATTCCCGTTACCCGCGTGACGGCCGTTTCATTGAAGAGATCGGTACCTACAACCCCATGACCGCTGACGCGGAGGTCAAGATTAACAGCGAGCGTGCACAGCAGTGGATCAAGAACGGCGCGCAGCCGACTGATACCGTTCGCGATATCCTGAAAAAGGCCGGCGTGCTGTAAGGATAGAGAGGTTGCCAAGGATGAAAGAGCTTTTGACCTACATCGTGAAAAACCTGGTCAATGACCCGGACGCCATCACGATCACGGAAACTGAGCAGGACGACTCGGTCGTCTATGAATTGCGGGTAGCCCCAGAGGATATGGGTCGGGTGATCGGCCGTCATGGCCGTATCGCAAAGGAGATCCGGACACTGATGAAGGCAACGGGGAACCGCGAAAATAAAAAGGTTTCGGTTGAAATTTTGGACTGAACCTTTCAGGGTATTCAGGAGACCTGTCAGACCGACAGGTCTTTTTCCTGTATTGTAGGGAGGACTTCAATGAAAAAACGTTATCTTGAAGCCGGGCAGATTGTCAATACCCACGGCGTCACCGGCGAAGTCAAGGTGCAGTCCTGGTGCGACGCGCCTGAGGTACTGACCGATTTCAATACTTTATATGATGAAGCAAAGCAGCCTGTCCGTGTGAAACGGTCATATGTACACAAGGGCTGTGTGATTATGCGGCTGGAGGGCGTCGATACCTGCGAGGCGGCGGAAGCGCTGCGCGGCACGGTGCTCTATCTTGACCGCGAGGATATCGATTTACCGGAGGATTTGGTGTTCGTACAGGATATGCTCGGCCTGCCGGTGTATGACCGGCGGACCGAGGCCACCATCGGCAAGCTAAAAGAGGTGCTTGCCAATCCGGCGCATGATATGTATATCATCGCCCGGGAAGGGAAACCCGATGCGCTGATTCCGGCATGCGCGCCGTTCCTGGTCGAGGTTGATTTGGAAGGCGGCCGTATTGTGGTGGAAACCATAGAGGGCCTGGTGGAATGAGGATTGATATCATGACGCTGTTCCCGGCGCTGATTGACTGCGTGATGGGGGAATCGGTCATTGGGCGGGCGCAGGCGCGCGGGCTGGTTTCGGTGAACGCGTATAATATCCGCGATTGGGCGCTCGACAAGCATCACAAAGCGGACGACGCGCCATATGGCGGCGGGCGCGGTATGGTGATGCTGGCCGAACCGCTGTACCTGTGCCATCAGGCGGTTTGCGGCGGTGAGCACGTCCATACTGTGATGATGAGCGCGCAGGGCGCACCGTTATGCCAGCAAAAGGCGCGGGAATTGCTGGCGCGGGAACGATTTATCCTGGTCTGCGGGCATTATGAAGGCATCGACCAGCGGTTTATTGACCAGTGCGTAGACGAGGAAATCTCAATTGGCGATTTCGTGCTGACCGGCGGGGAAATCCCGGCGATGGCGGTTGCGGACGCGGTTTGCCGGATGGTGCCAGGGGTGCTGCCGGATGAAACGGCGTTCCAGGAGGAAAGCCACTGGAATGGCCTGCTGGAGTATCCGCAGTATACCCGTCCGGAGGTATGGCACGGGCATGCGGTGCCGGAGGTGCTGCTTTCTGGGCACCATGCGAATATTATCCGCTGGCGGCGCAAAATGAGCCTGAAACGGACCAGGTCCGACCGCCCCGACCTGTTTGCGCGGTTCGAGCCGCAGAGCAAGGACGACCGGAAAATCCTTGCGGAGTTGGAGGAAGAAGCACAGGATGCCGGGGAAACGGAAGAGATGAAAAGTTCTTGCAATTTATCCGGTTTTCCTGTACAATAGCAATATCTTATATCAGACCTATGACATCGGAAACAGGGGGTTGCCGTGAGCAGAACAAGAGCAAGGGAAATCGCGCTTCATCTGGTTTATGAGATGAATTTCCGCGCGTTTGAAACCGATGAGGACATTTTGGAATGCCTGGGGGACGGCGCTTTGCAAGCTGTTTCCGAGGAATCCAAGCTATATGAGGGCGCGTTGACCGAACGTCAGCGCAGCTATATTTTGCGGGTCGTCCGGGGCATTGCCGACAAGCAGACCGAACTGGATGAGAAGATTATCAGGAATTCCAAGGGCTGGAGCCTGAAACGGATTACCCGGATTTCGCGCGCGGTGCTGCGTCTGGCGCTTTATGAAATGCTGTATGTGGACGACGTGCCGGTTGGCGCGGCTATCAATGAGGCGGTCGAACTGGCGAAGGCGTACGATTCTGATGAGGCGGGCCGGTTTGTTAACGGCATTCTTGGCACGGTCGGCAGGGAATTGCAGGCAGAGGAGGCCGCTGAACCGGCGGGAAAAACCGATGAATAAGCAGGTGCTGGGGATTGATACCTCTAATTACCGCACATCCGCAGCGGTTTACGAAACGGAAACAGGCGTTTGGCAGAATCGGGGGCGGCTGCTCGATGTGCCGGAAGGCGGGATCGGGCTGCGGCAGTCGGAAGCGGTGTTCCAGCATACGGTGCACTTGCATAAGATGATTGCCGCGTTGCCGTCCAATCAGCCGTTGGACGCGATCGGGGTGAGTACCCGCCCGCGTGCGGTGGAGGGGTCTTATATGCCCTGTTTTTTGGCGGGGGAGAATGTTGCGCGCGCGGCAGCGCATTTGCTGGGCGTGCCGCTTTTTGCCTGCTCGCACCAGCAGGGGCATATTGCGGCGGCGGCGCTCTCGGCAGGGCGGCTGGATTTGCTGGACAGGGAGTTCCTTGCGTGGCATCTGTCCGGCGGGACGAGTGAGCTGCTGCTGGTCCGTCCGGGGAAGGGCGGCCTGCCTGAGACGGAAATCATTGGCGGGTCGGATGACCTTGCGGCGGGGCAGTTGGTTGACCGCTGCGGCAGGCTGTTCGGATTGCCGTTCCCGGCAGGGGCCGAGCTGGACAAGCTGCAACAGACATGCGAGGCGCCGATTTTAGCGTTTCGTCCGAAGGTGAAGGACTGCTGGTTTTCTCTCTCCGGGGTGCAGAATCAGTCTGAAATGCTTACAAAAAGGGGGCTTGCGCGCAGGATGGTTGCGCGTTTCGCGATAGAGACTGTGAGCAACGCGGTTGTGGAGGCGACAAGGCAGGCGCTGGAGCGCTGGCCGCTGCCAGTGCTGTGCGCGGGCGGCGTGATGTGTAATTCCTTCCTGCGGGAGCAGCTTTCGCAGACGTTCGAGTGCTGCTTTGCGGAAACCGAGCTTTCCGGGGATAACGCGGTTGGCGTAGCGCTGCTGGCAGCGCGGCAGCTGGGACATAGGGAGTGAATATGAGTACAATCTATACTGTTTCCCGGCTGAATCAGGAGATTAAATGGCTGCTGGAATCCAACCCGGGTTTCCGTGATTTATTTGTGGCGGGTGAGATTTCCAACTACAAGCCGCACCCCTCCGGGCATCATTACCTGACGCTTAAGGATGAGGGCGCGGCTATCAGCGCGGTCATGTTTCGCTCGGATGCGGCAAAGCTGCGCTTCCGGCTGCAAAACGGCATGAAGGTCGTCGCGCGCGGGCGCATCAGCTCTTACCCGAAAAGCGGGCAGGTGCAGATTTACCTTTCGGAAATCCTGCCGGATGGCACCGGCGCGCTGCATCTGGCGTTCGAGCAGCTGAAGGAAAAGCTCGCCGCCGAGGGGCTGTTTGACGAGTCCCGCAAAAAGCCGCTGCCGGATATGCCGCGTTCGATTGCGCTGGTAACGGCGGAGAGCGGCGCGGCAGTGCAGGATATGATTCGGATTCTGGGACGCAGATGGCCGCTTGCGCGGGTGCGGATTGTCCCGGCATTGGTGCAGGGGGAGGGCGCGCCGCAAAGCCTGTGCCGCGCGCTGGCGCTGGTCAACCGGCTTGGTGAGGATGATTTAATCATTACCGGACGGGGCGGCGGCTCGATTGAGGATCTATGGGCGTTCAACGACGAAAGCGTCGCGCGGGCAATCGCGGTATCCCGTATCCCGGTGATTTCGGCAGTCGGGCACGAGCCTGACGTGACGATTGCGGATTATGTCGCCGATCTCCGCGCGCCGACGCCCTCCGGGGCGGCAGAGCTTGCCGTCCCGGATCAGGAGGGCGTACAGGAATGGCTGCGGCAGCTTGAGCTTCAATTGGAAAGCAGATACAAGCGTACGCTGGATAGGCACCGCCAAAAGGCGTCGCTTTTGCAGGCACGGCTTGCGGCGCGCAGCCCGGCGCATACCCTTGCGGAAAGGCGCGGCGCACTACAACGGCAGTCCGAACGGTTGGAACGCGCGATGGAAAACCGGCTCGCGGAGCGGCGGCTGGCGGTCGATTTGCAGGCGGACCGGATCGGGATGCTGGCGAATCAGCGGCTGACGGTCTCGCGGCAGCGGTTTGAGCGCGCGGTGGTCGGGCTGGATGCGATGAGTCCGCTGCGGGTGCTGGGGCGCGGCTACGCGATGGCGACGCGGGACGGCACGGCGGTCACGGACGCGGCGGCGCTGCAAAAGGGTGACCGGCTGGCGGTGCGCTTCGCGAAAGGCAGTGCGGAATGTGTTGTTGAAAAAATCAAAATAGAAGGTTCAAAATAGAACAAAGGAGCACGGAGAAACATGGCCGCAAAAAAACAAAGCTTTGAAGCATCCATGGCACGGCTTGAGGAGATTGTGCGCAAGCTGGAACAAGGGGACACGCCGCTTTCGGACAGTGTCGCACTGTTTGAGGAGGGGACGAAGCTGGCGGGTTCCCTGCACAAGCTATTGGACGAAGCCGAGCAAAAGGTGACAGTCCTGCGGGAATCCGGGGAGGAAACCCCGCTTGGGTAGGGGGAAGAACAGGAGGGATAACTGGAAATGACGCTGACAGAGCGATTGGATTTTTACAGAAAACTGACAGAGGACGCGCTGACACATGCATTATCGTCCGAAAACGAACAATATTACCCTTCAATTTTTAAGGCTGCCCGCTATTCCGCCCTGTCCGGCGGAAAGCGGCTGCGTCCGGCGCTGACCATGGAATTTTGCCGGGTGTGCGGCGGGACGCTGGAACAGGCGGTGCCGTTTGCGGCGGCGCTGGAGATGGTACACACCTATTCGTTGATTCACGACGACCTGCCCTGTATGGACGATGACGATCTGCGGCGCGGCAGACCAACTAACCATAAGGTGTTCGGTGAAGCAACGGCGGTGCTGGCCGGGGACGCGCTGCTCAACCGGGCGTTTGAAACCGTGCTCGACCCGGAGAATACCGGGAATCTCCCGGCGGAAACTGTACTGCGCGCGGCACGCTGTCTGGCGGAGGCCTCCGGCATGGACGGCATGATCGGCGGGCAGATTATGGACATCGAGTCTGAGGGGCGGCAGATTTCCCAGGAAACGCTGATGCTGCTCCAGCGGCTGAAAACTGGCTGTCTCATCAAGGCGGCGGCGGTGATGGGCTGCATCCTGGCGGGGCGCAGCGACCCGGAAACCCTCGGCGCGGCGGAGTGCTATGCGGACAATTTGGGGCTTGCGTTCCAGATTGAGGACGATTTACTCGATATTGAGGGCGATATTACCAAATTCGGCAAGCCGATTGGATCGGACGCGGAAAACGGCAAGGTGACGTTCCCGGCGCTGCTGGGCACGGCGCGCTGCCATGAGCTGGTGCGGGAGCTGACTGACAACGCGATTGCGGCGCTCCGCGATTTCCCGGCGCACGCCTTTTTGGACGACCTCGCCAACTACCTGGTTTCGCGGGATTACTGATTCGGCTAAAACAGAACAAAAGATGAATAAAACATGAATTTTTATTCATCCGCTCTTGAAATAAAGCTTTTGATGTGATATTTTATATAAGGAACTTTCAAAATAACTTGCGATAACCGCTTGCACCTTCTTCCGCCATACTGCGCCCAGTTTCCTGACAGGCGTCAGCCTGCCTGCGGAAACGCGCCTTGTCTGGCGAAAGAATCTGCGGCGCGCTTGTCACAATTTATTGATTCACAGTTCCTGAGTATTGTTAGTGATAATCCGCGCTTTCCGGCGCGGTGATTCTGTGGCGCAGTATCCTAGTCAGCGCATACATCTCCCAAGACGGGCCTAAAAATCCGTTGAAGGGCATATCGATGAAGTCCCTGGTGTTTGCTTCTTACGCCCAGTTTGGGGTGGATGCTGGGGGTTAAGGCTTTAGGGCGCTTCCCAATGGCATGGGATACCGACCCTATTGCCGTGGAGACCTGTATCTGTGGCGCGCCTATAGCATCCCTAGGTGGGATTGATGGACGAGTTACGGCGCAGGATGGAACCTGTATTGCGGTGCGGCGACAGGCCGGCCGAAGTCCCGTCCCCCCTCCGCCTCGGCGGAGGGTCGGCGGTCAACCGGGCGGTTCGCGTCAAAGCGCTGTGTGCAGAGTAGCCTGCCTTGAGTGGGGGCGGTGGATGGAGTGTCCACCCGGCATTTCCAGCGCAAGATGTGCCGGGCATTGACTCTTGAAACCGGGTCTGCAAAAGAGGCTAAGAGATGTGTTGCCTGTTATGGAAATCATCTAGGCTGTCTGCGGGGTGGGATTCCCCGCAGGACAGGAAGGGGATTGCAGTACGGACTCAGTGGCAATTCGGTCCCGGCGGCGGCAACGCACCGGCACGCTCTTTGATGGGAAACCACCGGCAGCGGCGACGCACGGCAGAGCGCGGGGAAAACCAACCGAACCTAAGCCGTAAGATTAACCCTCCCTGCCGCCACGACGGGCTATGCCGGGGGGCTTTGCGCCCCCTTGGCACCCTGAATGAGAAGATTGGATGGTTACGCAATGGTTTGGGACGTTTTGTCAGTTGCCTTCCATTCATTTTTATTGTATTTTAGTATGGATCAGCTGTACCGCGCCGCCGTATATCATGCCGCTGCCGGATCTGAAAACCTACGCGCTGAAGGGCGCGCGGGTGATCAGCCCGGCTTGCTATAAAGGGAAGTGCTTTCAATGGATCTGGGCGGCGATGACGGCGGTGGTCATTGAATATGATTGGGGCGTCCGGCAAAAGTATTGGTTCGAGTCATTTTGCTATGGGCCGAAGTCCTGTAAGTTTTACAAAATGGGGAGGCCCCGTGCAGTTCCGATAAAGATGAGAGGTCATTCTATGATGATGGGTGTTTGGATGAAATTCTGACACAAGGGCGCGATTGGGATGAATAATTTGCAAATAGCGGAGATTTTTGTTTGAATCGTGTAAAATGGTTAAATTGATTTGGAACATCATAGTTCGTGGTGTAAAGAGATTTACTTTGCAGCATGCACAACTGTAAAGGGGGAGGCATCCGCTATGAAAAAATATGAATATAAAGTGGCTTCGATTGCAGCCGCGCCCCCTATGACTGCGAAGCAATTTGAAAAGGTTGCGCAGGAATACGAAACAAAATTAAACGAATTGGGAGCGGACGGCTGGGAATTGGTACAGCGTAAGGACGGATTCTTTTTCTTCAAACGGGAGACGGAATAGATTCTTTTTCATGAGTTAAAAGGTTTTGAATCGTCCCGGAACGGAACAAATCAAAGAAAGGTGTTTATTTTGGAAAACGGCGAAAAACCGAAACGAAAACAGCCGCAGAAAACGCGGCTAATCAATTGGAAATGGGTACTTACGATTACGGCGCTGAGTTTTTTCATCTCTGTTTCCATGTCCTATCTCTCTAACGAAGCGCTTGCGCAGGTGAATAATATTATTGCGTTTATCATCCTGCTGATGTTCATTGCGCTCGGTATTTTGTTTGATATTATTGGCATGGCCGCGACTTCGGCAACCGAAAAGGAGTTTCATTCGATGGCGTCGCGGCGGGTGTCCGGCGCGCGGGAGGCCGTCTGGCTGTCCCGCAACGCGGAAAAGGTTTCCAGCATCTGCAACGATGTGGTGGGCGATATCGCGGGCATTATCTCGGGCGCGACCGGCGCGGTGATTGTCAGCAATATCACGAAAGGTTTGCCGCCGCTTGGCACCCTGGTCGTTTCTATGACGGTCACCGGATTGATTGCCGCGCTGACGATTGGCGGCAAGGCCATCGGCAAGGGGCTGGGCATCCGGTTCAGCGTGCGCATTGTCCACACGGCGGGACGGGTGCTCGCACTGTTGCCCATCGAGCTGGGCGCAAAAAAATAAACGCCGTTTTGGGGGTCAATGCGATATGAAACGCTATGGAATCCTGGACAAAATCGAGCGTCCGGCGGATTTGCGCGCGATGGGCTATCCGATGCTGTATGAGCTTTGCGAGGAGCTGCGTACCTTTTTGCTCGACCATATATCGGAAACCGGCGGGCATCTGGCTTCCAATCTGGGCATTGTAGAGCTTGCGGTTGCGCTGGAACGCACGTTTGACAGCGCGTCCGACCGGCTGATTTACGATGTCGGCCACCAATGCTATGTGCACAAAATCCTGACCGGGCGCAGGGAGCAGTTTCATACCCTGCGGCAGCTGGGCGGGATTTCCGGTTTTTTGAAACCGTCGGAGAGCCAGACGGACGCTTGTATCACGGGGCACGCCTCGGTCTCGGTTTCGGCGGCGCTGGGTATGGCGCACGCGCGGACTATTAAGAATCAGAAATATCATGTTGTAGCAGTCATCGGCGACGGCGCGCTGACCGGCGGTATGGCGTATGAAGCGCTGAACAACGCGGGCGACAGCGGCGAACCGCTGATTGTTATCCTGAATGATAATACCATGTCTATCACGCCAAATGTTGGGGCAATGAGCCGCCATTTGGCGCGTCTGCGCGTCAGCCCGCGCTATCTGCGGGCAAAATCAAGCACGAAGCAGTTTTTCGGAAAGCTGCCGTTTGGCGAGCGGCTGATTAACATCACCTCCCGCACGAAAAGCAGGCTCAAGCAAATCCTTCTGCCGACCACGCTGTTTGAACAGATGGGCTTTGCCTATTTAGGGCCGGTGGACGGGCATGACCTGAAATCGGTTTGTGAGCTGCTCCAAGCGGCAAAAGGCATGAAAAAACCCGTCCTTTTGCACGTTATGACCAAGAAGGGCAAGGGCTACCGTCCGGCGGAGCTCCAGCCGGAAAAATATCACGGCGTGGGACAATTTGATTTAGCAGACGGGCGGCTGAAAGCAAAGGATGGCGCTGATTTTTCCGCCGTGTTTGGGGACGAGCTGATCCGGCTGGCCTCGAATGACGCGCGTATCTGCGCGGTGACGGCGGCGATGAGCTCGGGAACCGGGCTGCTGGGCTTTGCGGAGCACTTCCCGGAGCGCTTTTTCGATGTTGGCATCGCGGAGGAGCATGCGGTGACGATGGCGGCGGGCATGGCCGCGCAGGGGCTGAAGCCGGTAACAGCGATTTACTCCACCTTTTTGCAGCGCGGCTACGACCAGCTGATTCACGATTGTGCGATTGATGAACGGCGGCTCGGCTGCGTATTCGCGGTTGATCGGGCTGGCATTGTCGGTGCGGACGGCGCGACGCATAACGGCGTTTTTGACGTGGCTTATCTGCGTTCTATCCCTCATATGAATATTCTGGCGCCTTCCAGCTTTGCGGAGCTGCGCGCGATGCTGTCCAAGGCGGTGTATCATGAGACCGGCCCGACGGCAATTCGCTATCCGCGCGGCGGGGAGGGTACTTTTCAGGAAAATACAGCGGCTGAGGATTGGGTCTGCCTGCGCGAAGGCACGGGGACGGCCATCGTCAGCTATGGCATTCAAATCAATCAGGCGATACAAGCGGCGGAAATCTGCGCGGGACGTGGGATACCGGCTGCGGTTTACAAGCTGAACCGGCTGTCTGGTCCGGTTTCGGAAGGATTTTTGTCGGCGCTCGGCGGGTTTTCACAAATTCTTGTTTGTGAGGACGTTGCGCCTGCTGGCGCGATGGGCGAGGCCATTTCCTGCGCCCTGGCAGAGCGCGGCGTGCACGCGCGGATTTTGCTGCGCAGTACAGGAAGCCGCTTTTTGCCGCACGGCAGCGTGCCGGATCTGCTGAAAATGTGCGGCCTTGACGCGGATTCGCTTGCGGACGCGGTATGCGGCGCTGTCCCGGAGGAGGTAAAGGATGGGTAAGAGACGGCTGGATGTGCTGCTTTTTGAGCGGGGGCTGACCCCTTCGCGGGAGCGCGCGAAAACCAGCGTTATGGAAGGGCTTGTCTATGTCAACGGGCAGAAGGCGGATAAGCCCGGCGAAAATGTCCCGGAGGACGCGGCGCTTGAGGTTCGCAGCACCGGTAAGGAATTTGCGTCGCGCGGCGGGCATAAAATCGAAAAAGCGCTGGATTATTTCCAGATTGACCCAACCGGGCTGACGGTGATGGACGTGGGCGCGTCCCACGGCGGGTTTACTGACTGCCTGTTGCAGCGTGGGGCCGGGAAGGTTTACGCGATTGACGTGGGCTATGGCCAGCTGGCGTGGAGCCTGCGGCAGGATCCGCGCGTCAAGTGCATGGAGCGGACGAATATTCGCTATGTTACGCCGGATATGTTGGAAGAGGTGCCGTCGCTTTGCGTAATTGACGTTTCCTTTATTTCACTGCGGCTGGTGCTGCCGGTTGTGTTCGGGCTGCTTTCGGAGGATGGGCGCGTTGCCTGCCTGATTAAGCCCCAGTTTGAAGCCGGGCGCGGCAGGGTTGGTAAAAAAGGCGTTGTCCGGGAGGCTTCCGTTCATGAGCAGGTGCTCTCCGGCTTTGTGGAAAATGCGCGCGCCGCTGGCTTTATCGTTCAGAATTTAACCTTTTCCCCGATTAAGGGGCCGGAAGGGAATATCGAATTTTTAGGATATCTCGCGAAGATCGGGGAAGAGCAGGTGCCCGACCTGACCGCGCTGGTGCAGGAGGCACATGAGGCCTTGGTGCAGGATGGATTATGAGAGCTGTTTACGTACATCCCAATGAACAGAAGCCGGGAATTGCCCCGGCGGTCGCCGAGGTTTGCGCGCTGCTGCAGGAGCGGGGCGTGCGGGTTTTGCTTTCCAGCGCCTATTTTGACCCGGCGCTGGAAAATATACAGTACCTTCCGGCTGCGGAAGCCATCCCGCGGGCTGCGCTGGTTGTCTCCCTTGGCGGGGACGGTACGATGCTGCGGCTTGCACGGCTGGCGGCAGCTTCCAAGGTACCGATTTTAGGGATTAACCTGGGACATGTCGGCTTTATGACCGAGCTGGAACGGGATGAAATCCCATTGCTTGCGCGGCTGTTTGACGGCGGGCCGGTTTGCGACGACCGTATTATGATACACTATTCGGTGCTGCGGCAGGGGGCAGAGGTGTTTTCTGGGGACGCGCTGAATGACGTTGCGGTCGTGCGCGGCAACCCACAGTTCCACGTCATCCATATGGATGTAGAAGCAGACGGCGTGCGGGTGACTTCCTTCGGCGGTGACGGGGTTGTGTTCGCAACGCCGACCGGTTCGACGGCCTATTCGCTCTCCGCCGGGGGGCCGATTGTGGAGCCGTCTACCGATAATATTGTGCTGACACCGGTCTGTGCGCACAGCTTGCGGCCAAGCTCCTTTGTATTTTCGGCGGAGCGGCGGCTGTCGGTGCGTGTGCATTGCAGACATGATGTTGAAATTGTTGTTTCCGGCGATGGCGACCAGAATTTTACGCTGAAGCCGGGGGATGAAGTCGTTGTGGAACGTTCCCCGCTGCAAATGCGTTTGCTGCGGGTGAAGGGGCAGAATTTTTACCATATTCTACAGCAGAAGCTGAGCGGGAGGGAATAAGCATGAAGTTTCAGCGCCAGGCAAAAATATTGGATTTGATTGAGCAGACCGAAATCGAAACGCAGGAGGAGCTTTCCGAGCACCTGCGCCGCCTGGGCTATTCCACTACGCAGGCGACTGTTTCGCGGGATATTAAGGATTTGCGGCTGATTAAGATCCTGTCCGCGACCAGCGGGAAATATAAATATGCCGCCGCGACCAGCGAGGTCGAAAACAGCTTTACGACCCGGCTGCGTAATATTTTTAAGGAGTGCGTTACCGAAATCAGTTACGCGCAAAATATGGTAGTCATTAAAACCTTGCCCGGGCTGGGGCAGGCGGCGGCAATGGCGATTGACGCCATGCGCGTGCGGGAGGTCGTCGGTACGCTGGGCGGTGACGACACCGTTTTTGTTGTGATGCGGGATACGGAAAGCGCGGATAGATTTTGTACCGAAGCGCGGGCCATGCTGAACTGATTCCGCTGTGTCCTCGGGGGAAAGGAAACCGGTTATTAACGGGAAAGGAGGGGGCGCTGTGTTACAGCTGCTTCATATTGAAAATATTGCTGTCATTGAGCAGGCGGACATTGAGCTGAACGACGGGCTGACCGTGCTGACCGGTGAGACTGGCGCGGGTAAATCAATCATTATCGATTCCATTGGCGCGGTGATGGGGCAGCGCACCAGCCGTGAGCTGATTCGCGGCGGTGCAAAGAAAGGCTTCGTCAGCGCCGTCTTTACCGGGCTGTCGCCGGAGCTTCGACGGGAGCTGGAAGCGCTTGGGCTTGAAAATGAGGACGAGGACGAGCTTTGCATCCAGCGGCAGATTTCCGCCGACGGCAAGACCGTTTGCCGGGTGAATATGAAGCCGGTCGCAACCGCTGTCCTGCGGCGGCTCAGCCCCTACCTTTTGAATGTGCATGGACAGCATGACGGGCAGCGGCTGATGGACGAGAACAGCCATATTGACTTTTTGGACGGTTACTGTGGGACGGGTAAGATTCTTGCGCAGTACCGCCCCAGCTATCAGAAGCTGCTTGCCCTTCGCAAACAGATTACCGCGCTCGACCAGGGGGAGCAGGAACGGCTCCAGCGGGTGGAATTGCTCCGCGCGCAGGTGGAGGAAATTGAAGCGGCTGCGCTCCGCGAGGGCGAGGAAGAGGAGCTGCTTGCAAAAAAGAAGCAATTCGATAATGCTGGGCGGCTGATGGATGCGCTGAGCCGGGCACATGCCGCGCTGGACGGCGGTGAGGAAGCAGAGGGCGCGGCCGTGCTGACTGCAACCGCCGCGAACGCTCTTTCCGGCGTGGCGGAGGTTTCCCAGACGCTCGCGAAACTGGCGGAGACCGCTGAGGAGCTTCGGTATTTGGCTGAGGATTTGCGGGAAAGCATCGGCGTACAGCTAGACCGCGCGGAGTTTTCCCCAGAAGAGCGCGCCATGGTCGAGGAACGGCTGGATGAAATTTTCCGGCTGCGCAAGCGCTACGGTGAGACGGCTGCAGAAGTGCTTATTTATGCGGAAAAGGCGAAAAAAGAGCTGGAAAGTCTGGAATGCGCGGATGAGCGGCGCGTGACCCTCCGGGAAGAATACCGGAAGGAGCTGCAAAAAGCCAAAACGCTGGCGGCGAAGCTGTCCGAAGGGCGGCGCACCGGCGCGAAGCGGCTGGAAAAAGCAATCATTTCCGAATTGAAAGATTTGGATATGGCGCGGGTGACGCTGCAAATCCAGGTGCAGACCGGTACGAAATTGGCCGCAAAGGGCATGGATACCGTGCAATTCTTGATTTCAGTCAACCCCGGCGAACCGGTGCGCCCGCTCTCCAAGGTTGCGTCCGGCGGCGAGCTTTCGCGCGTGATGCTGGCGATGAAAAACATTTTGACGGCGGGGGAACCGGTTGGGACGCTCATTTTCGATGAAATCGATACCGGCGTCAGCGGGCGCGCCGCGCAGAAAATTGCGCACAAGCTGCGTGAAATCGGCAGCAAAAAGCAGACCCTTTGCGTCACCCACCTGCCCCAGATTGCGGCGATGGGCAGCCATCATCTGCTGATCGAAAAGCGCGCGCAGAAGGACCGCACCTTTACCGATGTGCACCCCATGAGCGCGGACGGGCGCGCGCAGGAAATTGCGCGCATGCTTGCGGGCGACCAGATTACCGAGGCGACGCTTGAAAACGCGCGTGAGCTTCTGCATGCGGCAGAGGGGAGATAAATGCGGATTTTTCACGGGAATTTCAAAAAAACGTGCACCTTGGACGCTCATTCACCGTGGTGTATTGTTTTAAGAATATAGGAACGGAGACTCATAATGAAGATTTATGATGAATTGAAAGCACGCGGCCTGCTGGCGCAGGTCACGAACGAGCAGGAGATTGCCAATATGGTTAATGAGGGCAAGGCGACCTTCTATATTGGCTTTGACCCGACTGCGGATTCCCTGCATGTCGGCCACTTTATGGCGTTGTGCCTGATGAAACGCCTGCAAATGGCGGGCAATAAGCCGATTGCGCTGATTGGCGGCGGTACGGGCATGGTCGGCGACCCTTCTGGGCGAACCGATATGCGCTCAATGATGACGACCGAAACCATCCAGCACAATTGTGACTGCTTTAAAAAGCAGATGGAGCGCTTTATTGAGTTCGGCGAAGGCAAGGCCATGATGATTAACAACGCCGATTGGCTGACCAAGCTCAACTACATTGATGTTCTGCGTGAGGTTGGCGCGTGCTTCTCGGTCAACAACATGCTCCGCGCGGAGTGCTACAAGCAGCGCATGGAAAAAGGGCTGTCCTTCCTGGAGTTTAACTACATGATTATGCAGTCCTACGACTTCTACTACCTGTTCCAGCACTACGGCTGCAATATGCAGTTCGGCGGCAATGACCAGTGGTCGAACATGTTGGGCGGCACCGAGCTGATCCGCCGCAAGCTGGGCAAGGACGCGCACGCAATGACCATCACGCTGCTGCTCAATTCGGAGGGCAAGAAGATGGGCAAGACCGCCGCCGGTGCGGTCTGGCTCGACCCGAACAAGACTTCCCCCTACGATTTTTACCAGTATTGGCGCAATGTGGATGATGCGGACGTGCTCAAATGCATCCGGATGCTGACTTTCCTGCCGCTTGAGCAGATCGATGAGATGGACAGGTGGGAGGGTGCCGGGCTGAACCGCGCCAAGGAAATCCTGGCGTATGAGCTGACTTCCCTGGTACACGGCAGCGAGGAGGCCGACAAGGCGCAGAGCGCCGCAAAGGCAATCTTTGTGGGCGGCGGCTCGGACGAGAATATGCCGACGACTACCCTGGCTGACACGGATTTCACGGACGGGAAAATCGGCGTGCTGACCCTGCTGGTGAAGTGCGGCCTTGCTGCCTCCAACGGGGAAGCGCGCAAGCTGGTGCAGGGCGGCGGCGTCACGATTGACGGCGAAAAGGTCTCCGATTTCAAGGCTATGCTGGAGCAGGAAAGCTTCCGGGACGGGCGTATTATCAAGAAGGGCAAAAAGACTTTTCATAAGGCGATTTTATAACAGTGCTAAAAAGCGGTGGCCCTTAGGGGCTGCCGCCTTTTTTAGCCAGCGTCGCGATGCTTTGGGTACGAAAAAAGGGAAACCGATTCCGGTTTCCCTTTGCCCATGTTCTTAGACCTTTTCGGCAACCTTTGCAGCCTTGCCGACGCGCCCGCGCAGATAATACAGCTTCGCGCGGCGAACCTTACCATGACGGATTACCTCGAACTTCGCAACGTTCGGGGAATGTAGCAGGAAGGTCTTTTCAACGCCTACACCGTAGGAAATACGGCGCACAGTGACCGTCTTATTGATTCCGGTGTGCTTCATCGCGATAATGATACCCTCGAAAATCTGGATACGCTCGCGGTTGCCCTCACGAATCTTGGCGTGAACCTTGACGGTGTCGCCGATTTTCAGCTCGGGCAGGTCGCTCTTGAGGTGCTGTTCAGACAGAACTTTTACTAAATCCATGGTTCTATTTTCCTTTCTGCATAGGCATTCATTCTCTGCATTCGTCAACAGACAGCGGAATGCCCGTTATCGGATACTATTTTACCACACCCCGCTTTGAATTGCAAGAAAAACTTTTCTTTTTTTCGTATATTTCGGGGATTTGTACGCAAGCTGTTTGTAATTCGTGTAGAAGGGGGAGTATCTATGACCCGGAAATTCTCCGAAAATGACCGCGTCCTGACCGAAGCGCTCCACATCGGGAAAAGCTTTGATGTGATACGCCGGCCTGTGCGGCTGCGTGGGAGAGACGCGGCTTTTTTCCTGATTGATGGCTTTGTAAAAGACGATTTATTTGAAAAACTGCTGGAATTTTTCTATGCGCTCAAAGCGGATGACCCTGCGTTCGGCAGTGCGGAAGCATTCCTAACGCATGCGGTGCCGTACTGTGAGGCCGCGCTGGAAACCGACGAGGACAAGGTGCTGACGGCAATCCTTTCCGGGCAGACCTGTCTGCTGGTGGACGGGTTCGCGGCGGCAGTGCTGCTCGATATCCGAACATACCCCCAGAGGGACACCTCCGAACCTGAAAAAGATAAGGTTCTGCGCGGTTCGCATGACGGCTTTGTAGAAGCAATGGTGCTTAACTGCGCGCTGATCCGGCGGCGTATTCGATCGCCACAGCTGCGGATGGAGTATCATGCGGTTGGCACGCTCTCCCAAACGGACGTGGCGCTGTGCTATATGGATGGACTTGCCGATCAGGAACTGCTTGCGAAAATCCGCGACCGCCTGCAAAACGCGAATGTCGGCGCGCTGACCATGAATCAGGAAAGCCTGTCGGAAATCCTGTTCCGTCATAAATGGTTCAATCCATTCCCGAAATTCAAATATACCGAACGCCCGGACGCGGCGGCGGCACAGATTTTGGAAGGGGATATCGTGATTTTGGTGGACAACGCCCCGGCTTGTATGGTGCTGCCCACAACCATTTTTGATGTTTTGGAGGAGACCAATGACTACTATTTCCCGCCGCTGACCGGCACTTATCTGCGCCTGACGCGTTATTTTGTCCTGCTGCTGATGCTGCTGCTGACGCCGGTCTGGCTGCTGCTGACCGAAAATCCAGGCTGGATACCACCGGGGCTTTCCTTTCTGCTGCCGTCGGAAGCACCGGCGGTGCCAATTTTCTGGCAGCTGATGATTCTGGAAATCGGCATCGACGGGCTGAAGCTCGCGACACTTTCGACGCCGTCCATGCTGACCACCTCGCTTTCGTTGATTGCGGGTATCGTGGTCGGGGATTTTGCGGTACAGTCTGGTTGGTTTTCGGCGGAAACCATGCTGTATATGGCGTTGGTTGCGCTGGGTGGTTATAACCAACCGAGCTGGGAGCTGGGCTATGCAATGAAATTCATGCGGCTGGGACTGCTGATCCTGACAGCGGTATTCGGCTTATGGGGGCTGATTGGCGGCCTGATTGCAATCCTGGTGATTCTGGTTTCTAACAAAACCTTTGATGGGCACGGTTATCTGTACCCATTGATTCCGTTCCACTGGGGAACGCTCAAAAAGAAGTTGTTCCGGCCCAGCATCCGCAGACAGTAGACCTCTAGGGGGTGACAAATGCCATGGGGGTTTGTCGTCAGGATGGGACGATTTTCCGCAGGAATCCTGTCATTTTTCAAGGGGAAGCGGAATGTTCTGACGGCAAAAGCTCGCGACAGACGGTGCGCCAATCGTTTTCGAACAGGTCTAATAAAAAGGGGGATTGCGCGATAGGAATTCCCCAGCGGGACAAGCTTTCTCCTTTCTTTTTCCTGGTGCATATGGTATAATATAAAAGGAACTGGAAAGGACGTGAGAAATCATGTATGAGCTGATTCAGCTGAGTGAACAGGCTTATTATATTGACTGCCCAGCGAAAATTGGGATATACCGCGCCGCGCCGGATGGGGTATACCTGATTGACAGCGGCAGCGACAAGGACGCCGGGCGCAAGGTACGGCAAATTCTCGACAAAAATAACTGGCAGTTAAAGGGGATTTTAATCACCCATTCAAACGCCGACCACATCGGCGGCAACCGCTATTTGCAGAGCCAGACCGGCTGCAAAATCTTCGCGGGCGGCATTGAGGCGGCGTTCACAAAATACCCGGTATTGGAACCGTCGTTCTTATATGGGGGCTGGCCGTGCAGGGAGCTGCGGCATAAATTCCTGATGGCGCAGGAAAGTGAAATTTCAGATTTCTCCGACCCGGATTTCCCCAAAGAAGTCGAAATTATCCCGCTTCCGGGTCATTTCTTTGATATGGTTGGCTTCCGTCTGCCGGATAGTACGGTATTCCTCGCCGACTGCATCAGCAGCCGCGCAACGCTTGAAAAATACGCCGTCCCCTTTATTTATGATGTGGGGGCGTACCTTGAGACGCTGGACAAGGTGGAAGCGTTGGAAGCGCCCATGTTCGTACCCTCGCATGCCGGGGCCGCGCCGGACCTGCGGGAGCTGATTCAGTTCAACCGGGCGCATGTACATCAAATTTCCGACCGCCTGGCGGAAATCTGCCGGGAACCAAAGCCGTTCGAGCAGATTTTACAGGCGTTGTTCAAATCCTATGGGCTGCAAATGGATTTTGCACAGTATGTGCTGGTCGGCAGCACGGTGCGCTCCTTCCTGGCGTGGCTGCATGAGCAGGGGAGGATGGAGGCCGTGTTTGCGGACGCGGTGCTGCTTTGGAAAACGATTTGAAAAAGGGGATTGGCGGAGGGCAAGAAAAATGCCCTCCGCTTTTCGCGGAAGGCATTCGGATTATTCTGCGGTAAAGGGCAGAAGCGCAACGTGACGCGCACGCTTGATCGCCTCGGTCAGCTGACGCTGATGGGCGGCGCAAGTGCCGGTCATGCGGCGGGGCAGGATCTTGCCGCGCTCGGACATGTAGCGGCGCAACTTTGCAACATCCTTATAATCAATCGAATCCAGTTTATCGACGCAGAACGCGCAGACCTTTCTGCGGCGGCGGCCGCCGCGCGGACCGCGTTCCGGACGGGGAGTAAACTCTTTCTTGGCTTCTTCCATTGTCTAAACCTCCTTTAACAGGTTTTCATTGTTCCAAAATGGGATTAGAACGGAACATCGCCTTCGTCGTCATCATCCGAAAGCTCGGCAAAATCGCTGCTGCCGGTAGGCAGGTCGAACGCGGGGGCCGCAGGGGCGCTGTAATTGCTGCCGCCCTGTGGGGCGCGGTCATAACTGCCGCCGCTGCTGGCATAGCCGTTTTCTTCGCGGGACTTTTTGGTTTCGCCGAAGGAAACCTCGTCACAGACGACTTCGATGGAAATACGCTTGCTTCCGTTTTTGTCTTCCCAGTTGCGGGATTGGATGCGCCCGACAACAATCGCAAGCATACCTTTCGTAAACCACTGGCTTACAAACTCCGCCTGACGGCTCCATGCAACACAGTCGATAAAATCGGTCTGCTTATTGCCGGAGGGGTCCTTGCGGCCGCGGTCAATCGCGAGCGTGAAAGAAGCGACCGGTGTGTTGGACGGCGTGTGGCGCAGCTCGGGATCACGGGTCAGACGACCCATCAAAATTGCTTTGTTCAGCATGTCGTCACCTTATTCCTGCGCGATAATCATGGAACGCATGATGTTGTCGTCGATCTTGTACTTACGATCAAGCTCGGCAGGGAAGGTCGGGACGCTGGTGAACTCGATGAGGGTGTAGTAGCCTTCCATCAGGTCATTGATGGGATATGCGAGCCTGCGCTTGCCCCAGTCATCGACCTTTTCGACGCTACCGTTGGCTTCGATCAGGGACTTGAACTTGTCCACGACCGCAGCGGTCTCCTCATCACCCAAGTTGGGGTTGACAATGAAAAGAGTCTCGTATTTGCCAGTAACCTTTGCCATAAATGAAGCACCTCCTTTTGGACTTTTGGCCCGTGCCCTTCGGCACGGACAAGGAATACTTTATTTATTATAGCGGACATCCTGGAAATGTCAAGCAATATTTTTGAGGTTTCCGAAAAATTTTGAGGAAAATTTGAAAATTGGGATTGACGCGGGCGGCTCAATGTGCTAGAATATACCTGTTGCACGGCGGGATGTCCCGCTGGCACGCTGGTGTGGCTCAGAGGTAGAGCAGCTCACTCGTAATGAGCAGGCCGTGGGTTCGATTCCCACCACCAGCTCCATCAAAACCCGACGTCCTTTTGAAAGGGCGGCGGGTTTTATTTTTCCCTTTGAATGTTAAATATTTTACTTTTTCAGGAATTGTTTGATGGTTGGAAGTAACCCCAGTGACGAGGGGGCGCCAATCAAGCCGAATTTCCCTGAAATCCTGACGGATTTCAGGGAAATTTAACGCAGAGCGGCGGAAATAGACCATCCAATGGGCGTGCGGACAAGTTTCTAACAATGCCTGGGAAAAATATTTTCGCTTTTTTTCAAAAGATTCTTGCGTAAAATGCTTTTATATGCTATACTGATAAAGCAAAGCCGGTTCGGCTGCACCCTATAATGGGCAGCGGCACAGGAAATCTGTCCGTCACTTTTGGGGACGGTCATTATGTTAACTATCATACCTCATATATGCAAACAGCCGTCCTTTTGGGCGGCTTTTGCTTTGGATGCGTTTTGGAGTGTCAAAGGCCCTGTCCCCGCCGGGATAAATTTTTGTACTGCTTTTTTCTGTTTTTGCCTTGTCAAACCCCGCAAGACCCCGTATAATAGTAGCTGTATGCGTATTGCGGCGGAAAGGGATGATTCACTAGATATGGGCAGAAGGAGAATCAAAAGCCGCTTTTCGAGCAGTGTTTACGAGTGCTTTTCCTGGATACCGGTGGGAATGTCGCTGTTTTGCTGTATTGCGCTGCTGCTTGTGCGCCTGATGGCGGTCAGCGGAAATTCCATGTGGCCGACCTTGCATAACGGGGATTTGATGCTTGCCAGCAACCTTTTCTATGAGCCGGCGCGCGGGGATATCATTGTACTGAACAAAAAGGGCTTTTTTAACAGCCAGCCGATTGTCAAGCGTGTTATTGGCACCGGTGGGGATGAAATCAATATTAATTTTGAGGATGGCACGGTTTGGGTCAATGGGGAGCTGCTTGACGAGCCTTATATCGCCGAGCCGACAGTGAAAGCGGAAGGGCTGGCGTTTCCCCAGACCGTGCCCGACGACTGCATTTTTGTGATGGGGGATAACCGCAACCATTCCGACGACAGCCGTGACCCGGCGCTGGGCATGGTGGATACGCGCTGTGTGATCGGAAAGGTGCGTCTGGTGCTGCCTACGGGCCGGATTGCGGAGTGGATGAAAGGAAGGTTTGACCATGGCTGAAGAACAGAAAAAAAACGGGAAAAACAAGGAAAAGGAACATCCCGGACGATATAAAAGTGAGCTTTTTAACTGGGGGGAAAGCCTAATCAGCGTGCTGATTTTCTTTGTGATTGTGTTTATCTTTTTTGTGCGGCTGGTTGGCGTAGACGGCTCGTCCATGTATCCGACGCTGGAGGACCACAATGTGATGCTCACCAGCAACTGGGGGTATGTGCCCGAGCGCGGGGATATTGTGGTATTAAATAAGGAAAGCTTCTGGAACGGGATGCCGATTGTCAAGCGTATTATTGCGGTTGGCGGCGACGAAATCAACATCGATTTTGAGGCCGGGAAAGTATGGGTTAACGATGAGCTGCTGGACGAACCCTATATTGCCGAACCTACCCACAAGCAGGAGGATATGGAGTTCCCACAGGTAGTGCCGGAGGGCTGCGTATTTGTCATGGGCGACAACCGCAACGGTTCGACGGACAGCCGTAATCTGCTGCTCGGTATGGTAGATGAGCGCTATATCCTGGGGCATGTGCTGACTATTGCCTATCCGTTTGAGAAGATTGGAGCGCTGTAATGAATATCCAGTGGTACCCTGGGCATATGACCAAAACCCGCCGCCAGATGGCGGTGAACATCAAAAATGTAGACCTTGTCTGCGAAATTGTGGACGCGCGCATCCCGCAGGTCAGCCGGAACCCGGATATGGATGAAATCGCGGCGGGCAAACCCCGGCTAATCATCCTCAACCGGATTGATTTGGCTGACCCGGTGTGCACCAAAGCTTGGGCGGATGATTTCCGCGCGCGGGGCTGGCAGGTGTTGGAGACCGACAGCCGTTCCGGGCAGGGGACGGCGAAATTTGCCGCTGCCGTCCGCGCGGCGCTGGCGGACAAGATCGCCCAGTGGAAAGAAAAAGGGCAGACCGGCCGCGCAGCGCGCGTAATGGTGGTTGGCATCCCGAACGTCGGGAAGTCTACCTTTATTAACCGGATTTTGGGGCGCAAGGCGGCAAAGGCAGCTGACAAGCCCGGCGTGACGCGCGGTTCCCAGTGGTTCAAGGTGGATGGCGGCGTGGATTTGCTGGATACGCCAGGCATCCTCTGGCCCAAGTTTGACGATGAACGGACCGGTATTTTGCTGGCGGCGACCGGCGCAGTAAAAGATGATATTTTAGATACGGAAACACTGGCATGCAAGCTGTTTGAACTGCTCGCCGTGCGCGCACCTGGGGCAATTCAAGCGCGTTACCGCATTGAAATCTCCGAGGAAAGCGATTTCCTGGGTTATGCGCTGCTGGAACAGGCGGGACGCAAGCGCGGCTTCCTGATTTCGGGCGGCGAGGTCGATACCGAACGGATGGCGCGGATTTTGCTGGACGAATTCCGGGGCGGTGTGCTGGGGCGCATCACCCTTGAGACACCGGAGGAATATACTGATGCTGGATTGGGGCTTTGAGCGGCGGGAGGTTCACGGTTGTGCGGTGGTCTGCGGCGTGGACGAGGCCGGGCGCGGGCCGCTGGC
Organism: uncultured Clostridia bacterium; assembly: GCA_910586575.1. Taxonomy (GTDB): domain Bacteria; phylum Bacillota; class Clostridia; order Oscillospirales; family Butyricicoccaceae; genus QXXE01. The sequence continues at coordinate 8,468 of CAJUJQ010000022.1, read as the reverse complement.
AGGGCCTGTAGTCGCGGCGGCGGTGGTTTTTCCGGAGGGCTGCGCCATAGAAGGCTTGGACGACTCCAAAAAGCTGTCCGCGAAAAAGCGGGAGCAGTTGTTTGACGAAATTTGCGAAAAAGCGGCTGCCTATGGCATCGCCGAGGTTGACCATACGCGCATTGATGAAATCAATATTTTACAGGCGACCTTTGAAGCCATGCGCGGCGCGGTGGCGGCGCTGTCAACCCCTGCGGATTTCGCGCTGGTGGATGGCAACCGTTCCCCGGGGCTTGGTATCCCGGAGCGGTGCGTTGTGGACGGGGATGCAATTGTCCCGTCGATTGCGGCGGCGTCCATCCTGGCCAAGGTGACGCGTGATCATTTCATGGAGCTGATGGCGGCGGAGTATCCCGGCTACGGTTTCGAGCGGCACAAGGGTTATGGCACGAAAGCGCATTATGCGGCTATTTTAGAACACGGCGTGTGCCCAATCCACCGACGCAGCTTCCTGAAAAAGCTCTTCAAGCAGCATCCGGAGCTGAAAGCATGACGCGCGGGGAATGGGGCGAAGCACAGGCTTCGGAGCTTCTGCTGCACAGGGGCTGCCGGATTGTGGCGCGTAATTTCCGGACGCGGTACGGGGAATTGGATATCATCGCGGAGCATGGGGAATACCTGCTGTTCGTGGAAGTCAAAACGCGGAAGAACAACCATTTTGCCAGCGCGCGTGAGGCCGTCGGGCCGAAAAAGCAAGAAAAACTGCGGCTGACAGCCGGGCTTTGGCTGCAAGAGCACCCGAGCAGGCTACAGCCCCGGTTCGACGTCATTGAGGTTTACGGCGAGCCGGGCGGCAGGGCGGAAATGGTACAGCTTGAGAATGCGTTTTAGGATTCGGGAAACGCGGCAGGAAGGATTGTTTTCGGTTTGAAATATTTTGATTTACATTGCGACACCCTGTATGAGTGCTATGAAATGCGCAAAAGCCTGCGCGAAAATGATTTGATGATTGATCGGGCAAAGGCGTCCGGGTACGACGAATATATTCAGTTTTTTGCGCTGTTCTGCGGGGCGAGGCCGCCGTACCCAATACCGGGGCGGCGTTCGCTGCTCGATTTGCCCGAGGAGGGACGGCTGGACGCGCTGCTGAACACGGCGCGGGAGCAGCTCCTGCAAAATCGGGACTGGCTTTATCAGTGTTATAGCGCGGAGGATATGCAAAGCCCTGAACGGCGGGGGCGGGCGGCGGCGTTCCTTTCCATTGAGGGTGCGGAGCTGCTCTGTACTGAGGAGCATGTCCAGCGCGCTTATGATGCGGGCGTCCGTCTGGTAACGCTCAGTTGGAATTACCGAAATCAATACGCCTGCGGCGCGGCGGCGGACAACAGTGCCGGATTAACTGCGCGCGGCAAAGCGCTGGTGCATGAGCTGGTGCGGATGGGGGTTATTTTGGATGTTTCCCATCTGTCGGATGCGGGCTTCTGGGATTTGTGCGTTGAAACCGAAGCGCCATTTGCGGCGACCCATTCCAACAGCCGTGCGGTGTGCCTGCACCGGCGCAACCTGACCGATTTGCAGTTCCAGGAGGTTTTGCGGCGCGGCGGCTTGGTTGGCATCAACCTGTATGGCGCGTTCCTGCGGGATGACGGGGAACAGGCGACGCTGGCCGACGCGGTGCGGCATATCGAGCATTTCTGCGCACTCGGCGGGCGGGAGGTGCTCGCGCTGGGCGCGGACTTCGATGGGTGCGATTCGCTGCCGGATGAGATTCATACGGCGGCGGATATGGGGCGGCTTGCCGAAGAGCTGCTGCGGCTCAATTATCCGCAAAGCACAATTGACGGGCTGTTTTACAACAACGCCGCCAACTTTATTAACCGGATGCTTTGAGCACGGGATGTTAAATTTTATAGGGGGAATACCATGTCGGCGGATGTTGCGGAAACCTTTGAGCGGCTGTTTGACAAAAATAATACGACTGCCTATAAAGCTTTGCAAGCGCTGCAAAAAATGAGTGGACAAAGCGATTGCGTGTATCCTTATATGGACCAGCTGTGTGAAATGCTGGACAGCGGGAACTCGTACATTCGCACAAGAGGTTTGGTTCTGATTGCGTGCAACGCAAAGTGGGACCGTGACTATAAAGTTGATGAAGTGATAGACCTGTATTTACGGCATATCACAGACTGCAAACCAATCACTGCCAGGCAGTGTATCAAGCTGCTGCCGACAATTGCGAAGTATAAACCGGAGCTGAAAGAGGATATCGTCTCGGCACTGCGCAAAGCCGATCTTTCGATTTATGCGGACAGTATGCAGCCGTTGGTTTATCAGGATTTGCAAAGGGCGCTGAAGGAGATTGGGAAGCTGTAAAGAGGAGAGGAAAATGGATGTGACAATCCGGACAGCAACGTTGGAGGACGCCGAAGCGCTGCTGAAAATTTATGCTTATTACGTGAAGGAAACGGCAATTTCTTTTGAATGGGAAGTCCCTACGCTGGCTGAATTTATGCGGCGTATTACAAACACCCTGAAAACATATCCTTATCTTTGCGTTTTGCGGGATGGCGTGGTTGTTGGCTATTGCTATGCGGAAGCACTCAAAGGCCGCGAGGCTTACCGCCGGTCGGTGGAGCTGTCGATTTATCTGGAGCAGACCGCTCGGAAATGCGGGCTGGGGAAGCGGTTATATGAAGCGTTGGAAGCAAGGCTGAAAGAAATGGGTATCCTGAACTTATATGCCTGTATCGCCTGGAGCGAGACCGAGGACGAATACCTGAACCACAACAGCCCGGATTTCCACGCGCATTTGGGATTTCAGAAGGCAGGCGAATTCCACCGGTGCGGCTATAAATTTGGCCGTTGGTACGATATCATTTGGATGGAAAAAATCATTGGCAGCCACGAAAGCGGCCGGCCCCAGGCGCAGGGGAAACGGTGATGTCGGAATTAACGGCGCTGATGAATATCGGCAAAGAAATGGAGCGGAAATTGCAATCCGTTGGAATTGATTCAACTGGGCAGCTGGCGGCGCTGGGCGCAAAGCAGGCGTTTGCACGGCTCAGGGAACGCTATCCAAACGTCTGCCTGGTACATTTATATGTTTTGGAAGGTGCGGTTACCAACACAGAATATCACTGCCTTTCCGAAGAAAAGAAAAAAGAGCTGAAAGCGTTCAGCGATTCGCTGAAAGGCTCATGCTGTAATCACATTTGATGTGAAGGATGAAACAGAAAAATGCCAAACCATTATCAGGTGATTGATGAAACAACCTGGAAACGGGCAATGCACTGCGCAGTTTTCCGGGACAGTGTAGAACCCGCGTTCTGCGTGACATTTGAAGCAGATATTACAAAGTTTTTGCAAATCGTAAAACGGGAAGGGCTTTCCTTTACGCTTTCGATGGCGTATGCGGTTTGCCGCTGCGCGAACGGAATCGAGGCGTTCCGCTACCGCTTTGTTGACGGCAGGATTGTCTTGTTCGACCGAATTGACACGGCGTTTACCTGGCTGGAACCGGAAACGGAGCTGTTTCAGGTGGTCAACGTGCCCATGCGGAACGGGCTGCGGGAATACGTTGAAGCGGCGGGCAAGGCTGCGCGGGAGCAGGCCGCATATTTTACCGGCCCGCTGGGAAACGATGTGTTCCAGTGCTCGGCAATGCCATGGGTGGCGTATACGCATATTTCACACACCAATTCCGGCAAGAAGGACAATGCCACCCCGCTTTTTGACTGGGGGAAATATTCAGAAAAGGATGGGCGGATTGTCATGCCGGTTTCGGTGCAGGCGCACCATTCTTTTGTAGACGGCATTCATATCGGCAGGTTTGCGGATGCGTTGCAGGCATATTTGGATAACCCGGAGTGTGTTTGAAATGAAAATCAGAGGATTGCCGTACAACTTTACGGTATGCCAGGTGAAGGATTTTTCCGGGGTCAGTTGGGATGCAGAATTTTGCTTTGCCGGGAAAACCGACCAGGAATATTCGCTGGTATGCTGCACGGAGGATGTGCCGCCCGATACACTCACGCGGGAGGACGGCTGGAAGGCTTTCCGAATTGAGGGCGTACTTGATTTTTCGCTGGTAGGTATTCTTTCAAAGATATCCGCTTTGCTTGCGGAAAACCGGATTGGCATTTTTGCGGTATCGACGTATAACACCGATTATATCCTGACCAAAGCGGAAAGCTTCCCGAAGGCGCTGGAGATGCTTTCACAGGCGGGGTATGAAATTGTCTCATAATAAACTGAAATGAAAAAAGTTCGATAATAACGGAGGAAAAACCATGGATTACGTTTCGACAAGAAACAAGGAAAAGAAAGTTCCGTCGGCCTATGCGATTGCGACAGGCATTGCGCCGGACGGCGGATTATACTGCCCGACCAGTTTCCCGGAGCTGACCAAAAGTGACTGGGACACGCTGATTGCGTCTGATTATAAGGGGCGCGCGGCGCTGGTGCTGGGCAAGTTCCTGACCGATTTTTCGGCGGAGGAATTGAAGGGATTCACCGAAAAAGCTTATGCAGACGAGCGCTGGGGCAGCGGCAATACTGCGCCGGTGGTTTCCCTTGCGGACGGCAAGCACATCCTCGAGCTGTGGCACGGCCCGACCTGCGCATTTAAAGATATGGCGCTGCAAATGCTGCCCCATCTGCTGACCGCTTCTCTGAAAAAAATCGGTGAGGAGCGCACCGCGTGCATCCTGGTGGCGACCTCGGGCGACACTGGCACGGCGGCGCTGAACGGCTTTGCCGATGTGCCGGGTACCAAGATTATGGTATACTATCCGGTGCACGGCGTTTCCCCCATGCAAAAGCTGCAAATGGTGACGCAGGAGGGCAAAAATGTTTCGGTCTGCGCGGTGAACGGCAATTTTGACGACGCACAGTCCGCGCTCAAGCGTATTTTCACCGACGCGCCGACAATTGAAAAGCTGTCCGCGCAGGGGATGATGCTTTCCTCGGCGAACTCGATCAACTGGGGACGCCTTGCGCCGCAGATTGCTTACTATATTTCGGCTTACTGCGACCTTGCGGAGCGCGGTATGGTGACATTCGGCGACAAAATCAATATCTGTGTTCCGACCGGCAACTTTGGCAATATCCTTGCGGCATATATCGCAAAGCAGATGGGTTTGCCGGTCAATAAGCTGATTTGCGCGTCTAACAGGAATAACGTGCTGACCGACTTCTTTAAGAAGGGCGGTACGTATGATAAGAACCGTCCGTTTTATACGACGGCTTCGCCCTCGATGGATATTTTGATTTCTTCCAATTTGGAACGTTTACTTTACTATATTTCTGGGCAGAATGATGAGGCCGTCCGGAATTTCATGGCACAGCTGGCAGAGGGCGGCAGGTACACTGTCAGCCAGGAAATGCAGGCGGCACTGGATGCACTGTTCGACGCGGGCAGCTGCGATGACGCGCGGACGAAGGACACAATTCGCCGTCTGTACGAGAACGAAAAGTACGTCTGTGATACCCATACGGCGGTTGCGGTCAAGGTATATGAGGATTACCGCGCCCGCACCGGCGATACCACCCCGACGGTTATCGCCTCGACAGCCAGCCCGTTCAAGTTCTGCAAAGCGGTTGCGGAAGCGCTGGGCGGCACGGTGGAAATTGAGGACGTCAGCCAGCTGGACGTGCTGAGCCGCCTTTGCGGGCAGCAGCCGCCCAAGCCGCTTGCATCACTCCGGGGCAAAGCGCCGCGGTTCGACCGGGTGGTCGAGAAGGAGGATATTTTGTCCACCACCGACCTGTTGGCGGAGCTGTAAAGCGGTGGCACTTTATACAATCGCCGACCTCCATCTCGCGTGCAGCGTCGAAAAGCCAATGGACGTTTTCGGCGGGCGCTGGCAGGGGTATATGGAGAAAATCGAAAAAAACTGGCGCGCCTGCGTTTCGGAGGGCGACACGGTCGTCGTCGGCGGGGACGTTTCCTGGGGCATCAATTTTGCGCAGGCGCAGGCGGATTTCGCCTATCTCGATCGCCTTCCCGGACGCAAAATTATCCTGAAAGGTAACCATGATTTGTGGTGGGAAACCGCAAAAAAAATGAATACATTTGTGCAGGAAAACGGCTTTCACGATATTGTTTTCCTGCATAACAACTGCTTTTCCTACGGTGATATTGCCATCTGCGGCACGCGCGGCTGGTTCTATGAGGAGGACTTCAAGGAGTGCCACGACGAGAAAATTTTCCGCCGGGAGCTGGGGCGGCTGGAAACCTCGCTCAAGCTGGGGCAGGCGCTGAATCCTCGGGAAATCCTCTGTTTCCTGCATTATCCGCCGATTTATGCCAATTTCCGCTGCGGGGAGATTATGGAGCTGCTTCAGCGCTATGGTGTGCGCCGCTGCGTTTACGGACATTTGCACTCCGAAAGCCGCCGTTGGGCGGTCGAGGGTGTGCGGGAAGGGATTGAATTTATCCTGGTTTCTGGCGACCACAGGGACTTTACACCGCTGCGCCTTGCGGAGTAAATAGACCTGTTCGGAAACCATTGGCGCACCGTCTGCCGCGAGCCTTTGCCGTCAGGCTGTGCCGGTTCCCCTCGAAATCCGACAGGATTCCTGCGGGAAATCGTCCCGTCCTGACGACAAATTCTCACGCCATCCGGCACACCCCTGGTTTCTAAGACAGGTCTAATTTTCCACATTTTGATTGCTAGCGAAAATTTTTGAGGAAATTCACAAAAAAACTATAGCTTTTTTGAAAACAATCTGGTAGAATAAATTGGATTGATAAATTTATTTGTAAGGAGTCAATATCAATGAAATTAAAAAATACGGAAAAGTTGGAAAAAAGTATCGTAGCCCTGACAATGGAAATTAGTGCGGACGAACTAAATAAAGCAAAGGACAAGGCGTTCAAAAAGAACGGGCGTCAGATACAGATTCCAGGCTTCCGCAAAGGCAAGGCCCCGCGTATGCTCATTGAGCGGATGTATGGCGATATCTTCTTCGAGGACGCGGTGAATCTTCTGCTTCCCGAGATGCTGGATCAGGCGGTTGAGGAAGCCGGTATCAAGCAGGTCGGCAGAGCCGATGTCGATTTGGGCGACGACGCGCCCGAAGGCGGCGCGGTCATTATCGCGAAGGTCCCGGTTGAGCCGGAGGTGACGCTGGGCGAATATAAAGGCTTGACCGCTGAAAAGGTTTCGGTTTCCCTGCGTGAAGGGGAGGTCAAGGAAGAGCTGGAGCGCATGGCGAAGCGCATGGCGCGTATCGAGACCGTTGACCGTGAGGCAAAGCTGGGCGACACCGTAACCCTGGACTTTGAGGGCTTTGTTGACGGCGTACCGTTTGATGGCGGTTCTGCCGAGAACCAGGATCTGGAGCTTGGCTCCGGTACGTTTATCCCGGGCTTTGAGGATCAGCTGGTTGGCTGCAAGGCGGATGATGAGAAGGACGTTGAGGTTACCTTCCCTGAGAATTATCATTCAGAAGAACTGAAGGGCAAGCCCGCAGTATTCAAGTGCCGGATCCACACGGTGAAGGAGACTATCCTGCCCACGATGGACGACGAATTTGCAAAGGATGTTTCCGAAACTGCCGAGACCATGGAGGACTTGGAAAAGGAAGTCAGCGAGCGCCTGATTAAATCGAGAGCCGACGCGGCGGATCGCGAATTCGAGGAAAAGCTGCTTGACCAGGTTGCAGCGGGCATGCAGGCCGAGATTCCGGAGGTTATGTACGAGAACGAGGCAACTTCGCTGATGAACGATTTTGCGTACCGTCTCCAGATGCAGGGCATTTCGATTGAGCAGTATCTCCAGGCGAACAATATGGATATGCGGGGCTTTCGTCAGATTTTCCTTCCGCAGGCTGAGCGCCAGGTCAAGATCCGCCTTGTGCTGAACAAGATTGCCGAGATGGAGAACATCGAGATTTCCGAGGACGATATTAACGCGGAATACGCCAAGCTTGCCGAGCGCTACGGCATGGAGGATGAACAGGTCCGTGATGCTATCACATCGGAAGCGGTTAACGACGATCTGCGCCTGAACCGCGCACTTGCCGTTATCCGCGACAGCGCCAAAGCGGAGATGGTCGCCCCGAAGAGCAATGACGGGAACGGGGAAGCAGCTGAGGCTTCTGCTGAATAGGAAAGAATCCCCGCAAGGGGATAATAAATGAGGGTGCCGATACATATGCTCACAACAACGGAGCATTGAAAGGAGATTCATTTCATGAGTTTAGTACCTATGGTTGTCGAACAGACCAACCGCGGCGAGCGTTCGTATGATATCTATTCACGGCTGCTGAATGACCGCATTGTGTTTCTGGGCGAAGAAGTCAACGATACCACCGCTTCGCTGATTATCGCGCAGCTGTTGTTTTTGGAAGGGCAGGACCCGGACAAGGATATCAGCCTTTATATCAACTCCCCCGGCGGTTCGGTGACCGCGGGCATGGCGATTTATGATACCATGAATTATATTAAATCCGATGTTTCGACCATTTGCGTTGGCATGGCGGCT
>CAJUJQ010000021.1 GCA_910586575.1 uncultured Clostridia bacterium | reverse complement strand
TACACGACGCTCTTCCGATCTCACCGCACCGATGACCTTTACAACGAGATTTGCGGCAATCAGCACCGCCGCACCTTTTACAAAGCTTTGTTGTTTTTCCATCCTGCACTTCCCCTATGTCGGCCCGAAAGGCTTGGTCTGGCATATTCTATGCGGGATGGGTCAAAAATTATGATGGGTACAGCGCAGGCTGCCGGGGCTTAACCCTCTTCCTCCTGCACCACTTCCGCTTCAAATACCGCGTCCGGCGCGTCAAAGGAAAGCGCCCCGCCGCATCCGGCGCAAAATGTGTCGGTACGGCTGCACAGCCTGCCGCAGTTCGGGCAGCGCACACTGGATTTCAGCAACCCGATCTGCTCCCGCAGCCTGGAAATCTTGGTATGAAGCCCGTCAAGCTTGGACAGGCGCTGCTGGATCCCTTCTTCATCGGCTTCAATGCCCTGATGCACGTCGTACATCAGCTTGCCGATCTCCTTGTACAACACCTCGCATTCGGTGTTCAAATCGAAAATCTGTAAATTCAGGCGGGTAGAATGCGCAAGCTCAGTAGCCTTGCGTCCGGCGGATTCCGCAGCCTGTCCGGTCTTTCCGGCGTAAACCTTGGCCTTTTCCAGTAACATTTGGATTTTTTCGTCCATTTTACAGCGCCCCTTTCAACGTATGCGGTAATTATTCATTATAGTGGCTTCCTCCCCAAAAATCAAGGGAACCCGTAAATTATTTACAGAATTTTATGAAATGAATACTCACACATACCCGATAAACTCGTGAATCAGCGAATCCTCCGGGATATGGTGTACATAATCGAGCGGCTCAAAGCAGCCGTCCAGATGGGTCAGCGGTTCCAGCCCGGCAGCGGTCAGTTCCTCTTTCATGCAGGAGAACGGATGGCGGAGCATCTCGGCGATGATAAAGGTTTCATATGGCATATAAGTATCGAGCGTCAGCGCGGCGCGTCCACGGTTGGGCATAATATACAGCCGTTCCCCACGCCGGACCGATTTCCACTGCGCAATCGTTGCGGAAACCGGGGTATTGCGGAACAAGCTGTCCCGCACCGTGCGCCGCATGAAGCGAAGCATAAACGGCTCGGCGACAATGCCATTCTCTAACGTCAGCGCGCTGTCGAAAGACAGGAATACACCGGTCGCGGACTCTCCCAGACCGTCATATACAATATCGCTCAGCGCGTGGATGCCTTCAATAATTACCATTTCGCCCGGCTCCAGCCGCAGCTTTTTGGAATCCGGGATAGATTTGCGCAAATGGAAATCAAAGACCGGGACAGAGATTTCCTCACCGGCTGCCAGCTTGCGCAGATGGTCGGTCAGCATCCCCAGGTTCATGCAGAGCGGGGATTCCAAATCATCCACCCCGTTTTCCTCATCAAACGGGGTTTCATATTCCCCGGAGGTGCGGTAGTAGTCGTCCATCGAAATCGTTTTGGTCTTGATTCCGTGCCGCTTTTCCAGTGCCTGGCGAAGGCGTGCGGTGGTTGTGGTCTTGCCCGCAGAGGAAGGGCCGTTCACCAGCACGATCGGGCTGGTGCGGCGGCGGGCCGCCAGCTCCCGCGCGGTGCTGTCCACCTGGTTGCGGTAATAGTCCTCACACAGCTTGATAAACCCTTTCGGGTCGCTCCTTGCCGCGTCATTTAACTGCTTCAGCGTATAATCTGCCATTTGACTGCCTCCTTATTCCTGCAATAGCCTTTTCCTGCCGTGTAGAATGCGCTCCTGAGCCTGTAAATATTCCAGCGGATATTTGGGGTTGGTGAAGCGTTCGATTTTCCCGGTTTCCCGGTTCACCCGTTTGCTGACGCCGCCTGCGCCGAGGGAAAGAATCGTTTGCAGCTCCTCCATCATCGAAATATTATAAAAATTCTCCGTACCGGGCCTGCACCAGCCGACATTTTCAAAACCACCAGCCGAAAACTTCTGCCGGTACAGATAATACGCGTGGTAATCATGCCGGAATAGGGCTTGCTGTGCATAAGACAGCATATGGCCAACCGCGTCCCGGCGTGCAAGATTCGCCCGGATATCCTGCATCGAAGCGCCCCGCTTGACCGCGAGGGTGTGCACCGTCAGGTTCTCCGCGCCAAGCCCAATCAGGGTATCCATGGTATGCGCGAAGCTCTCCGGCGTATCGCCCTCAAGCCCCGCGATGACATCCATATTGATTACGGGGAAGCCGCTTTTCCGCGCCAGCTCGTAGCTTTCCAGCACCGCCTGTGCGGTGTGCGGACGCCCCGCGAGACGCAAAACCGCATCATCCATACTCTGCGGGTTGACGCTGACGCGGGTCACGCCGTGCGCGCGCAGAACCGCCAGCTTTTCTGCTGTAATGGTGTCCGGCCTTCCTGCTTCAACGGTGTAATCGAAAAGCCTTGACAGGTCAAACGACCGTTCCAACACACCCAAAAGCCTGTCAAGCTGTTTGCTTGACAGCGTCGTCGGAGTACCTCCCCCGATGTAAAGGCCGTCAATTGTCAAACCGTATTCCTGTAACAGCGCGCCAGTTGCCTCCGCTTCTCCGCAAAGGGCGTCCAGATACGGCTCAATCAGCGCGGCGTTTTTTTCAACCGCAGCTGAGATAAACGAGCAATACACGCACCGAGTTGGGCAAAACGGAATGCCGACATAGATAGAAATACTGTTTTTTGTAATTTTTCGGTCAATTTCCAAAGCTGCTTTGGCAGCCGCCATCGTCAGTGCCGTCCGTGCGGGCGAAACATAAAAATGCTCACAAAGCTGTCGTTCGACCACTTCCGGCATCATGCCGCGTTCCATCATACCGCGTGCCAGTTTGGCAGGCCGCACGCCAGTCAGCGACCCCCAAGCCGGCGGCTCCTCCAATGCCTGGACAACCGCGTCATAAACCGAAAGCTTGACCAGCTCGGTTTCCAGTCGTTTCCGCGCAAGCGGGTCAGCCGATGCCGGAACCGGAGCTGACCGCTCCCCTTCCAACCGCCTGCCATCCAAGCGGATTTCCGCCCGCGCAGTGCACTCCCCCGCCTGTTCGCTTAACCGGCTGCTGCAAAAATCCTCACCGTCGTCCGCACCTTCTGAAACCGTATTCCCCGGCAGCAAGTGGAGCAACATTTCCTCCACCGCATGGCGGTGCGAATGTCCATCAATACGGTAATTCATTGCCCCAGCGCCTGCCGGACGTAGGGATTGCGAATCCGCTCCTCTGAAAGCATGGTAATGGCATCATGCCCCGGCAGTACACGGTAATCCCCCGGCAAATCATTCAGCCGCTTGAGCGATTTCAGCATCAGCGAAAAATCGCCGCCTTTGAGATCGCAGCGTCCGCACTCATGACGGAACATCGTATCCCCGGTAAACAGCACGTCCCCGACCCGGATACAACAGGAACCCGGCGTATGCCCGGGTGTGTGCAGATATTCCGCTGTCAGCCCACCAATTTGGATTTTTGTGCCCTCTTCCGCGAGGATATCGACCGGCGTCTGGATATAACCGTGCGCAAACGGGCGGAATTCACCCATTTCATCATAGGAAAGCAGACGTTCATCGTCCTTGTGGATGACCAGCTTTGCGCCGGTTTTCTCTGAAATTTCGTGCACCGCAAGGATATGGTCAAAATGGCCGTGTGTCAGCAGGATATATTTGATATCCGCGCCTACGCGGCTGATTTCCCGCAGGATGGCGGCAGCGTTGTCCCCCGGGTCAACGACCGCGCCTTCCATTGTATTCTCATCATAAAAAACATAGCAGTTGGTCTGTACCATGCCGACATGCAAATGAATCAGCTTCATGCTTTCTCCCCTCTCATTTCCTCGGTATCCATTAAAATTGTAACCGGGCCGTCATTGAGCAGCTCGACCTTCATATCCGCGCCGAACTCGCCGGACGCCACCGGAAGCCCGCTTTCCCGGCAGTGCGCAATGAATTTCTCATATAGCGGCACCGCAAGCTCCCGCTTTGCGGCACGCATAAAGTTCGGGCGTTTGCCCTTTTTGCAGTCACCATACAGCGTAAACTGCGAAATGACCAGCAGCCCGCCGCCAATATCGGCGGGTGACAGGTTCATTTTATCGTTCTCATCGGTAAAGACGCGCAGCCCCACGCATTTATCCGCCAAATAGATGGCTTCAGCCTCGGTATCGCCCTCACAAACGCCGAGCAGGATCAGAAAGCCCTTTCCAATCTCGCCGCGCACTTCGCCTCCGATGGTCACCCGCGCGTAGGAAACGCGCTGAATCACCGCCCGCATAGAATCTCCCCTTTTAATTGTTTGGTCAGTGCGCATCCACAGTGCGCGTTACGTCCAGGATTCCTTTAATCCCCTTGATACGGTTGATAATATTATCCAGCTGCGCCACGCCCGCCACGTCCACCATGGCGTTGATTACACCAAAGCCGTCGTTCAAATCCCGCGCGGAAAGCTCATGCACATTGACCTTGCTTGCCGCAAGGACAGCCGCAACATCGCTCAGCACGCCAATCCGGCTGCGGGTGGAAATTTGCAGACCGGTAATGAAACGGGGCTTGCTGTCCGCAATCTCCTCGTCCCACCATGCGTCAAGCCACCGGTCCTCGCTGTCATGCTGGCCGTTGATATAATTCACACAATCCTTCCGGTGGATGGAAACGCCGTAGCCGCGTGTTACAAAGCCGACAATATCGTCGCCTGGGATTGGCGTGCAGCAACGCGCGAACTTAATCAAACAGTTGTCCAGCCCCGCAACAATCACGCCGGAGTTGCCGCGTGAAGCCGGGCGGTGGTACTGCTGCGGCTGAAGCGCCCGCTCGGTGCGCTCCGACGCGCGGCGGATGCGGTTGACATCGTCCTTGACCTTGTTAATCACCTTGGTGACGGTAATGCCGCCGTACCCTATCGACGCATACATTTCGTCCAAATGGGCGAAAGAGAACTTGTTCAGGCAGTTTTTCTGCACTTCCTCATTCTCATAAAAGCCGTTATAAAGGAGGTTCGCGCGCAGCTCGCGGTCAAGCTCCTCACGGCCTTGGATTATATTTTCTTCCCGCCGCTCCTTCTTGAACCACTGCTTGATTTTGTTGCGCGCCTCGGTCGTCTTGACAATCTTGACCCAGTCGCGGCTGGGGCCGCGCGCTTCCTTGGAGGTCAGGATTTCCACAATATCGCCGTTTTTCAGCGTGCTGTCGATGGGCGTAATACGCCCGTTGACCTTCGCGCCGGTCATGCGGTTGCCGACGGCGGAATGGATGGCATACGCTAGGTCAATCGGGGTTGCCCCGGCGGGAAGGTTCACCACATCGCCGCGCGGGGTAAAAACAAATACCTCGTCCGCAAACAAATCCACCTTGATTGCTTTGATAAAATCCTCGGCCTCGGTGTCCTGCTGGGCCTCCAACAGCTGGCGAATCCAGGCAAACGCCTGCTCGTTATCGACCTTATCAAGCCCCTGCTTGTACTTCCAGTGCGCCGCAACACCATATTCCGCCATTTTGTGCATCTCGGCGGTACGGATCTGGATTTCAAACGGGATGCCTGCCCGACCAATCACCGTCGTATGCAGTGACTGGTAACCGTTGGGCTTTGGTGTGGAAATATAATCCTTGAAACGGCCGGGAATCGGCTTATACAAGTCATGCACATAGCCCAGGACATTATAGCAGTCCGCGACCGTATCCACGATAACACGCACCGCGCAGATATCATAAATTTCGTTAATCGTCTTGTGCTGAGCATACATTTTGCGATAAATGGAATAAATATGCTTAACGCGTGCGGAAATCGTATGCTCAATATTTGCCTCGGCCAGCTTGCCGCTGATGCGGTCCTTAATCCCTTCCAGGAACTGTTCCTGCTGCTCGCTTTGTTCTTTCAGTCCGTTGACAATCTCATTGTAGCCAATCGGGTCGAGGCACTTGAGCGATAAATCCTCAAGCTCCCACTTGATACGCTGCATCCCCAGACGGTGCGCAATCGGCGCATAGATTTCCATCGTTTCGAGCGCCTTGTCTCGCTGCTTTTTCTCGGGCAGGAACTGAAAGGTACGCGCGTTATGCAGCCGGTCGGCAAGCTTAATCAGGATTACGCGGATATCCTTGGCCATCGCCATGAACATCTTGCGCAGGTCCTCCATCTGTTCCTGTTCCTTGGAGTATTGCAGCATACCCAGCCGGGTCACGCCGTCCACCAGCTCGGCGACCGACGTGCCGAATTTGTTTTCGATTTCCTTGTACCCAAACTGCGTATCCTCAATACAGTCATGCAGCAGACCGGCGCAGATAGAGTCGGTATCCAGCCCCATTTCCACAATAATTTCAGCCACCGCAACAGGATGGATGATGTATGGTTCCCCGTTGCGGCGCTTCTGCCCCTCGTGGGCAGCTTCCGCGCTTTCATAGGCGGCGCGGATTTTCCGGATATTCGCAAGCGGGTTCTGCACCTGCACGCGTTCTATTAAAAAAGCAATTCGATCTTGCATGATTTTCACTCCCTAACTCTTCCCGGCCGCCGAAGGCGGGCAGCTGGGCTTTGCCATCTGGGTCAAGGTCGCCAGGACGACCGATTTCGAGATGTCAGCCTTGCCTTCATGGTGCTTGACAATGATATTCAGCAGCCCCTCTTTGAAATGGTAGCTGAGCAAGCTGCTCTCACTGAACACATCCAGACAGACAAACAGCTTTCCGATATTGATTTTGTGTTTGCTTTCCCAGGAAATACGCCGGGACAGGCCGTTCGGGGGTACGCTCAGGCGTCCGTCCTCCGCGCGGCTGGCGACATGCCGCCATACAGCAACCAGGTCCTTCCTGTCTGGGAGCAAAATCTGTGCCTGAAGCGCGGTCAGCGGCTGATCCCCCATGTAGCTGTTGTAAAGATTCAAAAGCCGCTGGTCCGCGACAATTTCGCAATGACTCAGGTGGACATCCCGCACGTTCAGCTGTACCGTGCGTTTGCCGCGGAATTCGTTGATTTCCAAGTGGAACGCCACATCAATATAATTCCCCTGCGCGAAGTTGCAGCCGCCGGTGCCAGTGCCGAACAGCATCGCTGTATAGACTGCGCCGCCCTTGCGCAGGGACAGCCGCACATGGCGGTCGGAAGAAATCGGCATAATTTCCTCCACCAGCATATCCGCCATCATAAAAACCGGCTGCGGGTTTTTCATCCCGAAGGGTTCCAGGGCGGAAAGCCCCTCCACATTTTCCAGGTTAATCCACTCCGGACTGATTTCACAATCAATCTGGACAATCGGGTTCAGGCATTTCTGCTGTAGGTTTTCCGCCGCGTAGGCGGTAATACGCTGCTTGAACGCCTCAATATTGCCGCGCTGAATGGTCAGGCCTGCCGCAAGCTCGTGCCCGCCATATTTATCGAGCAGCCCGCCCGCGTCCGAAAGCGCCTCAAATAAATTGAACCCTTTAATCGACCGTCCGGAGCCTTTCCCCATCTCGCCTTCCAGCGAAATCAGCACCACCGGGCAGGAATAACGGTCGCACAGCCGAGAGGAGACAATGCCGACCACGCCATGGTGCCAGCCCTCCCCCGCAAGAACGATGATTTTATCTTCCAGCGGGTTATATTCACGCCGCAGAATCGCTAAGGTTTGGTCTAAAATCTGGTTTTCCGCAGCCTGCCGCAGCTTGTTCTGCTCGCAAAGTGAGGCGGCAAGCTCCTGCGCCCGCTCGGGATCCTTGGTCAGGAACAGCTCGGCGGCAAGCCCGGCGTTGCCCAGCCGTCCCGCGGCATTGATGCGCGGCGCGAGCACATAGCTGATGGTTCCGGCGGTCAGCTTTTTGCCCCACATGCCGGATTCCCGCAGCAGCATTTCCAGGCCAGAGCTGTGCGGCACGGCAAGGCGCTCCAACCCTTCGGATACGATAATACGGTTTTCCCCGATGATTGGCATGACATCGGCCACTGTACCCAGCGCAACCAGTCCGGCATACCGTTCGAGCGCCGCCTGCTGGTCGCCCATCAGTGCCGCAACCAGCTTAAAGGCCACCCCTACTCCGGCCAGCTCCCGGAACGGATAGGACGAATCCGGCCGCTTAGGATTAACGACCGCTTCCGCGATGGGCTGCTCGTCGTGGCACTCGTGATGGTCGGTAATCACCATCCGCAGGCCGAGCGAAGCAGCGTGCGCGGCTTCCTCATGGGCAGTAATGCCGGAATCGACGGTTACAATCAGCTCCACCCCTTCCGCGTGCAGGCGGTCGATTGCCGCGCAGTTCAGGCCGTAGCCCTCGCTTAGCCTGTCAGGGATATAATAGCCGCAGTCCGCCCCGACGGAGCGGAGGTAATCGGTCAGGACACAGGTCGCAGTGATGCCGTCCACGTCGTAATCCCCAAAGACGATGATCCGTTTATGCAGTTGTATGGCTGCCGTTATGCTTTCTACAGCAGCATCCATGTCGGTCAGCAGGTGCGGATCGTACAGCGTCGGCGGGTGCAGGAATTTTTCTGCTTCCTCCGGGACGGTAATGCCGCGGGCGCAGAGTGTCGCCGCCGCCAGCATTGTGAAGCCGCACGCTTCCGACAGCGCGCGGGCTTTTTGAAAGTCCGGCTTGGCTGTCAGCCATCGTTTTATCTTCATAACATCCCTCTAAATTTTCAATTACAATCATTATAACAAAATTACCGGCAATCTACAATCTTTTTTCAGGAAAAATCAGTTTTTTACCGCCCGCACCCAAAAACGGCCTGCTAAAAGAAGCAGTGCCGCCTGCCGGGATTCCCTGGGAATCATCCGGAGACGGCACTTTTTAAGGTCAAAAACGCGCTATTTATTCGGTAATCGTGGTGATAAAGGTCATCGTTTCACTGCCGTGTGGTTCAACGCGGCGGACACCGGGCTTTCTCTCCAGCTCCTTGCCGAGATAGGTGCAGTCCGGCAGGCTGCTCCATGGCTCGATACAGACATACGGCACGTCGAAGGGCTTGTGCATGCTCCACACGCCGACATAGTCAAAATCCTCAAACGAAACCGAAACCTTCTTGTGGTGCCTGCGGCTGCAAATGTCCAGGCGGCGCACCGGCAGGTCGTCCAGCATCAGGGCATCCACCCGGAAGGTTTCGCGGTCAATCCAAAGCTTGCCCTCATCAAGCGGGAGCGTGTTGTGCCCGCCGGTAATCAGGACGTTCTCATCCAGTTGAAGCGGGTGGATTTCCGTGCAGCCCTCAAAATAGACATAACTGTCCTGGATGATTTCCCCTTTGGTCAGGCAGATATTATAGGCGTCATGCCCGCCGACCTCATAATACAGCGGGATATCGCTCGGGTTCTGTACAATATGTTCCTTTTTCAGGCTGTTCCCTTCCAAGGTATAGCGGATAACCAGCGTGAAATCATAGGGATACATTTTCTTGGTGTATTCATTCTGTGTCAGCGTCATTTCCACACAATCGGGGCTAACCTGACGGCCCGTAAAGGGCAAATCCCGGCCAAAACCATGCTGGGTAATGCTGTAAGTCTTGCCGTCCAGCGTATATTCCTTATCCTTGAGCCGTCCGATTACCGGGAACAGCAGCGGTGCGTGCCGCCCCCAAATAGCAGGGTCTGCCTGCCAGACATACTCGGTGCCATCTGATTTGCCAACCAGCGAGCAAAGCTCCGCGCCCTTTTCGTCGATGGATGCCTTTAATGTTTCGTTTTCCAGATACAGCATAGCTCAGGATCTCCTTTTTGTAAAAACTTCTTCTTTCAGCATACACTTTTTTGGTGGAAATGTCAATCATCGTCGAAAAAAGATTTTTTCTCTTTGCAGCGCTTTTTTGCTGTGTTATACTATCCTTGAAAAAAATTCCGTTGGAGGTTTGAAAAATGGCAGAAAAAATCAGAATCGGCATTGTCGGCTACGGCAATGTGGCGCGCGGCGTTGAATGTGCGGTTGCACAAAACCCGGATATGGAACTGTGCGCCGTTGTTACCCGGCGCGACCCTTCCGGCGTCAAGGTCCGCACGGAGGGTGTGCGGGTTGTCGCGGCGTCGGACGCCGCATCGCTCGTCGGGCAGGTTGACGTTATGATCCTGTGCGGCGGTTCGGCCACCGACTTGCCCGAAATGGGTCCGCAGTATGCCGCGATGTTCAATACAATTGACTCTTTTGATACCCACGCGCGGATTCCGGAATATTTTGAGGCGGTAGACCGCGCCGCTTCTGCAAACGGGCATACCAGCGTGATTTCGGTTGGCTGGGACCCCGGCACGTTCTCCCTGAACCGGCTGTATGCCGAATCCATCCTGCCGGACGGCGCGCACTATACCTTCTGGGGCAAGGGCGTCAGCCAGGGGCATTCCGATGCCCTCCGCCGGGTTGCAGGCGTCAAGAACGCGATTCAGTACACTATCCCGGTCGAAGCGGCAATGGAAGCTGCGAGAAGCGGCAGCCAGCCCACGCTTACCACCCGCGAGAAACACATCCGTGAGTGCTTCGTCGTCGCGGAAGAAGGCGCCGACCTCACGGAAATCGAGCGCACCATCAAGGAAATGCCTAACTATTTCAGCGATTATGACACCACCGTCCACTTTGTCAGCGAGGAAGATCTGAAGCGGGACCACAGCAAAATGCCGCACGGCGGTTTCGTCATCCGCAGCGGTAAAACCGGCGATGGCAACCACCATGTCATCCAGTATTCGCTTGACCTGGACTCCAACCCCGAGTTTACCGCGTCTGTTCTGGTATGCTATGCCCGCGCGGCATGGCGGCTTAACCAAAAGGGCGGTACCGGCGCAAAGACGGTTTTCGATATCGCGCCCGCACTGCTTTCCCCCAAGGATGGGGCACAGCTGCGGAAAGAGCTGCTGTAATCCGCAAAAGGCTTCGCATACAGAAATTACTGCCTTGTTCTGGTTCTACAGATTCAAAAAACCGCCGTACAGTCACATTGTGCGGCGGGATTTTTTATGGTGAAAGAAGGTTTATTCGCCATTTACTGCAATGAATTTCAGATCTTTTTCTTCCTACAGAGAAAATAAACCAGCAGGGCGAACAGACAGCCGGACGCAGCCGCATTGACAGCGGTTATCAAAATATCCTGCCAGGATGCTGCCATAAAAATTCCGTTCATTTTAACGGCCCCTCTTTCAAATAAACAGGTCTAATACCCCCTAAAAGCGGTATTCAAATCGTTTTCAGGAACGCGCGTATACGGCTGCACGCCTCCCGGAGATGATTCATAGAGTAAGAATAGGAAATGCGGACATGGCCCTCGCCGGATTCGCCGAACGCGGAGCCGGGCACGACCGCAACCCGTTGCTCCATCAGCAGCCGGCTGCAAAACTCCTCACTGGAAAGGCCGCAGTCCGGGATGTGTGGGAACACATAAAACGCTCCCTTCGGCTCAAAGCAGTTCATACCGATATCCCGCAGCTCGGAAACCAAAAAGCGACGGCGGGTGTCATACTGCCTGCGCATATGTACGACCTCCTCGTCACAGGAGCGGATGGCTTCAATCCCCGCAAACTGCGCGGTTGTCGGCGCGCACATGATACCGAACTGATGGATTTTACAGATTTGCGTCATCAGCTCACGGGGGCCCAAGGCCCAGCCCAGACGCCAGCCGGTCATTGCATAGGACTTGGAAAAACCGTCAATCACAATCGTGCGTTCCCGCATCCCCGGCAGCTCCGCAAAGCAGGCATGGCGGTCCTCGTAGGTCAATGAGCAGTAAATTTCATCCGAAATAACCGCAATATTTGTATTCCGAATAACCCCGGCGATTGCTTCCAGTTCGCTGCGTGTCATAATCGCGCCCGTCGGATTGTTGGGGTACGGCAGAATGAGCAGCTTGGTTTTCGGGGTAATCGCCGCGCGCAGGGTTTCCGGCGTCAGCTTAAACTGGTCTTTTTCATAAGTCGGCAGCGGCACCGGCACACCGCCCGCCATAATCGCCAGCGGCGTATAGCAGACAAAGGACGGCTCCGGAATCAGCACCTCGTCCCCAAAGGAAACCAGCGCCCGGATGGTATTGTCAATACCCTCGCTGCCGCCGACCGTCACCAGGACTTCCTTTTCCGGTTCATAGGCCAGCCCGTAGCGGCGCATTGCCAGCCTCGCGATTTCCCGCCGCAGGTCGGCAAGCCCCCAGTTTGAGGTATAAAAGGTTTTGCCTTTTTCCAGGGACTGGATGCCCGCACGGCGGATTTGCCACGGCGTTTCAAAGTCCGGCTCCCCCACGCCCAGCGAAATGACATCCTGCATCGTTGCCGCATAATCGAAAAATTTGCGGATGCCGGACGGCTTCACAACCTTGACGCGCTCGGATAACAGAGATTCATAATCGATCATATCAGATCAAAACCTCTCTCTCGTCGAACTGCTGCGGATCGTAATTCACGCCCTGCTCCTTATATTTTTTCAGGATAAAATGGGTGGAAGTGGACTGCACATGCTCCATTGGGGCCAGCTGGTCGAAAACAAACCGCGCAATATCGCTCATTGAACGGCCATTGATAATGACCGTCAAGTCAAACGCGCCGCTCATCAGGTAGACGCTTTCCACCTGCCGGTGGGAGTAGATATCCCGTGCGATCTGGTCAAAACCCATTGCCTTTTCCGGGCTGATTTTCACCTCAATCAGGGCGGTAATCAGCTCTTTATCGGTCTTTTCCCAGTCAATCATGGCTTTATATGCAAGGATGGTTTTATCCTTTTCAAAGGCGCGGATCGCTGCCGCAACCTCCTCCTCGGTGCTGTCTACCATGTCAGCGAGTTGTGCAGGGGTCAGGCGCGCGTCCTCACTCAGGAGCGCAAGGATCCGTTCCGGATGATTCATAACAGGTTCCTCCTTTTAGGAATTTTCATAAGACCTGTTCGGAAACCAGACGGTACGTAAATGGTTCCCGAACAGGTCTATACAGCCGAATCGGCTGAACGCTTCTATTATAGCATACCTGCGCACGAAACAAAAGCCCAAATTTTATGGTCTATGAAGTACGAACAGCCTTTTGCCCCGCCCTTTCCTTGGCGCTCATCAGGACGATTGCAGCAAGAATCAGGATGATACCCAACAGCTTGCCAACGGTCACCGGTTCCCGGAAAACCAGGATGCCGACCAGCGCCGCAACAACCGGCTCGACCGTCGCCAGAATCGCCGCCTGCCCGGACTCGACGCCCTCCAGCCCTTTGGTATACAGCAAATAAGGCGCAACCGTACAAAACAGCCCGCTTGCGATACATAACATAACGGCTGCGGGCGTGTTTATCATTGACGCCATTTCCATCGGGCAGCTAAACGGCAGCGTGCCGATGGCAGCAAACAGCACCGTATAGGCTGTAATCGTTTCCGAGGTATAGTCGCGCAGCGCAAACTTGCCGAAAATGGTATACAGCGCATATCCCAGCCCGGAGCAAAGCCCGATCGCAGCCGCCTTCCAACCGACCGCAGCGCCGCCGCCGAAAGCGCCCGTCACGCACGCACAGCCCAAAATAGTCAGGCCAAGCGCCGCCGCCCTGCGCGCACTCACGCTTTCGCCGAACAATATCGCCGAAAGCACCATGACAAATGCCGGTGAGGTATACAGCAGCAAAGCCGCCACCGAAACCCCCGCAAGGTCGATGCAGATAAAATAACAAACATTGAAAAAAGCAAGGCTAATCATCCCCGTACCGATAAAATAGCCCAAATGCCGCAGCCGTTTGAGCCGCAGCTTTTCCGGCCTGCGCACCGCAAGATACAGCACCATCAGCAGTGCCGCCGCGCCGTTCCGGACGCAGACAGCCTGCATAGCATCCATGCCAAGCCCGGTAAAATACCGAAAAAATAAGGTCAACAGCCCCCAGAGTATTCCTGCAGCCGTAATCATAAACATTGATTTTCGCATTCCTTCACCTTCGCTGTCCTATCAAACAGGTCTATTATCTTCGCGCCATTCGGCGGAACCGCGGGGCGCGCCAGAAAAGCCGAAGCCCGCGAGCAGGCCCCGGCCCTTTGGAGTTCCCGTATCAGTGCTGAACCAGCAGATCACACACCGTATTGATGTTTCCCGCCCCCATGGTCAGGATTAAATCACCTTCCCCGGCGCGCCTGCCCAGATATTCCGCAATATCCGCAAACTTCTGAAACGTAACCGCCCGCGGCACCAATGCCGCAAGATCCTCGGAATGAATGCCGATGGTATTTTTCTCCCGTGCCGCGAAAATTGGCGCGAGCACCGCCTGGTCACAGGTTGAAAGTTCCCTGGCGAAGTCTTTCAGCAGCGCTTTTGTCCGCGTATAGGTGTGCGGCTGAAAGGCGCAGAAAATGCGGCGGAAGCCCATCTGGCGCGCCGCGTCAAGGGTTGCGCGCATTTCGCTGGGGTGATGGGCATAGTCATCGACGACCAGCGCGCCCTTTTCGGTGCGCCCCATCACCTGGAACCGACGGGAAGAACCGGTAAAGCAGTTCAGGCCGTCGGCGGCTGCATCCCCTGGGATTCCCAGGAAATCCGCCGCTGCGCAGCAGGCCAGCGCATTGAGCATATTGTGCCGCCCCGGCACTGAAAGCTGCACATCCGCGTAAAACTGGTCGCGCACCAGAACCGTAAACTTATAAAACCCGTTTTGGGAAGAAATATCCACCGCGCGGACATCAGCGCGCTCCGACAGCCCAAAGGTGACAACCCGCTGTGCGTTGCGCACCGAACGGACGGTGTTCGGGTCGTCCGCATTCGCGACAACCATGCCGTTTTCGGGCACCAGCGCGCAGAATTTCCGGAAAGAGGAAATAATATCGTCAATGTCGTGGAAAAAATCCAGGTGATCCTCTTCCACGTTCAGGACAACCGCAACCGTCGGACGGAAGCTGAGGAAGGAATTACAGTATTCGCAGGCTTCGGCCACAAAGCAATTGTGTGCGCCGATGCGCAGCGTACCGTTAATCACCGGCAAATGGCTGCCAACCATGACGGTTGGGTCAAGCCCCGCGTGCATGGTAATCATTGTCATCATAGAGGTGGAGGTTGTTTTCCCGTGCGTACCCGAGAAGCAGACCACATCCCGGTAGTCGGTCATCAGCGATCCCCACGCTTCGGCGCGCTCAATCACCGGGATACCGATTTCCCGCGCGCGGATGACCTCTAAATTATCATCGTGCACGGCGGCAGTGCGGATAACCAGCCCCGCGCCGTTTACGTTTTCCGGAAGGTGCGCGTAGGTGATATGCGCGCCCGCCTTTTCCAGCTGTATGGTGACCTCGCTTTCCTGCCGGTCGGAACCGGTCACGGGGACCCCGTGGCTGAGCAGCAGCTCGGCAAGGGCACTCATCGAAACCCCGCCGATACCAATCAAATGGATCGTCCTTTTTTCCTGAATAAAGTGCTGAATGGATATGCCCATTTTGTCAGATGCCTCCAAAAGAAGAAATTTTCTGAAATCGTTGGTATTATTATATGTCATACGGTTCAAAATATAAAGGCAATACCACAAATTTCCGGCGCAAAGCTTTCCGCTGCGCAAAAATACCGTATTGCCCCATCGTCAACCCGACGAAACGACATTTTTTCAAAGGAGCTGCAAATTATGGAAATTACCGACATCAAATTCCGACATCTTCAGGAGGTCGGCAGGCTGAAGGCGCTGGTTTCTGTCACCTTCGACAATGTGTTTGCCGTGCACGATATCAAAATCATCGACGGGCAGGACCGCCTGTTCCTGGCAATGCCCTCCCGCCGGATGCCGGACGGCAAATACCGTGATATCGTCCATCCCATCGGTCCGGGGCTGCGCGCCGAGCTGGAAGAAAAGGTCATCACGGCCTATCACAACACCCTGCCGCAGTGAGCGGCGGCGCTTTCAAACGTCCGCGCGGGGCTGGCTGCCCCGCGCTTTTTACAGCACTTATCATCTTATCACAAACAGCGTGCAAAAACAATCATATTTTTTGGGATAATGCGGAAATGTGCTATTTCGCCAAAATCTTCCTTGCCATTCATGCTAAAAACTGCTAAAATAGGAATGTTGGTTCGATCAGCCTGCGTCCCCCGCGCGCAGGCATGGCGAACCTATCTGCAAAAGACAAAGGAGATGAAACCATGCGGGTATTGCTGTTATCCGTAACCGCCGGGTTCGGACATCACGCGACTGCCAAGGCGGTCTCCGACCTGCTCAAGGAACGTGGCGCTGTGGTTGAAACCATCGATGTATATGAGGTCATCAACCGCTTTATTAAGGAAACGATCGATAAAGGCTACCTGTTTTCCTCCAAGCATACCAAGGAGCTGTACCGCCTGTTCTATTCGCTCGCGGAAAACCATGGGCAAAGCTATTGGAACGGCGCGTTCCAGCTTATCAACCTTATTAACGACCTCGGCGCGAAGAAATTCGCCCGCTGTATTGACGATTTCGCGCCGGACGCGATTGTCTGCACCCATATTTTTGCCGCCCAGCTGGTGGATGAACTGAAACGCCGCGACCTGGTCAGCGTCCCCGCCTACGGCATCTGCACCGATTACACCCTGCACCCGTTCTGGGAGGATGTGCCGCGCATTGAATATATTATCATTGCAAGCGAGCTGCTGATTCACCGCTGTGTCCAGCGCGGCGTGGAGCGCAGCCGCCTGCTGCCCCTCGGCATTCCGGTACATCCCAAGTTCAATTTGCCGGTTCCGCGCGAGGAAGCCGCCGCCGTGCTCTGCATCGACCCCGCCCGCCCCACCATCCTGATGATGGGCGGCAGTATGGGCTATGCCAACAACCGGAAAACGATTGAGCGGCTTTCACTGATTAAAATCCCCTTCCAGCTGCTGGTGGTCTGCGGCAACAACAAAAAGGGATACAACCAGCTCCTCAGCCAGATGGAGGAATACGAAGGCCCCTGCACCATTCATCCGTATGGCTTTGTCGATAATGTTGACGTGATGATGAGCGCGTCCGACTGCATTATCACCAAGCCGGGCGGGCTGACCGTTTCCGAAGCGCTGGCACGGCATCTGCCGATGCTGTTGGTTGACCCCATCCCCGGCCACGAAGAGCGGAACGTCGAATTCCTGCTCAACAACGGCATGGCGCTGGCGGTCACCAAGACATTCCCGGTTGATGAAGCCGTTTATAACCTGTTCAAGAACCCGGGACGGATTGACCAAATCCGGGAGGTTATGGCTATGACCGCACATCCGGACGCAACCGAGCAGCTGGTCGATTTTGTGCTGAAAAATATCCCTGCCGATCCTGCCGAACTGGATCGAGTACCCCTTCCGGAGGAATCTGAATGCCAGTAATCTACAAAATTTCCGCGCCCGAGCTGGTGCAGTTTCTGGGTTTTGCGGGCGACCCTGGCGAAGCCGAAAAGTTCGAGGGCTTTGAAGCCGCCCCCGGCGCGCCGCTCCCCGGACGCTTGCTGGAATTTCTGAAAACCGCGGCTGGCAATCCCCTGCTGCACGGCATTGACCTGTGGACCGAGCCGCGCTGGTACGGTACGCTGTACGGGGAAATGGACGGGCAAATCGACTCCGATCTTGATGATTGGATTGAATGCCCGCCGGAGGACGGACGCGAAATCAGCCTGTATGAATTCAGCCAGCTCCCCCACACGCAGTGGCCCAAGCTGCTGCCCGACCGCCTGCTCATTGGCCGCGATGACTGCGGCGTGATTACCTACGGCATCCGCACGGACGCCCTCGCGGCGGACGAGCCAACCGTCGAATGGAACCGGGAAACCGACCCGCTGTCCGCCTGGCAGGCAGATTGGCCGCTGTCCGAATTCCTGCTGGCGTCAGTCTGCGACGCGCTGCTTGGGCGTCCCTCCGATATTGCGGAGGATTTGCTGGCCGACGCGGGCTGGCACTTTACATGGCACCCCAACGGTACAAAGGCACTGGACGCTTTCGGGATTGACCCGGCGCAGCTGCACCACTTCCATTCGCTGTATCCGCGTTCCGATGAGCAGGAAACCTCACTGGCCTGCTGTATCGCGGACGGAGAGCTTTGCCTGATAGAAACGGTTGGAAAGTCCCGAGCGATGCTTGTCCTTTCCAGGGAACTGCCCGTCCCGCCCCAAACAGCCTAAGAGCACATAAAAAGAGCGCCCGCGGGCGCTCTTTTTATGTGCGGTGTTTTATACGAGGTGGAGGAATGAAATCAAGATTATACCACAATTACACGGACCTTTCCGCCCTGGTCAACCGGTTTATCGGCGTAAAGCTCAAAGGCGGAGTAGCTTGCCTTTGCCTGCCGGAGTGTGATACATCTCTCAAACCTTCTCTGATATACCGGTACGTCGTCGTCAATCGGGTAATAGCCGTGCTTGGTCTTGACCCCGCTGTAGCCGTCAAATTCGTTCAGCGTAACCTTTCCCAGGTTTTCCAGCTCCTGCGCCGAAAGGGTCACGCGGGTCTGGTTGTGCATCGCCGAAGCAGGCAGGCCAATGATCTGGTTCCGGTCGAGCTTCTTCCCCAGTGAATGGTTAAGCAGGAATTCCTTCGTAACGCTCTTACCATCCTCTAACGTTGTCAGCTCTACGCGGTAATCATACACTGTATTATTGTATACTTCACCGGTAATCGGGTCAACATGGGTTTCCACAACCTCAATTTTCGTATCCTTCACACGGCCGTAAATCCAGCTTTCACCGGTGACATCCCGCAGCGTGATAGCGGTGACCACTCCCGCAGTATTTTCCTTAAAGGTAATAATCTGGTTCTCGGGTACAATTTCCATATCAATATCATGCTCAGAAATCTGAAGCAGCGGCACCGATGTATCCACCTGTTCAAATACCTGTACATTCTTGGAAACCGTCCGGAAGCCGAGCAGGCGATTTTTGATATCCCAGTTGCCGACATCCTTCATTTTGCTCGGATTTGTGCGGACACGGATGACATTCAGCGTACCTTCCGGGTCGTTGTTCTGGCTGATGCGGACTTGCTGCCCGACAGCAACTTTTTCCAGGCCGTGTACTTCAATCATCTCACCGAACTCGTCCTCTTCCAAACGGATTGCAATCTTGCCGGAAATCGAAACACCGTTGAACAGCCGGACTGTAACATCATCATCCGTACAGGCGGTTACAACACCTTCCATATTGGTGGCAGCCGCCGCCCGCGGGTCGGCGGTCACGCCGACAATGCGTCCATAGGTATCGAAAAGCAATGTAATCTGGTCGCCGGGGTCCATCTGCTTAAAGCTGGTGGCGAAGTTCTCCGGGATGTCAAATTTAGCGTTCAGCACTTGAATCCATTCCGGATAGCGGAAGGACGGGGACGCCTCGTCAAAGCGGCCTGTAATCCGGTTCCGGCTGACAAGCGCGGTGCGGTTGTCGCTGTCAAGCAGGATTACATCGTACAACTCCAGTTTGTCGGCTGCGCGGAGCCGCTTGCCGTCCAGCTCCAGCTTATAGCCGGAGGGGATACTCTTTTCCGTGCCGTTGATGCCGATAATCACAACCGGGAAATTCAAGTGCTCCGCACTTGCGGAAATAACCTGAACCACGCCGTTTGCGTCATAATGAATATCAATTACGCCGCCTTCGTCCAGCTCTGTCCAGCCCTCGCCATACGAGTAGATATTCCCGTGCACAACCAGCGGTGTATGCCGTGGGATGTAAATGAAGCCTGTGCCGTCATTGGCGAGCAGCCCTTCCGGCTCGATGCGTTCCAGGGTGATATGCCGTGTTGTGCGCTGGTCGGGCAGAAAGCCCACCACACTCTCTTGGTCGTCTTTATCCAAAATCAGGATACCGTGTGAACCGACAACCGACGGGTCGATTACACCGACAAGCTTCTTGATTTCCACCTTTTTCTCGGTGGGGTTGCCCTCTTCATCGGTCGGATATTCTTCCGTTGCCTTCGGGTTCGTATAATACGTGACCTGGCTGGCGTTCAGTGAAGAATCCGTATCGCTGGTCGCAAGCAAAATAACGTCTTTTTTAATTTCATTCCCTGTAAACCGGGTCAGGATAGATTTGCCTTCCTTATCATCCGTCGTCAGCGTATTCCGGAATAAAATCGCGGCATCCCCGCGTGTAATCGCAGTATATGGGTTTGTAACCGTGATATTTGCAAGAAGGCCGAGCGCGTTCGCCTTCGCAACGTAGTCGTTTGGCCAAAATGGGCCGATATCCTTCTGTTCATAGCCCAGCATACGCAGCGCCATAGTGCACGCCTCGCCCAGTGTTGTTGGGTTGTTGGGGCCAAATGTGCCGTTCCCAAGGCCGCGGATAATCGGGTTTTTCTCAAAATCGGGGTGCCGCACCGCCGCGTTGACCCAGCCGGACGCCCAATGACCCGCAGGCACATCGGGGAAAATAGTATAGCTGCTGTAGTTGTCAACATTCTTTACCCCCAGCGAGCCGACCGCAAGGCGGGTAAACTCCGCGCGGCTGAGCAGCCGGTCCGGCTCATATTCGCCGCGCCCGTTGCCGGTGATAATGCCCATACTGGCCAGCGCGCTTGCCGCTTGCTGAGTATAGCTGTCTTCAATATCGGAGAAGCTTGCGGACGCGCTTGACGCCAGCAGCGCAACGGCCAGCAGTATAGACAGGATTCTTCTTTTCATGTATGCTTTCCTCCCAAAAGAACAAAAAACGTGGAACAGGTGCATTTATTGGGTACGCAGCGCGTCAACCGGCTGCATGGAAGCCGCCTTATTCGCCGGGTACAGGCCGAACAGGACGCCCAGCAGCGCCGAAAACAGGAATGCCCCGACCACCAGGCCAAAGCTCGGCGTTACCAGAAAGGTATCAACCACCGGCATCCAGGGGCTGTTCACCATACTGCCGAACATCATGTTTCCCCAGATGGCCGAGCCGATGAAGCCAAAGAAAATCCCGATCAGCCCGCCCATGCAGGAAATAACCGCCGATTCAATCAGGAATTGGCTGATAATATCCCGTTTGCGCGCGCCAATCGCCATGCGGATACCGATTTCCCGCGTGCGTTCGGTCACGGTGACCAGCATGATATTCATAATGCCGATACCGCCGACCAGCAGTGAAATTGCCGCAATCCCCGCCGTTTTCGCGGATTCCTTGTTCTGTTCCTGCTCCATCTGATCCTGTGCCTGGCCAATAGACTCCGCGTAAAAATACCCGTTGCTGTCATTGAACCGCTGCTCAAAGCGTGCCTTGATATCCTCACAAAATTTGTCCGACGACTTCCGGTCGATTGCCGTCATGGCAAAGTTTGGGCTGCTGTAATAATAATAGTTCATCACGCGCTGTTGGAGCGACACGGGGATACAAATAATCTGGTCGTCTGTATTCAGCTTGCCGCCATAAAGCGGGGAATAAACCCCGACTACCGTGAAGCTCTGCCCGTTGATTTTGATAGACTGATTGAGCGGGCTCATCGCGCCGAAAAAATATTTGCGCACCGCGTCGCCAATCACACAGACCCGGGACTGATTCCGGTTATCCGCGTCCGTAAGGTCGCGGCCGATCGAGATATAGCGCCCGGTCGCAGCCGAATAATCCCCTTCGACAAAGTAGCCGCTGCCGCCGCTGTCCATGCTCATCTCTTTGCTGCGGTATTTCAGCGTCAAATCCCAGGCATACATATACTGCCCGAAGGCAGACAGCGTTTTGCCGACCTGATTTTTGCAATATTCGATGATTTCATCTTCCAGCCTGCGGTTATTGGTATCGCAGCCGACCTGAATGCGGTTTGCGCCCATCGCTTCCAGCTGAAGGCGGGTATATTTCTGCTCCGCCTGCGCGCTGGCGACCAGGATAATGACGGTTGCCACACCAATAATGATGCCCAGCATCGTCAGCAGCGAACGGATTTTGTTGGACAGCACAGATTTGATTGCCATCGAAAAGGTTTGAGTAAAGTTCATTGCACGGCCCCCTTTCCCGCGCGGTCGGAAATAATGTGTCCGTCCGAAATGGTCACAATACGGCGCGCCATCTCGGCAAGCTTATTATCATGCGTAATCAAAATAATCGAAGTCCCCTGCCGGTTGAGCGCGGTGAGCTGCTCCATGATTTCCCGTCCCGAGCCGGAATCCAGGTTGCCGGTCGGCTCGTCGGCCATGATAATCGGCGGCTTGGCCGCAACCGCCCGCGCGATTGCGACACGCTGCTGCTGGCCGCCGGACATTTCCGCCGGGCGGTGCGTCATGCGCTTGCCCAGCCCAACCGCTTCCAGCGCATCCTTTGCCAGCGCGCGCCGCTCCCCGATGGGCATCCCGCGGTAAATCAGCGGCAGCTCGACATTTTCCAGCGCGGTCAGCGCCGGAATCAAGTTAAATCCCTGAAAAATGAAGCCGATTTCCCGGTTCCGAATGGCGGACAGCGTGGAGGGCGGCAACTCGCTGACCGCCTGCCCGTCCAGATAATAAGTCCCATACGTCGGGATATCCAGACAGCCGAGAATATTCATCAGCGTAGACTTGCCGGAGCCGGATTGCCCCAAAATGCACAGGAACTCCCCCCACGGCACGGCAAGCGAAATGTCGTCCAGCGCACGCACCTCGTTCTCCTTGCCCTCGTTGTAAATCTTGCTCAGCCGCCGCACATCCACCAACAGGCTGTTATCCGCAGCCGGGGCGGGCGGCGGCGCGGCGGGTTTCCGTTTCCAAAACATGTGCCGTTACGCCCCCTTAGCCAGCCGAGGCCACAGCCATTTGCTGCTCATACTGTGCGTAAGCATCCTGCGGCGCTGCCAGGAATACCTCAACCCCTTCGCCGATGCCGGAAACAACCTCGGTGTTTTCCGAATCGCTGATACCCGTCTCAATCGGGACGAGCACAAAGCCCTCGGGTACCTCGCTCCCTTCCGGGGCGGGGACAGCATTCTCAAATTCCTGCCCTTCAGCAGGCTTGGCGTAGACCGCCGCGCCGTCCGCCGTGTAAACGACTGCCGAAGAAGGCACCGTGACACAATCCTCACGGGTTGCCGTGGTAATCTTGAATTCCAGCGAACGGTTGGGAGACAGCGTCTGTTCCGGGCTTTCGTCCACCGCAATCACAATCGGGAAATTGATGGAGCTGCCGCCCCGGCTGCCCTCGGTGGTTTCCGCCTTCATGGATACGCTTGAAACGGAACCAGTGAACATGTCCCCGGAATCCATGGACAGCTGCACCGGCTGGCCGACTTCTACCTTATCGATATCCAGCTCGGGAATCGTTGCGTTGACTACGATGCTGCTCAGGTCTGCAACCGTGCAGACCGACCGCGTGCCGTCAACCTTTTCGCCCTCGGTCGCCGCAACATCAATC
The DNA here is from genome assembly GCA_910586575.1 of uncultured Clostridia bacterium. GTDB lineage: Bacteria > Bacillota > Clostridia > Oscillospirales > Butyricicoccaceae > QXXE01. The sequence continues at coordinate 9,542 of CAJUJQ010000021.1, read as the reverse complement.
ACAATCCCATCAATCGGTGAAGTCAGGGTCGCTTCCTCAAGCAGCTTTTGCAGCTCGGCGACGCGTTCCTCTTTCTGCTCATACATTTTTTGCTGGCTTTCTACCGCCGCCCTGGCGCTTTCTACCGCGTCGGTCACGTCAGGGTTGCTCATGCGGAGGATAACCTGCCCTTCTGTAAAGCGGTAATAGCTCAAGCCGTCCACAGAGGTTACCGTGCCGCCGCTTTCCAGGACGATCGCCTTTTCCCGGTTGTACTCAATTTTGCCGGTATCCGCCGGTACAACCATGTCGCCATCCAGCATGATTGTTCCAATGGCATCCATATCCTTGGTCAGGGTGCCCGGATTCTCAAAAGAAAGCGTGACGCGGAAGGTTTTTGTGCCATCCGGCGAAATACGCTCGATTTTTTCCACCTTTTCCACGGTCGCAGGCACAGAGGTCATGGTGTATGCCACCGAAACGGTTGCGGGCATCCCCTCCTGAATCCGGTCTATGTAAGCATAGCTGTAATACAGCGGTACATGTAGGATACTGTCATCTACCAGGGTACCGATGATTGTACCGGAATCCAAGTCGTCCCCGGGCTGCACCCGCAGCTCGCTGACGGCGGTTTTCTCGCCCTCTTCGCCGCTGCTTTCCTGCCCCGGCGGAATCAGCTTGCCCTCAAACGGGGCGGTTACGGTCAGCGCGGACGCCTTTTCCCCCGCACTGCGGAGGTTCCGCTGTGCATCGTCAATCCCCTTGCGGGCATCCTCCTGTGCCTCCATCGCTTCGTCAAGCTCCTTGCGGGTTTCGTCCGCGTCAATTTTAAGCAGGATGTCCCCCGTTTTAACCTCATCCCCCGGGGATACCAGCACTTCGGTCACTGTCCCTTTGATATCCTTGCCGAGATCCTCGCTCCGCTTGGCCGCAGTCTGGCCGTACCCTTCGACGTAGGTTTCCAAAAAGCCCAGCGCGGAAAACGCCGTATCCTCCGAAACAATTTCCGATGGATTGTTCATCTTGGTATACGCAAAATAACCGCCGCCGCCCAGCACTGCCGCCGCCACAACGCCGAGCGCGATTTTGGCGGGCATGGGCAGCTTCCTTTTGCTGTTCATCCGGTCGGCGTATTTGTTTCGGATCAGCGGCTCGATGGGGGGCAACGCCCCTTCCGCTGCCGCCTGCGTCTCGGGTGCTGCCGGGGCTTCCGCAGGCTCCGGCGCTTCCGCGACCGCAGTCCCGGCTGCTTCGGACGGTTTGTTATTCTCTATCTGACCCTGATTCGGGGTTTTCTTTTTCATGTCTCTTCCTCCGTTTAGACTGTATGGTTTGTGCTAGTACAGTTAAGTATACACGCCCCACCCAGGATTGTCAACATGTGGGCGGCGTGCCCGCTAACGTATAGTATAACAGATTCCGACCCATACAGAAAGGTAATCCAAAAATGTTTCCAACTTGTATCTTATTCTTAAAATTTTCTTCATAAGTTCTTCAAAAAAAGTTCAAAAATTCTTTGGATTGGAAATTATTAGCATTTTAGGCATAAACAAGCTTTGGACTGCCTGGCGGCAACAAAGCCGCCTGCCCCGCCCCTGTCCGGGATGGCACAGACGATCAATATGATTCCGGCCAATTCCCGATATCGGGCGTTTCCCGGACATGAAGAATTGCGTATGCAGCATAGTGCAGGATGTTAAAACGTTCCGGGGCGATTTCCTCCAACAGCGCGCGATGCTTTTCCTCAAACCTGGCAAGCGCCTCGGGCGGCAGGGACGCGCCGACCCCACGGCAGGCATGGATCCGCCCCGCCCAGCTTTCCCGTGTAAACGAGAGCGGCAGGTCAAACTGTTCCTCTTGCACCCGGATAAAATACCGGTCGATGATCTCGGGAAGCGACACCGGGCGGCGGTACTCCCCACCCCCGGTCCAGGCCGGGTTATGGCGCAGCACCAACTGCTCACTTGCCCCGGCAATCGGATCCTCCTCCGGAAGCCAGGACAGGTATGTAACCGCCAACCGTCCGCCCGGCTTGAGCAGCCGCGCCAGCAGCGGGACAACCACGCTGTGGTCGAAGTAGAAAAAGCACTGGCAAGCCGTGATAGTGTCAAAGGAAGCCGCCGGAAAATCGAGCTGCTCCGCAGGACAGACGTAATAGGTAATGGGCATCCCCTCGGAAAGCCGCCGCGCCTGCGCAACCTGTTCCGCCGAAATATCGGTTCCGACAAATTCCGCGCCGTATTTGCAGAGCGCGCGCGGCAGTACGCCCGTCCCCGTGCCGATATCCAGTACGCGCATCCCCTTCTGGAAAAGCCCTGCCTCCAGCAGCGGCTTCCAGAACGCCGGCGGGTAAATATCCCGGTATTTTGCATATTCTTCGGAGGTTCTTCCCCAGTCGAAACCGTTGCCGCCGTCAAGGCGTTTGTCGTGAATCATGCGTTTCCCCCCTCGATTTCCGGGTCGTCCTCAATCAACGCATTCAGGATGGTTTGGTACATCTTTTCCGCGTTCTTCTTGAAATTTTTTTCCAAAAGAGCCGCCTGCGCGCGGCTGACCACGTGCATATGGAGAGAAAAAACCTCCTCCATTGACAGTGTCACAATCAAATCATTCTCGGCGAATCCCTTCACCGCCGTATAGATTGCCGCGTCGCGACGCTGCTTGCGCACAACCCGCAGCGCCGACTTCTGCGCGGCTTCGCGGACGGTAAAGGGTAAATTTTTCTCAAACACAGCGGCGGCTTCTCGTCCCCGCTCCGTGATAAGATATACGGCTTCCCCGGCGGTTTGGCGCTCGTTAAGATGGCCTGTATCCACCAATTCATGGAAAGCCTCACTCAGCTCAAAATAGCCGAAGCCGTCGTCACACCAGGTGCAGATATCCACCACCGCATCAAAGTTGACCGGCTCGGTGAGAAAGCCCAGCGCGTAAAGAATCAGGAACTTAATCTCTTCTTTTGTACGGATAAAGCCATATCGAATCATGATTTTCCCTCCGTTTGCTCCCGGATGGCCGGGGTTCTGTTTCAGTATACCATAAATGCGGGCGCTTGAACAGCGGCAAAAACAAAAATAAACCAGCCAGACTATCATTCATCTGACAGCCTGGCTGGTATGTGAAAGCACAGCATTCAAAGGCTTATAACCTTTTGCACAGAATACCGCTTCTTATTTCTGATAAAAATCTTCTGAAGGCATTTCCCCGCCAATGACTGCCGGATCAAAATCATATAGGGTTTGCAGATATGCTTCCAGCGCCTGCTGCATCTTGTCACCCGTAATGCAGACCAGATTGCAGCGTGGGATCGCCTTCTGTGCAATCGGTGCCTTGACAATGCCAAGCGTTTCGATCGCCGCGCCCGCAGCTTCGGGATCCGCGTTCACAGACGCAACCGACGCCGCCTGGTCAAGCGCAAACTGCGCCGCTGCCGCCGGATGGCTTGCCAGATAATCCGCGCGGACAACGGTCACGCCGGTCACGAGCTGGCTTCCGCCGCCCATCAGCTTCGCCCATTCGTCACTCAGGCTGAGCTTGATTTCCAACCCTTCATTCTGCTGCGCCGCTACTGTCGCAAAGGGCTGCGGCAGGATGGCGATTGCTTCCGGGTTCGCAGCCAGCGCGGCAACAACATTTGCCGGTTCCGGGTTGGAGAAATCCAGATTGACATTCTCCACGCCTGCCGCCTGAATCAGCGAACGGGCCGCGTATTCGGGCGTTGCGCCCTTGCCGGTTGCCGCAAGATAGACGGTTCTGTCCTGTAAAGCGGAAATGCTTTCCACCGTCAGCGCCGCCGGCGCAAGCACCTCCAACACGCCCAGTGTGTTAATGTTCAACACCTTTACAGCGCCGTCGGTCTGCTTGCTGACATTCGCCGCAAGGTTGGCAGGAATCAGCGCCGCGTCTACCTCTCCTTTTGCAAGCAGCGGCACAATTTCATTTGCCGCCGTATAAACCTGAAAATCGTAATGCGCATTCTCCGAGATCATCAGCAACGAAAGCCCCATCGAGGTAGGCCCCGAAAGGGACGCGACGCGGGTTACAAAGCCATCCTCGTAGCCCGCCTCCGCCGGGACGGAAGCATCCGGCGCTTCCTCCGGTTTCGCGGAGTCCTCTTGTCCTGCTGCCGGTGCATCATCCGCCGGTGTATCGGCGTTGGTATCCTCTGCCCCGCAGCCGCTCAGCAGGAGCATAAATGCAGCCAAAAGCGCTGCAAAAACGCGTTTTTTCATTTCCCATATACTCCTTTTATCTATTTTCTTGTGTACATCATTTTGGCTTGTATGCCTGAGACTGTCAAATACTCCTTTCATATCACCCCTTTCCATTCAGAATACAGTAAAAGCGCCCTGCACTGAAATACAAGACGCTTTTATAGACATCAATTTATGACCGCTGTCTTTTACCTCAGGTGAACCTTTGATATCAGATTGAGATTACCGTTGCCTTCCCCGCAGCACGCTTTGGGGTCGGGAACCATTTATTTATCAATAATTTTCTGCCTTGATTGCAAAATAAGCCTGCGGATGCGCACAAACCGGGCAAACCCCGGGCGCCGCCTTGCCAATGTGGATGTGGCCGCAGTTCTGGCACTGCCAGATCATATCGCCGTCACGGGAGAATACCAGGCCGCCCTCCAGGTTGGCCAGCAGCTTACGGTAGCGCTCCTCATGCTCCTTTTCGATCCTGCCGACGCCCTCAAATAGCGCGGCAATCTCGCGGAAGCCCTCGGCCTTCGCTTCCTCCGCAAAGGTCTTATACATGTCCGTCCATTCATAATTCTCGCCGTCGGCAGCGTCCTTCAGATTGGCGGCAGTCGCCGGGACACCGTCATGCAGCAGCTTGAACCACATCTTGGCGTGCTCCATCTCATTGTGTGCGGTTTCCTCGAAAATCTGTGCAATCTGGACATAGCCTTCCTTTTTGGCTTTGCTTGCGTAGTAGGTGTACTTATTCCGTGCCTGGGATTCGCCCGCAAAGGCTGCCATCAGGTTCGCTTCGGTTTTCGTGCCCTTCAAATTCGGCATAACTCTTTCCTCCTGTTCCTGTACTCTGGTAAAATTAGATAAATTTATTCTTGTCTATAATTATAGCATTTATACTGTGAAAGTCAAGAAATTTTTCCTCATTCACTATTTGCAAGCTCTTTTTCTTTCAGAACCAAGTGTTAAATGAAAACGGGGCCGTTCTCAAAAGCAGCTCCGTTCCATAGAGAATCACCCACAAAATAAGCGACCGCACTGCCGATGGATTATACTTTCCTGATTGGATGCCTGATGACGGTTTTCCACTTCTCGGGTGGAACTTTTCTCGCGTCTGACAAATAGATTTCGTGGTGCAGCCTGTTGTTTCCAATATCATTGATATATCCAACCCGCTCCAGGTAAGCATCCATTAAAGCAATGGTTGCCGGCTCATCATCGAAAGGCCCAAAATGCATCATTTGAACACATAACCCCTCCTCCACAATCAGATATTCAGCTGATGAGCAATCCAAATTTTTCTTTTTAGCTGCTGTAGCTGCTGCCCAGTCAAAATCCTGTTGAGATACAAAATCCGGCAAGCGAATGACTGAAAGCCATTTGAATGCAGATTTATCCGTATATTTCACCCCGGTAACATCATCCTGCCACCAAAACCCCTCAAGCGGCGGAACAACGTACTCAAAGAATCCGTTGATTTTGTAATCTGTTTTATAACTCATTTTCAGAGTATACGCAATGGCATATAGCACACTCATTGCCTGTTGATATGCACCGCCTTTTTCATTTGGATCCCCACTTCCTCTTACCGCAATGTAATTTGCCGTTGGGACATTTACAATCTCCGGTTTGTTCTTGGGCATATAAAATTCTTTATATACTTTCTTAAAATCAAAAGCCATTATTTCGTCTCCATATATCACAATATATTAAATCATTTTGGGTCTGCCGAATATAAAAATACAAGTTGCTTTCTGAACTGTAAAAATGAGTCGAATTTGTGCATCCGTAAGAGCATTTACACATTAAACCTGTTCGGAAACAATCGTTTCCGAACAGGTCTAATGCAGATTTCAACAGTGTCGAGCTTACTTTCGGCGCACCGGATAACACACCTCGGTCACCAGCTCGTCCGGGTTCTGTGTCTCATGCGGGCTGACGTGATAAATGCTGAACATCTGTCCATCCATCTCATAGCCGTTTTCCTCAATCCAAGCCATTACGGCGACATTTGCGCGGTTAATTTCCTCATAGCTGCCGTGGTGCACCGCAGATGCGACCAATACTGGCGGTACCTCCTTGAATCTCACGTGCTCGGTATCCTGATAGCGCCCGGAAACGGTCATTTGGATTTCAACATCCACATCGCGTTCCTTATATTCGTAATCGTGGTACAGCCCAAACGCAAGGCAGGGATCGCCCGGCTGCAAGTTCTGATCCTTGGTTTCGCTCATCAGGACATGCCACAGGCGTCCCTCATAATTATAGCTTTCCAGTACACTCCGCACACTGGCGACATACCGTGCAGGCAATTCCTTTACAGTCACTTCATAATGATTATTCATGTTGTAATCCTTTCCGAGCCGCGCAATTTGCAGCTCTGTGCACCGGAGCTTTTCGCTGATCTCAGCGGCCTGTCCACGCAGTTCCCTGCAATGCAGTTCCAGCACTTCACGGACGCGGTTCTGATCCTCTTCCTGCATAATATTTGCAATTGCCGCCATGCCAAAGCCCATATCACGCAGCGAAGCAATCCGCCCGGCAACCAGCAGCTGATCCTCCCCGTAGTAGCGATAACCAGTAAAGGTATTCGTCTTTACAGGGCGAAGCAGCCCTACCTCGTCATAGTGCCGCAGCATCCGTATACTGATCCGGGACAGTTTGGAAAAATCTCCGATTTTCAGCATAAGTGTTTCCTCCTCAACATATATGTTGTCTTTCCTGAGCTCATATTCAGTATAACATCTCACATCGTGTGAGAGTCAAGCCCCTTTTCAAAAAAAATCGGGCGGCAGGCAAATTGCCCGCCGCCCTGCCGCTTCAGCGGCCCTTGTGCTTTTCTTTCCGCTTGCTCTGCCGGAGCGCAAAGCGGCGTTCCTGTTCCGCCTCCCGCTCTGCACGTGTCTTTTTGCGCCTGGCTTCCTTCCCTTCCGTGTGTGCAAGGGAAAGCGCCTGCTGCGCTTTGGTTCCGGCGCCCCTTCCCTGAAGCGCATTGCGGATTTCGCGCTGACGCCGTTTCGGGTTCATCCGCCGTTCTTCCGGCATCGTCACCGCCATCGGCGGGCTGAACCGCAGGCCGCGCCAGCATTGCAGCAGCCGGGCGCAGACCTCATAATCTTTCGGCTCCGCGCCGAAAACCAGCTTGCAGACGGAATATTGCCCGCTGTCCTCGCGCTCGTAAAGGCCGACCCAAAACGGGTCCTCAAAAAAGACTGTCATGCGTGCATAGATCATGCGAAAACCCTCCTAAAAGATTCTCGCAAGAAATGGACGACCAAGCGTAGCGCGCTTGCAGGAGGGTTACTGACGGCTTTCACCGCGCCCGGACTACCAACCGGGCCGTGTTTTTATCCTTGCTGTCTCAGTTTAACCGATGGCTGCCCGGTCTGTCAAGCGTTATTGTATAAAACCTGTTTGAAAACCAGGGGCGCACAGTCTGCCGCGATTTTTTACCGTCCCGCACCCCCTGGTTTCAGAACAGGTCTATTTTGCCATAAAGCGCAAAAAAGAAGCAGGCTCGAAAGCCCGCTTCCCTTTTGCGTGTTACTTGGCGTATTCAACCGCCCGTGTCTCACGGAGCATGCTGACCTTAATCATGCCTGGATAATCCAGCTCTTCCTCAATATGCTTGGCAATCTCGCGGGAAAGCAGTACCATCGCGTCATCCGACACCTGGTCAGGCTTGACAATAATCCGAATCTCGCGGCCAGCCTGGATGGCATACGAGCTGGCAACGCCCGGCGTCGTATTCGCAATATTCTCCAGCTTCTCCAACCGCTTGATGTAGTTTTCAAGGTTCTCACGCCGCGCGCCCGGCCTTGCCGCCGAAATCGCGTCCGCCGCCTGCACCAGGCATGCAACGACCGTTTCCGGCTCAACATCCCCGTGGTGCGCCGCAATCGCATGCACGATGGCGTGCGACTCTTTATAGCGTTTAGCAAGGTCTACGCCGATATCCACGTGGCTGCCCTCGACCTCATGGTCAACCGCCTTGCCGATATCGTGCAGCAGCCCGGCCCGCCGCGCGGGAACCGGGTCAATCCCCAGCTCGGAAGCCAGGATACCCGCTACATGTGCAACCTCAATCGAGTGTACCAGCACATTCTGTCCGTAGCTGGTACGGTACCGCAGGCGGCCAAGCAGCTTGACCAGCTCGGGATGGATCCCGTGGATGCCAGTCTCGAAAGTGGCCCGCTCGCCCTCGGACTTGATGATCTGATCGATTTCGCGCCGCGATTTCTCGACCATTTCCTCAATGCGCGCCGGATGGATACGGCCATCCACAATCAGCTTTTCGAGCGCCATGCGCGCCACCTCGCGGCGCACCGGGTCGAACGAAGAAAGCGTGATTGCCTCCGGCGTGTCGTCGATGATCAGGTCAACCCCGGTCAGCGTTTCGAGCGTGCGGATGTTCCGCCCCTCACGGCCAATGATACGGCCCTTCATTTCGTCATTCGGCAGCGGTACTACCGATACCGTCGCTTCCGCGACGTGATCAGCGGCGCACCGCTGGATGGCCATGGTAATGACCTCGCGGGCACTCCGGTCGGCATCTTCCTTGAGGCGGGCGTTGATCTCGCGGATTTTCAGCGCGGCGTCGTGCTGCGCCTCCTGCTCAATCGACTGCACAAGGTAGTCCTTGGCTTCCTCGCGCGTGAAGCCGGAAATCCGTTCCAGCACGCTCAGCTGCTCGTCCCGGATCTTGCCGACTTCTTCCTGAGACTGCTGCACCTCGGCAATCCGCCGGTTCAGCTCCTCACCCTTGCGTTCTACTGCGTCATTCTTCTTGTCGAGAGTCTCTTCCTTCTGGTTGAGACGGCGTTCAAGCTTCTGAACCTCGTTGCGCCGCTCCTTGATTTCCCGGTCGGCCTCGGTGCGGGATTTGTGGATCTCGTCCTTGGCCTCAAGGATGGCTTCACGTTTTTTGGTTTCCCCAGATTTGATTGCATCGTTGATGATTCGGGTCGCTTCCTGCTCGGCACTGCCGATTTCCTTCTCGGCGACATTTTTTCTATAAAGAAAGCCGATGATCACACCAATAATCAAACAGACTACAGCAATAATAATGCGTTCAATGACAGGCAAAAATGAAACACCTCCTGATTTTTAATTTTCAAGCTGCATGTAACCCTATGTTGCTATTCCAGAACGGCACAGGAATATAACAAGTAGTATTACATCTTTATTTTATATCCTTTTGTGCATGGTGTCAAGAAAAAGACGCATATCCTTTCTAATTTTAATGCGAATTTTTCTGTTCGCTTCCCCCGCCCCTCTTGCCGCGTGGCGCAAAATCGGTTATAATAGGAAAGGACACAGGAGGGAAAAATAGTGCATATGACCATGAAACCCGTCCAAAAGGGC